>CANFKS010000025.1 GCA_947447625.1 Rhodospirillales bacterium | reverse complement strand
CGGCCCCTGCCTCGCCGTCGCCCCCCTCGCCGACGCCGCCGCTCCCCTTGCCCCCCCCCCCGGTGCCGCCACCGCCCGCGCCGCCAAGCAAGACCGCGCAGCCCAACGTCACGAAAAATCCGGCACCCGACAGCAAGGAAGCCGAAAACACCCTCGAAAAGACGCTCGCCACCCTGCGCCAGCGCCAGGCTCCGACCGCGCGCCCCAATCCGCAGCAAGGCGGCGGCCCCGTCGCCGGCGGCAGCCGCACTGGCGACGTCACCGGCGCCCTCACCCAGGGCCAGCAGGGCGCCATCGCCGACCAATTGCGGGATGGCTGGAACTACGATGCCGGCGCGAAGGATGCCGACAAGCTCCTCGTCGTCCTCATCCTGCGCCTCTCCGCCGACGGCACCGTGCGTGACGCCAAGGTCGATGACGCCGACCTCGGCAAAATGGGCGACACCATCTTCCGTGCCTTCGCCGAACGCGCTATCCGCGCCGCCCTCAGCCCTCGCGTCGGTCCGCTCAGGGTACCGAAGGAAAAGCTGTTCGATGGTGCCGAACTCAAGGTCCGCTTCCGCCCATGACCACCCCGGACGGAAATCCCCTCTCCGCTTCCGCCGCACAATGCGCTATTGCCTGCCCACCAGGTGACCCAGATGTCGAAGGACGCCGTATCCCGATGACCGATTTCCTCTCTGCCCCGATCCGCCGTCGCGGCCTCGTCGCCGCCTCGACCTCGCTCCTCGCCGCCCCCGCGCTCTGGACCCGCCCCGCGCTGGCCCAGGCCGCCAACGCCCCGGGCTCGGCGGTGATCGACGTCGATCGCGCCCGCACCGACCCGATCCCGGTCGCCATCCCCGTCTTTGTCGGCTCCGGCGGTGACACCGACCGTCTCGGCCGCGACATCGCCGGCGTCATCACCAACAACCTCGCCCGCTGCGGCCTGTTCCGTGCGATCGACCCGGCCGCCTTCATCGGCAAAACCGACAATGCGCCCAGCCCCAACTTCCAGAACTGGAAGGCAATCGGCGCCCAGGCCCTCGTCACCGGCAAGATCGACAGCCAGGGCGGCGACAAGGTCCGCGTCGAATTCCGCCTGTGGGACGTCCTGCCCGGCCTGCAGATCCAGGGCACCGCCTACACCACCACGCTCTCCAACTGGCGCCGCATCGCCCACATCATCTCGGATGTGATCTACGAGCGCATGCTCGGCGAAAAGGGCTATTTCGACACCCGCGTGGTCTATATCGCCGGCTCCGGCCCGCGTGACCGCCGCGTCAAGCGCCTGTCGATCATGGACCAGGACGGCGAAAACAACCGCTTCCTCACCGATGGCGGCTTTCTCGCCCTCACGCCGCGCTTCCACCCCACGCGCGACCAGATCGCCTTCATGAGCTATGTCAACGACAAGCCGCGCGTCTATCTGTTCGACCTCGGCACCGGACGCCAGCAGATGCTCGGCAACTTCCCCGGCATCACCCTCTCGCCCCGCTTCGCCCCTGACGGCAACAGCGTCATCATGGCGCAAACCACCAACAGCGGCTCCGACATCTACCTCGTGGGCCTCGGCGGCGGCGCAAGGCGCCTCACCGACTCGGGCGCCATCGACGTCTCGCCCTGCTTCTCGCCCGACGGCACCCAGATCGTCTTCAACTCCGACCGCGGCGGCGACCAGCAACTCTACGTGATGGACGCCAGCGGCGGCAGCACCAAGCGGATCAGCTTCGGCCGCGGCCGCTACGCCACTCCGGTCTGGTCCCCGCGCGGCGACCTCATCGCCTTCACCCGCCAATCCAGCGACACCTTCGCCATCGGCATCATGCGGCCCGACGGCTCGGGCGAACGCATCCTCTCCGAGAGCTTCTTCTGCGAAGGCCCGACCTGGGCCCCCAATGGCCGCGTGCTGATGTTCTACCGCGAAACCGCCGCCCGCGATTCCCGCGGCAACGGCTTCTCCTCGCGTCTCGTTTCGATCGACATCGCCGGTTTCAACGAGCGTGCCATCGCCACCCCGACTGACGCCTCTGACCCCGCCTGGTCGCCTCTTTTGCAGTAGATCGGGCCTCCCGGGCGAGAATCATGCAAAAACATGGATGATATGCCTGCAATTGATGATCAAGACGGTTGACCCGGCCGAACGCATGGAGTTAAGCGACGGGTGCGTATGGCGATGGCTGTCCCGCGAGGGATGAACCGTTGCCGTCACTTCAATCGGCTTGATACAAACAGCCCCTCCAGGGGGCAACACAGCTGCTCACCACTACCAGGGACGCAACAGTTATGAACATCCAAATTCTGGGCGCTTTCGCCGCCGTGGCGCTGCTGGCGGCGTGCTCCTCCAGCGAGACGCCGAAGACCGAGCCCGTCGCCGCGCCCGTCAAGGGCATCGTGCCGGGCAGCCAGGAAGACCTCGTCGCCAACGTCGGCGACCGCGTCTTCTTCGACTTCGACAAGTCGACCGTCAAAGGCACCGGCGCCAAGACCGCCGCCAACATGTCCACGCTCGACAAGCAGGCCGCCTGGCTCGCCCAGTGGAAGCAGAACAACGTGCAGATCGCCGGCAACGCCGACGAGCGCGGCACGTCGGAATACAACATCGCGCTCGGTGCCAAGCGCGCCAACGCCGCCCGCAGCTACCTCGTCGCCAAGGGCGTCGCAGCCACCCGCATCAGCACCATCTCCTTCGGCAAGGACCGTCCGGTCGCCCTTGGCTCGAACGATGAAGCCTGGTCGCAGAACCGCAACGCGATTACCTCGGTTCGCTAACAACGGTTCCCGGCCCCCGGGCTGGAATGAGGCGCCTCTATCGGAACCGGCAGTCGCAAGGCTGCCGGTTCTTCTTATTCCGGACATACCGCAGCGCTACATCCAACGAGGGGGCAGTTTCCCTCTTCGGCCGCTTGCCCTAAAGGCTTCGCATGATCGTCGGGAGAGTTTCGTGATGAGGTTTCGCAGTCTGCTGCTCGCCGTGCTGGCCCTGCTCGCCATCCCCGGCCTCGCCAGCGCCCAGGTCGAATCCCGCGAGGGCATCGCCCTGCAGAACCAGATCCAGGAACTCAAGCGCGACATCCAGGCCCTGCGCGATGCGGTCAACCGCGGCACGCCCTCCGGGAGCTCGACCCTCGGCGCCAACCGCGCCCCCGCCCCGTCCGGCAATGCCGACACCGCCACCGCCCTGCTCGAACGCGTGGCTCGCCTTGAGGATGACGTCCGCCAACTCCGCGGCCAGATCGATGAGACCGCCAACGCCCAGAAACGCATGGGCGAAGACCTCGGCAAGCAGATCGACGACCTGACCTACAAAATCGGCGCCGGCGCCAAAGCCGATCCTGCCGCCCCCCCTGGCGCGATCCCGCCGCGCAGCCCCGGCGCTGCCCCGGCGATCCCCCCCGCAGCCGCACCTGGGACCCCCCCTGGAACACAAATCGCCAAGCGCACCGCCGAAGTCGCCCTCCAGGACGGCAACGCAGCCCTCGCCCGGCGCGACTATGCCGTCGCCGAAGCCTCCGCCCGCGAAGTCATCGCGACCCCCAAATCGCCCCGCATCTATGACGCCCAGTTCCTTCTCGCCCAGGCCCTCAATGGCAAGAAGGACTACCAGGGCGCCGCCGTCGCCTTCGATGACACCTATAACCGCGCCCGCACCGGCGCCAAGGCGCAGGACTCCCTGCTCGGCCTCGCCAATGCGCTGACCTCGATCGGCGAAAAGCGCGCCGCCTGCGCCACCCTCGACAAGCTCAAGGCCGAATTCGCCACCCCCCGCGCCGACCTGAAAGACCCCATCGCCGGCGCCCGCCAACGCGCCGCCTGCCGCTGACGCCGCTCAGCCAGCAGGCGTTTGCGGCGCTGATGGCCCCGCTCGGGCCGTTCGAACCGCGCCCGCGCATCGCCATCGCCGTCTCAGGCGGCGCCGACAGCCTCGCCTGCGCCCTTCTCGCCGCCACCTGGGCCACCGCGCGGGACGGCGGCGCCGTCGGCCTCGTGGTTGACCACGCCCTGCGCCCCGATTCCGCCGCGGAAGCCCGCCTCACCGCTGAGCGTCTCCGATCCCGCGGCATCGAAGCCCATATCCTTACCGTCGCCACCCTTCCTCCCGGCCCGGCCCTTGCCGAACGCGCCCGCATCGCCCGCTACGCCCTGCTCGAGGCCGCCTGCGCCGAACGGGGCCTCCTCCACCTCCTGCTCGGTCATCACGCCGCCGACCAGGCTGAAACCATCGCGCTCCGCCTGCTCCGCCGCAGCGGCCCCGCCGGCCTTGCCGGCATGGCGGCGCTGAGCGAACACCGCACCGTCCGCCTCCTCCGCCCCCTCCTGACCATCCCCCCGGCCTGCCTGCGCGCCACCCTGCGCGCCGCCGGCCAAGCCTGGATCGACGATCCCAGCAACCACAACCAAACCGCCACCCGCAACCGTCTGCGCCTGCTCCGCGCCGACGCCGACGGCGCCGGCCCCGCCACCGCCGCCAGTCTCCAGGCCGCCGCCTGGCGCGCCACCGGGCGCGCCGCCGCCGAACGCGAAACCGCCACCCATCTCGGCCAAACCCTGCGCATCCACCCCGCAGGCTACGCCCTCCTCCCCCCTGAACCCCCACCCCCAGCTGCCCTCGCCGCGCTGCTCCGTGCCCTCACCGGCGCGCCCTACCCGCCGCCCGCCGCGGCCATCGCCGCCTGGTGCGCCCGCCCCCGCCCCGCCACTCTGGCCGGCATTCGCATCCTCCGCGCCGGCCGCCTCGCCCCGGGCGACTGGCTCCTGGTGCGCGAAGCCGCCGCCATGGAACCCGACCGCCTTTGCCGTCC
Organism: Rhodospirillales bacterium; assembly: GCA_947447625.1. Lineage (GTDB taxonomy): Bacteria > Pseudomonadota > Alphaproteobacteria > Acetobacterales > Acetobacteraceae > CAIYPH01. The sequence goes on along the minus strand of CANFKS010000025.1, from coordinate 38,375 downwards.
CGGAGTCACCTGGGACAACCGCCACCGCGTCCTCGCCGCTCCCGCCGGCCTCACGATCGGACCCCTCGGCCCCCAGGCCGCCACCCTGCGCCATCTCAGCCCCCTGCCCGCCGCGATCCTGCAAACCCTCCCCGCGCTGCGCTGCGCCGGCCGCCTGTTCGCGGTGCCGCAATTGGGTTATTGTGAGGGTGATGGGATCGAGCGGATCCGGATCGTATTCGATCCCGTCCACCCCGCCGCCGGGGCGCCTTTTTTTGCCTCTGCCGCAGGAGATTTGCACAGAGGGTTTGCGGAGTGCGCTCCCGCAACCTATTTGAGCTAAGTCCGGGTCATCCGGGCGGTCTGAATGAAGCCCGGCCCCGCCGGGTGGGCGACATGGTTCTCCGGGAACCGCCCTGTGCAGCCATCGCGTAACGGCCCTTCCGGATTTCCGGGCGGGGGTGACTCCTAAGGAATGAAATGAGCAATTTCGGCCGCAATCTGGTGCTTTGGGTCATCATCGCACTCCTCCTGGTGGTGCTGTTCAACGTCTTCCAGCCCGGTAGCGGGCGGACGAGTGCGACGCAGGTCGCCTATTCCGACTTCATCAGCGAAGTGAACACCGGCCGCGTGCGTGACGTCGTGATCCAGGGCCATACCGTCACCTTCCAAAGCACCGACAACCGCTCCTTCCAGACCTACACCCCGGAAGACCAGACCCTGGTCTCGCGCCTCACCGAAAAGGGCGTGCGCGTCGTCGCCAAGCCCGAGGAAAACGACGTCAACCCGCTGCTCCACATGGTGCTCAACTGGTTCCCCATGCTGCTGCTGATCGGCGTCTGGGTGTTCTTCATGCGCCAGATGCAGGGCGGCGGCGGCCGCGCCATGGGCTTCGGAAAATCCCGCGCCCGCCTGCTGACGGAAAAGCAAGGCCGCGTCACCTTCGATGACGTTGCCGGCATCGACGAAGCCAAGTCCGAACTCCAGGAAATCGTCGAATTCCTCAAGGACCCGCAGAAATTCCAGCGCCTCGGCGGCAAAATCCCCAAGGGCGTCCTGCTCGTCGGCCCCCCCGGCACCGGCAAGACCCTCCTCGCCCGCGCCATCGCCGGCGAAGCCAATGTCCCGTTCTTCACCATCTCGGGCTCCGATTTCGTCGAGATGTTCGTGGGCGTCGGCGCGTCGCGCGTGCGGGACATGTTCGAGCAGGGCAAGAAAAACGCCCCCTGCATCATCTTCATTGACGAAATCGACGCCGTTGGCCGCCATCGCGGTGCTGGCCTCGGCGGCGGCAACGACGAACGCGAACAGACCCTCAATCAGATGCTGGTCGAGATGGACGGCTTCGAGTCCAATGAAGGCGTCATCCTGATCGCCGCCACCAACCGGCCCGACGTGCTCGACCCCGCCTTGCTTCGTCCCGGCCGCTTCGACCGCCAGGTCATGGTGCCGAACCCCGACGTTGCCGGCCGCGAAAAAATCCTGCGCGTCCACATGCGCAAAGTCCCCCTCGCGTCGGATGTCGACCCCAAGATCATCGCCCGCGGCACCCCTGGCTTCTCCGGGGCCGACCTTGCCAACCTCGTCAACGAAGCCGCCCTCCTCGCGGCGCGCATCGGCAAGCGGGTCGTCGCCATGGCCGAGTTCGAGTTCGCCAAGGACAAGGTCATGATGGGCGCCGAACGCCGCAGCCTCGTCATGAGCGACGAGGAAAAGGAGATGACCTCCTATCACGAGGCCGGCCACGCCCTCTGCTCGCTCCATGAGCCTGAGTGCGACCCGATCCACAAAGCCACCATCATCCCGCGCGGCCGCGCCCTCGGCATGGTCATGAGCCTGCCTGAAGGCGACCGCTACTCCATGAGCCGCGCCAAATGCACCGCCCGCCTCATCATGGGCATGGGCGGGCGCGTGGCGGAGGAAATCATCTTCGGCGCCGAAAAAGTCTCCAACGGCGCCAGCGGCGACATCAAAATGGCCACCAACCTCGCCCGCGCCATGGTCACCGAATGGGGCATGAGCGAGAAACTCGGCATGATCGCCTATGGCGACAACAGCCAGGAAGTCTTCCTCGGTCACTCCGTCACCCAGAGCAAAAACGTCTCCGAAGTCACCGCCCGCGAAATCGACGCCGAGGTGAAGGCCCTGATCGACAAGGCCTATATCCGCGCCACCGCCATCCTGACCGAGCACATCGCTGACCTTCACGCCATCGCCAAGGGCCTGCTCGAACACGAAACCCTCTCCGGCGACGAAATCCGCCAGGTCCTGCGCGGCGAACCTGTCGTCAAGAAAGTGGTGGACGATCCCATGCCCGAGTCTCGCCGCGCCTCGGTCCCCACCGCCGGCCGCCCGTCCCCGCCCCCGCCCGGCGGGCTTGGAGCCGCCCCGCAACCCGGTTGAACCCGGCCCTGACGATGCGAACGACCGGTCCGGAGAGGGCAGGGGGGCCACTCCGCCTCGCCGAACCGCTCGCGTTGCTGGACGGCAAAGCGGCCGCTGACGCCGTCGCCGCCGGCCGGGCCCACTGGCTTGCCGGCGGCCCCGCCGCCTTCGCCCTGCTTCGCCTCGACGACACCATCCTCCCTGCCGTCGGCGCCCCCCCCGAGATCCTGCGCGCGCTGACCGCGCCTGTTCCCCACTGGGCCGGTCTGCCGAACGGTGCTGTCATGGGTATCCTCAACCTCACGCCCGACAGTTTCAGCGACGGCGGCCAATTCACCAGCACCGCCCACGCCATCGATACCGCCCTCGCCATGACCGAAGCCGGCGCCGCCCTGATCGATGTCGGCGGCGAATCCACCCGCCCCGGCGCCGCCGCCGTCACCCCGGAGCAGGAACGCGCCCGCGTTCTGCCCGTCATCCGTGCCTTGGCCGATCGCGGTATCCTTGTCTCCATCGACACGCGCAACGCCTCCACCATGCAAGCCGCGCTCGACGCCGGCGCCCGCATCGTCAACGACGTCTCGGCCCTCACCCACGATCAAGCAGCCGCCCACATCGTCGCCCGGGCATCATGCCCCGTCGTGCTCATGCACATGCGCCACGACCCCACCGACATGACCCGCCTTGCCCGCTACGATGACGTCGCCCGCGAAGTCGCCACCGAACTCGCCGCCCGCATCGCCGTGGCCGTTGCCGCCGGCATCGCGCGGCACAACATCGCCATCGACCCCGGCATCGGTTTCGCCAAAACCGCCGAGCACAACCTCCTCCTCCTCCCCCGCCTCGCCATGCTGTTGTCCCTGGGCTGCCGCATCGTCATCGGCCTGTCCCGCAAGGGCTTCATCGGCCGCCTCTCCGGCGTCACCGACCCGAAACACCGTCTCGCCGGCTCGATATCCGCCGGGCTGCACGCTCTTTCCCACGGGGCCGCCATTCTGCGCGTCCATGACGTTGCCGAAACCGTGCAGGCTGTCCGGGTGTGGCGCGGCCTCGCCTGATTCTGCTACACACGCAGCGCCCTCCCTCAGAACGGACACCTCAGCCCATGTCCCCCAAACGCCGCCTGTTCGGCACCGACGGCATCCGCGGCACCGCCAACACCGATCCCATGACGGCCGGCACCGCGCTGCGCCTCGGTCAGGCCGCCGGCCTCATGTTCACCCGCGGCAATCACCGCCACCGCGTCGTCATCGGCAAGGACACCCGCCTGTCCGGCTACATGATCGAACCTGCCCTCACCGCCGGCTTCATCGGCGCCGGCATGGATGTCGTTCTCCTCGGCCCCCTCCCCACCCCCGCCATCGCCATGATGACGCGCAACCTCCGCGCCGACCTCGGCGTCATGATCTCCGCCTCGCACAACCCCTACGAAGACAACGGCATCAAGCTGTTCGGCCCCGATGGCTTCAAGCTGTCCGACGAAACCGAAGCCGAGATCGAAGCCGCCATGGACGGCTCCCTCCTCGGCCACCTCGCCAAACCCGCCAAACTCGGCCGCGCCTCCCGCCTCGATGACGCCGGCGGCCGCTACATCGAAGCCGCCAAATCCACCTTCCCCCGCGGCATGCGCCTCGACGGCCTGAAAATCGTCATCGACTGTGCCAACGGCGCCGCCTACCGCGTGGCACCGGCGGTCTTGTGGGAACTCGGCGCCGACGTCATCCGTGTCGGCGTCGAACCTGACGGCTTCAACATCAACCGCGACTGCGGCTCCACCATCCCCGCCTTCCTCTGCAGCCAGGTCCTCAAGCACGGCGCCCATGTCGGCCTCGCGCTCGATGGTGACGCCGACCGCCTCATCATGTCCGACGAAAAAGGCCAGATCATCGATGGCGACCAGGTCCTCGGCCTTATCGCCCGCTCCTTCCATGCCAGCGGCCGCCTCACCGGCGGCGGCATCGTCGCCACCGTGATGTCCAATCTCGGCCTCGAACGTCACCTCGAAGCCGGCGGCCTCAGGCTTCATCGCACCAATGTCGGAGACCGCTACGTCGTCGAGAAAATGCGCGCCGCCGGCATCAACATCGGCGGCGAACAATCCGGCCACATGATCCTGTCCGACTACGCCACCACCGGCGACGGCCTGCTCGCCGCCCTGCAAGTCCTCGCCGTCCTCATCGAGGATGGCCGCCCCGCCAGCGAAGTCTGCCGTGTCTTCACCCCCTACCCGCAACTGCTGAAAAACGTCCGCTTCACCGGCGACAGCCCGCTCGACAAACCCTCCGTCCAATCCGCCATCGCCGAGGCCGAAGCCCTGCTTGAAACCTCGGGCCGCCTCCTCATCCGCAAATCCGGCACCGAACCCCTGATCCGCGTCATGGCCGAAGGCCCGGACGAAGCCCAGGTCCTTGCCATCGTCGATGCCCTCGTCGCCGAAATCGCCGCGGTGGCAGGCTGATGCGCGGCCGTGTTCTGGTGATTGCGGGCTCGGACTCCGGCGGCGGCGCCGGTATCCAGGCCGATATCAAGGCAATCACCGCGCTCGACGCCTTCGCCATGACCGCCATCACCGCCCTCACCGCCCAGAACACCACGGGCGTTCAGGGCGTTCACCCGGTGCCGCCCGACTTCCTGCGCCTGCAAATCCAATCCGTTCTCGATGACCTCGGTGCCGACGCCATAAAAACCGGCATGCTGGGGGACGCCACCACCATCGCCACCGTCGCCGACGCGCTCGAAGCCCGCGCCCAGGGCCTCCCCGTCGTCGTCGATCCGGTCATGGTCGCCAAAGGCGGCCATTCCCTGCTCGCCCAGGAGGCCGTCGCCCATCTGCGCGCGCGCCTTCTGCCGCTTGCCACCCTGCTGACCCCCAACCTGCCCGAGGCCGAGGTGCTGACCGGCCTTGTCATCGACAGCGAAGCCACGATGCACCAAGCCGCCGCCGCCCTGCTCGCGATGGGCGTCCCCGCCGTCCTGCTCAAAGGCGGTCACCTTGCGGGCGATGATCTCGTCGACCTCCTCGCCACCCCCGGCCATACCATCGCCTACCGCGCCACCCGCGTCGCCACCCGCCACACCCACGGCACCGGCTGCACCCTGGCCAGCGCCATCGCCGCGGGCCTCGCCCAGGCCATGTCCCTGCCCGAGGCCGTCGCCCGCGCCCGCGCCTATGTTCGCGCCGCCCTCCTCGCCGCCCCCGGCTATGGCGCAGGCCACGGCCCCCTCAACCACGCCGTCACCGTCGACCTCAGCCGCCTCCGCTAGCGCCTGATCCGGACTGTCGGCGGACCCGCCAAAAGTCCGGATCAGGCGATCAAACAAAGAATTAGAGCGGGATGCCTTCGCAATCAGAAGGCATCCCGCTCTAGAACCCAAAGATGGTTTTGCGCTTGGGCAGGATGATGACGGTTTCGGTGGCCTGGTTGGATTGGCCGAGTGCGGCGTTTTCGCGCAGGCGCTTGGCTTCGGCGGTGGCGTCGATGATGGCGCCGGGTTCCCGCGGGAGGAGCCAGAACATCAGCTTGTCCGTGATGCCAGGCTCGGGGTTTTCGACCGAGGCTATGGCATTGATTGACGTGCGGATATCAGCCGGAGCGGCGGGGCCGGCGGCCTGGAGCAGGGCCTGCTGGCCGGCGGAACTGCCGGCGGCGGGTTGCAGGGCGGCCTGCGGCGAAAGCGTGCTGATGCCGGGGCGCTGGCTCAGTTCCTGCGGTCCAGAGGCGCCGGGCTGCGGGGGGACCAGCATATAGGCCGGGGGCATCGCGAGGGGTGCGCGTGTCATCACCTGGAATTCGTCGGGCGCGTCGCGGACGAAGCCGAAGGTGCGGGCATAATCGCTGCCGCCACCGCAGCCGGCGAGGCCGAGCAGGGCACAAAACAGGAGGCCGGACGAAACCTGGGGGAGGATGGGGCGCATGATCGCTTCCTTACTTGTCCTGGCCGCGAACGGCAAGCTTGCCCGGGTTGGTGGTGCCCGTGTCCGAATGTGGCGTTGCACGATCCGATTTGGGATAACGCATGCCGTCGAGCACCAGTGCCGCGACCCCGCAGACGATCGCCGCATCCGCGACATTGAAGACATACCATGACCAGCCCATGGCATGGGCATGGATGAAATCGACGACCGCACCGAAGCGGGCGCGGTCGATGACATTGCCGATGGCGCCGCCGGCGACCGCGCCGAGGGCGAGGGCGACGAGCAGGCGTTCGGCGCGCCACAGCCAGACCGCGAGGGCGGCGACGACGGCCAGCGCGATGGCGGTCAACGCGACGCCGGCCCAGGCGCTTTCGCTGCGCAGCAGGCCGAAGGTGATGCCGTAGTTCCACACCATGGTGAAGTTGAGGCCGGGCAGCACCGCGACACTGCCGCGATCGGGCAGGCGCAGGATTTCGAGGATCCAGTATTTAGAGGCCTGGTCGGCGGCCAGCATCGCGAGAGCAATGAGGCCGCCGGCCCAAATGCGGGCGGCTCTGGTCACGGAGCGGCCTGATCCACGGCGTCGGCGCAGCGCAGGCAGAGCGTAAGATGGGCGTGCTGCTTGCCAACTTCGGGCAGGATTTTCCAGCAGCGTGCACATTTTTCGCCCGGGGCCAGGCCGGTGGCGACGGAGGCTTCGGCGGCATGGCTGGTTCTGGCGGCGGAGACGATCAGCACTTCGGCCCATTCGGGGGCGGAGAGCAGGGTTGCCTCGGTTTCGGGCAGGCCGAGGTCGACTTCGGCTTGCAGGGAGGAGCCGATCTTGCCGTCGCGGCGCATGGCTTCAAGCGCCGTGGTGGCGATGGAGCGGCGGGCGCGGATGGCGAGCCATTTGTCGGCCAGGGCGTCATCGCGCCAGCGCTCCGGCACGGCGTAGAAATCCTGCAGATGGACGCTGGCGTCTTCGCCGAAGCGGGCGGTCCAGGCTTCCTCGGCGGTGAAGACCAGAACCGGGGCGAGCCACGTCGTGAGGCAGCGGTGGAGATGATCGAGCACGGTGCGGGCGGCGCGGCGGCGCAGGCTGTCGGGCCGGTCGCAGTAGAGGGCGTCCTTGCGGATGTCGAAGTAGAAGGCGGAGAGGTCGGTCGAGCAGAAGCTGTGGATGGCGGGGTAGAGTCCGGCCCAGTCATGGCTGTCGACGGCGATGCGGACCTGGTTGTCGAGTTCCCACAAGCGGTGCAGCACCCAGCGTTCGAGCTCGGGCATCTCGGCTTCGGGGAGGTGTTCGCCCGGCGTGAAGCCGTCAAGGCTGCCCAGGAGCCAGCGCAGCGTGTTGCGCAGACGGCGATACAGCTCGGAGGTTTGTTTGAGGATTTCCGGGCCGATGCGCTGGTCCTCGGTGATGTCGGTGTTCATCACCCACAGGCGCAGGATGTCGGCGCCGTACTTGTCCCAGACTTCCTGCGGCGCGGTGGTGTTGCCGAGGGATTTCGACATTTTGCGGCCTTGCTCGTCGAGCGTGAAGCCGTGGGTCAGCACCGCCTTGAACGGGGCGACGCCGCGCGAGCCGACGGCTTCGAGGAGCGAGGAGTGGAACCAGCCGCGATGCTGGTCGGTGCCTTCGAGATAAAGATCGGCCGGCCAGGGGAGGCCGCGCTGTTCGAGGACAAAGGCGTGGGTGGAGCCCGATTCGAACCAGACATCGACGATGTCCATGACCTGCTCGTAGTCATCGGGGTTGCGGTTCTGGCCGAGGAAGCGGCTGGGGGGGGAGGAATACCAGGCATCCGCCCCTTCCTCGCTGAACACGTCCACGATGCGGGCGACGACTTCGGGATCACGAAGGGGGATGCCGGTGGCTTTTTCGACGAAGACGGCGATGGGCACGCCCCAGGCGCGCTGGCGGGAGATGCACCAGTCCGGCCGGGCGGCGATCATCGAGTCCAGGCGGGTGCGGCCGGCTTCGGGGACAAAGTCGGTTTCGGCGATGGCTTTGCGGGCAAGGCCGCGGATGTCGCCGGCGCCTTCGCCATCCATGCGGATGAACCATTGCGGGGTGGCGCGGAAGATCAGCGGGGCCTTCGAGCGCCAGGAATGCGGATAGGAATGGACCAGCTTGCCGTGGGCGAGGAGGCCGCCGGCTTCGGTCAGCGTGTCGCACATTTTTTTGGCGACCTTGTAGACATGATCGCCGGCGAAAAGGGGGACCCAGGGGTTGTAGGTGCCGTCGTCGCCGACGGTCTCGGGGACTTCGATGCCATGGGCGCGGCCGAGATGGAAGTCATCCTCGCCGTGGCCGGGGGCGATGTGGACGAGACCGGTGCCGGCTTCGGTGGTCACGAAATCGCCGGCAAAGAGAGGGACATCATAGTCGTAGCCCTGGCCGCGCAGAGGGTGCGCCGTGATGGTGCCGGACAGCGCCGTGCCGGGCAGGACGTGCAGGATGTGATGGGTGGCGACGCCGACGGTGGCGCAGACCTGGGGCAGGAGGGCGAGGGCAACGAGGATTTTCTCGCCGGGGCGGGCGAGGGAGCCCTCCGCCACGCTGTCGATGCGCACCACGGCGTAGTCAATCTCGTGGCCATAGGCGATGGCGCGGTTGCCCGGCATCGTCCAGGGCGTGGTGGTCCAGATCACGACGCTGGCACCTTCGAGGTGCGGCGCGGCGGTGGCTGTGACGGGGAAGCGGACGAAGATCGTCGTGCTGGTGTGGTCGTGATATTCGATTTCGGCTTCGGCAAGGGCCGTTTTTTCGACCGGAGACCACATGACGGGGCGCAGGCCGCGGAAGAGCGCGCCGTTGAGCAGGAATTTGCCGATTTCGCCGGCGATGGCGGCCTCGGAGGGGAAGTCCATCGTGGCGTAGCGCGCGTCCCAATCCCCGAAGACGCCGAGACGCTGGAATTCGGCGGCCTGGACGGACAGCCAATGGGCGGCGTAGGCACGGCATTCGGCGCGGAATTGCAGGATCGGCACGGCGTCCTTGTCGCGGCCGGATTTGCGATATTCTTCCTCGATTTTCCACTCGATGGGCAGGCCGTGGCAGTCCCACCCCGGGATGTAGAGGCCATCGAAGCCGGCCATCTGCCGGCCCCGGTTGATGACGTCCTTCAGGACCTTGTTAAGGGCATGGCCGATATGGAGGTTGCCGTTGGCATAGGGCGGGCCGTCATGGAGGATGAATTTTTCGCGGCCCTTGGAGGCCTCGCGGATGCGCTCCCAGATTCCCATCTTGGCCCAGCGGGCGAGGATGGCAGGCTCCTTTTTCGGCAGGTCGCCGCGCATCGGAAAGGGCGTCGCCGGCAGGAACACGGTGTCGCGGTAGTCTCGGGTCTGGCTCATGGAATGATCTCGATCAGCGATCTAGGGCGGTTATCTGCCGCGAAAGGGAAGGGCGCAGTCGGACGGTCCCGGCGCTCTAGCGAGCGGCCGGGCGGATAATTCGCGCCTGTTGGGTCCCGTACATGACCTGACTATACGCTAGAGCGGGGCCACAAGGTCAAGAATCCGGCGGGCTTCGATGCAATCGGCTGCTATGCGGGCGCGGAGTTCGTCCAGACCCGAGAATTTCTGTTCGGGGCGGAGGAAGGCGTGCAGGGCCACGGCGAGGTCCTGGCCGTAGAGGTCGCCCGCGAAGTCGAACAAATTGACCTCGAGGCGACTTTCCGGGCCGGCATTGACGGTGGGGCGGCGGCCGATATTGGCGGCGCCATGAACCGTTCGCCCGTCGGGGAGGGTGACGGTCACGGCATAGACGCCGCGGGCGGGTTCGAGATGGTGGCCCAGCGCGATATTCGCGGTGGGGAAGCCGATGGTGCGCCCCCGCGCATCGCCATGGGCGACGACGCCGCGGATCGCCCAGGGGCGGCCCAGTTTGGCGGTGGCGCGTTCGGGGTAGCCGTCCTGCAGGGCGCGGCGGATGCGCGAGGACGAGATCTGCCCCGCGGCGTCCATCAAAGGGGGGACGATGGTCAGGCCGATGCCGAGGGCTTCGGCGCGGGCAGCGAGGAAGGCGGCGTCGCCGCCGCGGCGATGGCCGAAGGCGAAGTCGGGGCCGCAGACCAGATGGCAAGCGCCGATGCCGGCGTGGAGCACGTCGGTGACGAAGGATTCGGCGGTCATCGCGCTGAACGCCCGGTCGAAGGGCAGTTCATAGAGGGTGGAGACGCCGAGCGGTTTGAGGGCGGCGGCGCGTTCGGCCGGCAGGGTCAGGCGGAAAGGCGGGTCGTCGGCGCGGAAGATCTCGCGGGGGTGTGGCTCGAAGGTGAGCACCGCGAGCGCCGCCTCGGGGCGGGCGGCGTGACCGGTGCGGAGCAGGTGGGCGTGGCCGAGATGGACGCCATCGAAATTGCCCAGCGCCACGACGGCGCCGCGGGCGGCCTCGGGGAGGTTCTGCCAGTGATGGACGATCTGCACGGGACGCCCGCTCAACCGCGCGACGGGGGCAGCACGACGGCTTCGCCTTCGATGACGGTTTTGCCCGCGACGGTGCAGGTGGTTTTAAGGGTCGCCTGTTTTTTCACAGGATCGATGGCGGTGATTTCGCAGGTGGCGGTGACGGTATCGCCGATTTTGACGGGGCGGCGGAAGCGCAGCGTCTGGCCGAGGTAGATCGAGCCCGGTCCGGGCAGTTTGGTGCCGAGCACGGCGCTGATCAGGCCAGCGGAGAGCATGCCGTGGGCGATGCGCTCCTTGAACTGGGTGGCGGCAGCGACCTCGGCGTTGAGGTGGACCGGGTTGGTGTCCATGCTGACGGCGGCAAACATCAGGATGTCCGCCTCTGTGATGGTCTTGCCGATGCTGGCGGACTGGCCGATCGCCAGGTCCTCGAAAAACACGCCGTCGCTCATCGCTGGGGTCCCCGGGTTGGAGTTGGTGCTTTCTGGCGTGGTCGGGGCGGTTGGACAAGCCCGCGCGGCGATGCTTAGGTCGGGCGGACTTCATTATAGAGAGGAAATACCATGACCGACGCCGCATCCCTGCTGTTGGCCGCCCGCCGCGATCCTTCGAAACGGCTGACGGCGCTGCCCGATGCGCTGAAGCCCGCGGATCGTGCGGCGGCTTATGCGATCCAGCACAAGGTGGCGGCATCGCTCGGGGCGATCGGGGGGTGGAAGGTGAGCCCGTTCGGCGCGGATGGGGCGGCACCGATGTGCGGCGCGCTGCCGGCTTCGGGGATCCAGGCCGCGCCGTGCACGCTCACGCCGGGGCCGCAGGCGCTGCGCATCGTGGAGAGCGAGTTGTGCGCCCGGATCGGTACGGACCTCCCGCCACGGGGCACGCCCTATACGCGCGACGAGGTGGCCGCGGCAATCGTGGCGATCCATCCGGTGATCGAGGCGTGCGAGTCGCGCTATGTCGAGCCCACGACGATCGACATGTTCTCCCAGATCGCGGACACGCAATCGCATGGCGGGCTGATCTATGGGCCGGGGCGGGAGGATTGGCAGGCGATCGACCTCGCGGGCGTGACCTGCGAGCAGAGCGTCGATGGCACCCATAATGCCGGGCGGACCGGGCATCCGGCGGGCGATCTGGTGGCGCAGGTGATGTGGATGGCCAATGAGGGCGCAACATGGGCCGGCGGGCTGAAGGCCGGGCAGTTCGTGACCTGCGGGTCATGGACCGGGGCCAACCGGGTGGCGGCGCATGCGGTGGTGACGACGCGGTTCAGCGGGTTTGGTGACGTGGTTGTCACCTACGGCTGATCCGGCGGCTGATCCGGCGGCCGATCTGGGTTGAAAACGCCCCTCCCGGGTGACCGGGAGGGGCGTTTTGTCGGGAGGTGACGCGGGTTAACCCGATGCCGCCGGGTCGATCCAGCCGATATGGCCATCACTGCGGCGATAGACCACGTTCAACTCGTTGGTGGTGCGGTTGCGGAACATCAGGACCGGCTGGTCCGCAAGGTCCATCCGCATGACGGCGTCGCTCACGGACAGGCTGGCTATATGGGTGCCGGTTTCAGCGACCACGGTGGCGTAGGTGACGGCCTGGACGGCGGTGTCGACCGATATGTCCTGCGGTTCCTCCTCCTCCTGGCGCAGAACGTATTGCCGGGCGTTTTGCGGTCGTTCGCGCTGGCTGGCGTCACGGGCGTGGTCATTCACGCGCCTGCGGTAGCGGCGCAGGCGTTTGGCGATATGCTCGGCAGCGTCATCGAAGGCGGCATTGGCGTCCGCCGCTTCGCCTTCGCCACGCAGCACGAGCCCACGCGCCGCATGGATGTTGATATCACAGGTAAAAAACGAACGCGCCCGGCTGAACGTGATATGCGCTTCCTGCGCGTGATCGAAGTATTTGCCGGTGATGGTGGTCAAAGCGGTGTTGACGCGCACCTTCAGCGCTTCGGAAAGTTCAACCTGCTTGCCAGAGACCGTGATTTGCATGGTCGGTCCTCACGTCGGTGTTCGGGACCGCCTGCCGGCGCGCGGGGGCCAGACCGGGCCCGCGACGCTGGATGGGCCTGCTCTGACACGGGCGGATTGATCAGGCCGGCACGGCCTTCTCCCGTTTGCGTTGCACTGAGCTTGGGATACGCAACGCGTTGCGGTATTTGGCCACGGTTCGTCGTGCAATGTCCACGCCTTCCCGCCTTAAAATTTCGACAATCGCGTCATCGCTCAACACATCACCGTCAGGCTCCGCATCCACCAGGTGCTTGATCCTGTGCCGGATTGTCTCGGCACTGTGGCTGTCTCCACCACCCGTCCCTTGAATGGCAGTGGTGAAAAAATACTTGAGCTCGAAGATGCCGCGGGGGGTGGCGATGTATTTGTTCGCAGTGACGCGGCTGACAGTGCTTTCGTGGAGTTCCACCGCGCCGGCGACGTCCCGCAGAATGATGGGGCGCAGGTGGCTGACGCCATGGCGGAAAAAACCGTCCTGCTGGCGGACGATTTCGGCGGCGACCTTGAGGATGGTCTGGGCGCGCTGCTGGAGGGATTTGACGAGCCAGTTGGCGGTTTGCAGCTTGTCCGTGAGGAACGCCTTGTCCTCCTTGGAGGCGCGCGGCAGGACGCGGGCGGTATAGGATTGGTTGACCAGGATGCGGGGCAAGGTTTCGGGGTTGAGTTCAAGCAGCCAGCTGCCATCGGGGGCCGCGCGCATCAGGACGTCGGGGATCAGGGTCTGTGGGGTGGCTTCGTTCCAGATCGCGCCCGGCTTGGGGTCGAGCCGGCGGAGCTCGGCGATCATGTCGTTGATGTCGGACGCATCGACCCCGCAGGCAGCCATCAGGCGCCTGGTATCGCGGCGGGCAACGAGGTCGAGATGATCGAGCAGGGCGGCCATCGCGGGATCGAGCCGGTTTTTTTCGGCGAGCTGGACGGCGAGGCATTCCTTCAGATCTCGCGCACAAATGCCGGTGGGGTCGAAGCGCATGAGGCGCTGGCGGACGTGTTCGACCACGGCCCCGGTGCTGCCGAGCACTTTGGCGAGGGCGGCAGTGTCGACATTCAACCGGCCGGTGGGTTCCATCAGCGCGATCATGGCCGCCCCGATGGTGCGCTCGACGGGGCTGGCGAAAGAGAGGCGGACCTGTTCGCTCAGATGGTCGCGCAACGTGGCGTGGCTCTGGGCGAGGTCGTCGATGCCGCGATCATCGCTTTCGAAGGCGGTGGCGCTGGAAGCGCCGGTGCGCACGCCGTCCGACGCGCCGCCGGGATCGTAGGGTTCGGCATACTCGGCCTGATCGAGCGGGCCGGCGCCCTCGGCGGGCAGGATTTCGCGGCTGACCTGATCGGCGGTGTCCCGCGGCGCGGGCAGGATTTCGCGCTGGTCGATCGCCGCGCGTTCGCCGATGCGTCCGCTGGCGCCTTCGTCGCGCTCCAGCAGCGGGTTGCGTTCAAGCTCCTGTTCGACGAAGGCCGCGGCTTCCAGATTGTTGAATTGCAGCAACTGGATCGCCTGCCGCAGTTGCGGCGTCATCACCAGCGATTGCGCCTGGCGAAGATCGAGGCGTGGGCCCATTCCCATCAGGGCGCCCCGCATGCGGTGGAGGGAAATTGCGTTTCGGTCATGCTTGTCGCACTGCAGCGCGGACGGCTTCAGGTGGCAAGCAAGAATCGTGCTTGGAGCGGGACATGCCGATCGAAATACGCGCAACGGTCTTTACGGACCGTTAACGCCGGGTCTCACAGGTGGCGGCCGCGTTCCTTCAGTTCGAGCGTGTATTCGTGGTACGAGATACCGAGTTCCTCGGCGCAAGCGAGGCGGCGCAGGGCGATTTCGCGGGGCGGGGTTTTCCAGGCGCGCTGATGGGCGCGCCGCCAGACATAGGAACGCCAGGAAACGGCGCCGGGATCTTCCTCGGGTTCGATGGGCGGGCCGCCGTTATGGCCGATGGTGCCGGACGACATCAGAGGCTGAACCGTTCGCCGAGATAGACCCGGCGCACATCGGCATGGGCGACGACTTCCTCGGGGCGGCCCTCCATCAGCACCTGCCCGTCATGCATGATATAGGCACGGTCAATGATTTCAAGGGTTTCTCGAACATTGTGATCGGTGATCAGCACGCCGATGCCGCGGTCCTTGAGGTGGGCGACGAGGTCGCGGATTTCGCCGACGGCGATCGGATCAATGCCGGCGAGGGGTTCGTCAAGCAGGATGTAGCTGGGCTGGGTGGCAAGCGCGCGGGCGATTTCCACGCGGCGGCGCTCGCCGCCGGACAAAGCGAGGGCGGTGGTGCGGCGCAGATGCATGATGCCGAATTCCGCGAGTAGGCCGTCGAGCCGTTCCGCGCGGCGATCGGGATCGCCCTCGACCACTTCGAGCGTGGCCATGATGTTCTGTTCGACGGTAAGGCCGCGGAAGACGCTCGCCTCCTGCGGCAGGTAGCCGATGCCGAGGCGGGCGCGGCGGAACATCGGCAGGCCGGTGATATCGTGCCCGTCCAGCGTGATGCTCCCGGAATCGGGCCGCACGAGGCCCACGATCATATAAAAGGTTGTCGTTTTGCCGGCGCCGTTGGGACCCAGCAGGCCGACGACTTCGCCGCGGCGGACCGAGACCGAGACGCTCCGCACCACGGGGCGCTTGCGGTAGGTCTTGCCGACGGCGGTGGCGACCAGGCCGCCGGAGCCTTCGAGAACGTGCAACTCGGTCACGGCTTCTTTGCTCCAGGCTTGGCCGGCGTGGCCGCCGGCTTCGTCGTGCCGCCGGTGGACGGGGGTTGCGCGTCGTTCGGCACGATCAGGCCCTGGACACGTCCGCCGGGGGCGGCGGTCATGTGGGCGATGCCGGTTTTCATATTCACGTCGGCGGCCGGGCCGTTGATCTGGGTCTGCCCGTGGGTGATGCGCACGGCGCCGACGATGCGGGCCATGCCGGTGTCCTGGACGTAGACGGCGCGTTCGCCCCGCACGATATCCGCCACCGTGCGCAGTTCGACGTTACCGAAGGCTTCGATGCGTTCCAGCTTGCCGGCGGTTGCGGGGTCGGTCTTGGCGGCGGCAGCGGGCTGGGGTTTGGCGGCGGGTTTGGCGCCGTCGGGTGGCGGCGTCTGGGTATAGGCGACCAGGGTGTCGGCGCTGACACGCTTGCCATCAGCGGTAACGACGACGGCGGCGCCCCGGGCCACGGCCATTTTCCTGTCGGACCAGTATTCGAGGGAGTCCCGCGCGGTGACGATCTGTTGCGGCGTGGTGAGGCGCAGCGCCCCGCCGGTCATCACCAGGACGGCCTGATCGATGTCGTAGATCGCGTGATCGCCGACCGCCTCGTCGGTTGGGGTGACGATGCGAACATGGCCGGTGGCTTCGAGGCGATAGATCTCGTTGCCGCCCTGGTCGGCCCCTGCGCTGGCGGGCGGCGTGCCGGTGGAGGCCCCAGCCCTCTTGCGATAATGGGCGATGAGGCGGTCCGCCAGGATGGTGGCATCCTGGCGGACGGCGCGCGCATCGCCATAGGCGATGACCTGCTGCTCCTGGTCATGCCACTCGAAGCCGCCGGCGGCAGTCACGTCGATCGGGCCGCCACGGGTGAGGTCGATGGGCTGCGCGATGGCCGATATGGGGACGCAGGCGAGGATCAGGCCGAGAATACGCTTCATGGTTTGCCCCCGTTCAGCACAAGCCGGGCGGGGCCGGCGAATTGCGCAACGCGGCCGCGCTCGGTGATGGTGAAGCCCTGGGCATCCATGGTGCCGAACGGACCCTCGATCCGGACCGGAACGCCCCCGGCGGCGACGCCGGCGCGCAGGTCGAGGGTGGCGCTCGCGGAGATGAGCATGGTGCCGTCGTCCCGATAGAGCACGACTTCGCCGGACAGGTCGAGCTGTCCGGCCTTTTGCATGTAGGTGCCGGCAGCGCTGGCGACATGGATCCAGCCGCCGCCGCTCGGGGCGATGTCACCGACGGGGCCGACGAGGTCGATCCGGTCAGCGCCGATCTGGCGGGCGGTGGTGGCCGTGAGGGTATAGGTTTGGCGGTTCTCGTCCTCCCCGCGGTAGCGCGGCGCGGTGAGAACGCCGCTTTCAGGGACGAAGCCGGCGTGGCGATAGATCAGGCGGGCACGGTCCACCTGCTGGACGATTTCGGGCCACAGGGCGACGAGGCTCAGCAGCGCAAGGGCGGCAAGGGGGAGTGCGCGCTTGGCGAGGCCGACGAGGATGCGCCGGCGGCCGATCGAACGTGCCGTCGGCGTCCGGCCCCGTCCGGCCGCTAGCCGGTCCGGCCGGGGGAAGGGCGGCCTGCGCGACGGGGTGGCGCCGCTCATGCCATCCCTGCTCTCAGCAGGTCATGCATATGAAGCAGACCGACCGGCTTGCCGTCGGGATCGATCACAAAAAGGGCGGTGATCGGGCGATCGCGCAGGTTCATGACGTGCAGCGCCTCGGCGGCCAGCGCCTCGGGGGCGATGATGCGGGGGTTGCGGGTCATGATGCGCTCGACAGTGGCGTCGAGCAGGTCAGGGCCAAGGGCCCGGCGGAGGTCGCCGTCGGTCACGATACCGTGAAGCACGCCGTCCGGGCCGGTGATGCCGACGCAGCCGAAGCGGGCGGCGGACATGACAAGGATGGCATCGCGCACCGTGGTGCCCAGCGGGGCGAGGGGGAGTTCGCCCGCGCCATGCATCAGGTCGCGGACCTGGCGCAGGCGGGCACCCAGCCGGCCACCAGGATGAAATTGCCGAAAATCAGCCGCCCCGAAGCCGCGCCGGGTGAGCAGGGCGACGGCGAGGGCATCGCCGAGGGCCATCTGCATGGTGGTCGATGTGGTCGGCGCCAGGCCCATCGGGCAGGCCTCCGCACTCGGCGGCAGAACGAGCGCGACGTCGGCGGCCATGGCCAGCGTGCTGCGGGCGCGCCCGGTGATGCCGACAAGGGACAGGCCGAAGCGGCGGGTATGGGCGATGAGATCCGCGAGTTCGGCGGTTTCCCCGGAATTGGAAAGCGCCAGGACAGCGTCGCCGGGGACGATCATGCCCAGGTCGCCATGCGAGGCCTCGGCGGGGTGAACAAAGAGGGCGGGGGTTCCGGTCGAGGCCATGGTGGCAGCAATCTTGCGGGCAACATGGCCCGATTTGCCCATGCCGGAGACCACGATGCGCCCGGTGGCACCGTTCAGCAGATCGATCGCGGCGGCGAAATGGTGATCGAGCGCGTCGGAAAGGGCACGCAGACCGGCCGCCTCGGTGGCCAGCACGTCGCGGGCAACCTTGAGATCATCAATAGACCCGTGAGCGGAAACGGTTGGTGCGGCGAGCGCGGCGGTCATGCTTCGGTCCGGACGACGTATGTTACGGATTTAGGAAATCGCGCCGCGCCCGGTCAACGCAATGTTCCGTTATCTGGCCTCAGTGGGCGAAAATATCCTGCTGATCATAGCCGAGCAGATCGAGCCGGCACCGGTCAGGCAGGAATTGATAGCACGCTTCGGCCAGAGCAAGACGATTTTCGCGGATCAACAGGGCTTCGAGTTTCGCCCACAAGCCATGCAGATACAGCACGTCCGACGCGGCATAGGCCATCTGTTCCGCGGTGAGTTCCGGGTTGCCCCAATCCGAGGTCTGCTGCTGCTTGGACAGGTCGACGCCCACGAGCTCGCGGCAGAGGTCCTTGAGGCCATGGCGGTCGGTGAAGGTGCGAACCAGCTTGGCGGCGATCTTGGTGCATTTGACGGGCGCGCAGGTGATGTCGAATGCGCGCTGCAGGACGGCGACATCGAAGCGGGCGAAATGCATCAGCTTGGTGACGGCCGGGTCGGCCATCATGCGCGCGAGGTTCGGCGCATCATAGCCGCGCCCGCCAAGCCCGCGCGGGAGGATCTGCACGAGATGGGCGGTGCCGTCGCCGGAGGAAAGCTGGACCAGGCAGAGACGATCCCGATGAGGATTAAGGCCCATGGTTTCGGTATCGACCGCCACCACAGGGCCGAGCGAAAGACCATCCGGCAGGTCATGCCGGTGAAGGTGGATGGTGCCGTTGGCCATGAACAGGGTTACCTCAGCCATTACAAATCCCGCGTGACCGGCGCGAACGCTGCGCTGCCACGCTCGATGGTGCCCAGGAAAGGACTCGAACCTTCACGACCTTGCGGCCACAGGTACCTGAAACCTGCGCGTCTACCAATTCCGCCACCTGGGCAAGTCGGGCATGCGGTGGAGGGGGCATCTACCGGCCGAAGCCGGTGGCGTCAACAGGGGGTATGAAAGAAAGCGACGCGGATGTGCCGGAATATCGTGCGATGCGTGGTTGAGGGGGGCGGCGGAGCGGCCTAAGAAAGGCACCGAAACTGGCAGGAGTGTGTCATGGCCGAGCGAATTGCGACCGTTTTCGGGGCTTCGGGTTTTATCGGGCGGTATGTGGTGAAGCGGCTCGCGGCGCAGGGCTACCATGTGCGGGTGGCGGTGCGGGATACCGAGGCATCGCTCTTCCTCAAGCCAATGGGCGCGGTGGGGCAGATCGTGCTGCTGCACACGTCGATCACCAGGCCTGACGCGGTGGAGCGGGCGGTCATGGGAGCCGAGGTGGTGGTGAACCTGGTTGGCATCCTGGCGGAACACAAGCCCGGCGACTTCAAGCGGATTCATGAGGACGCGGCAGGGCTGGTGGCACAGCTCGCAGCCGCGGCCGGGGTCAAGCACCTGGTGCACCTGTCGGCGATGGGGGCGAGTGCGGCCAGCCCGAGCCTCTATGCCCGAAGCAAGGCGGCGGGCGAGGCGGCAGTGCGCACGGCATTCCCGGCGGCAGTGATCCTGCGGCCATCCGTCGTGTTCGGCTACGAGGACGGGTTTTTCAACCGCTTCGCGCATATGGCACAGATGCTGCCGACCCTGCCGGTGTTCGCTGCCGGGACCAAGTTCCAGCCGGTCTATGTCGGCGATGTGGCGGATGCGGTGATGGCCGCGTTGCGGCCGGCAGCCGCGGGAAACAGCTTCGATCTCGGCGGACCGCAGGTGATGACGATGCGCGAGATCCTTGAATACGTGCAGGACAAGACAAACCGCCTGGCCTGCATGATCCCCGTGCCGATGTGGTACCTCAATCTGGCGGCGCGCCTGCTGGAGAAGTTGCCGGGACGGTTGCTGACGCGGGACCAGTTGATCCTGCTGGGGCGCGACAACGTGATGGCACCAGATGCGGCAGGGTTGTCCGACCTCGGACTCACGCCGACGCCGGTGGATGCGGTGGTGCCGGCGTATCTGCATCGCTATCGGCCGGGCGGCGGGCCGATCACTCGTTATAAATCAGCATAGTCCCGAAACGGTCCTATTTAACACCTCCGACGGCAGGTTTTCAAATTTGACGGCCTGATATGCGAAAAATAGGTCACTTACCGTGACCTATTCGGCAAATTCGACTCGCCAGGGCCAGGCTCATCCCTTAAATGGTCCTGGCCAGGAGGAGATCGACCATGACGGAGCGGATGCTGCAATTCGTACGGCTGGACCAGCAGACGCCGGAGAAGCGCGTCAGCTTGGAGCGTCGCGCCGACTTCGGAGAGATCTACCAGGAGTTCAAGCCGCAGGCCGCCGCCGCGCAGGCCAGCCGCTGCAGCCAATGTGGCGTGCCGTTCTGCCAGGTGCATTGCCCGCTCGCCAACAACATCCCGGATTGGCTGAAACTGACCGCCGAAGGGCGGCTCGAGGAAGCCTATGAGGTGGCTGCGGCGACAAACAATTTCCCCGAGATCTGCGGGCGGATTTGTCCGCAGGATCGCCTGTGCGAGGGCAATTGCGTCATCGAGAAGGGGTTCGAAAGCGTCACCATCGGGGCGGTCGAGCGCTACATCACGGATACGGCCTTCGAGATGGGCTGGGTCAAGCCGATCAAGCCGGTGCGTGAGCGGGCGCAGACCGTGGGGATCATCGGCGCCGGGCCCGGGGGGCTGGCGGCGGCGGAGGAGTTGCGCCGGCGCGGCTATCAGGTGGTGGTGTATGACCGGCATGACCGGGTGGGCGGGCTGTTGATCTACGGAATCCCGAATTTCAAGCTCGACAAGGCAATCGTCCAGCGTCGGCATCGCTTGATGGAGGAGAGCGGCATCGTGTTCCGGCTCAACACCGAGATCGGGCGCGACATGTCGTTCGCCGATGTGCGGGCGCGCCATGATGCGGTGCTGGTGGCGACAGGCGTCTACAAGCCGCGCGAGATCGGCGGGCCGGGGGTCGGGTTGAACGGCATCGTGCCCGCGCTCGACTTCCTGACAGCGGCGAACCGGGTGGGGCTGGGCGATGCGGTGCCGGCGTTCGAAAGCGGCGCATTGGATGCGCGCGGCAAGCACGTGGTGGTGATCGGCGGCGGCGATACGGCGATGGATTGCGTGCGAACCGCGGTGCGCCAGGGTGCGGCGTCGGTCAAATGCCTGTATCGGCGTGACAAGGCAAATATGCCGGGCTCGATGCGCGAGGTCGGCAATGCCGAGGAGGAGGGTGTCGAGTTCGTGTGGTTGTCGGCGCCGGAGGCCTTCATCGGCGCCGCCGGGCCCGATGGGGTTGATCGTGTTGCGGCGGTCCGCGCGGTGCGCATGCATCTCGGCCTGCCCGATGCATCGGGCCGCCAGTCGGTCGAGCCGATCGAGGACGGTCATTTCAATGTCGCCGCCGATCTGGTGATCAAGGCGCTCGGGTTCGACCCGGAGGATATTCCGGCGCATTTCGCAACGCATGACCTCGACGTCTCCCGCTGGGGTACGGTCAAGATCGGTTCGGCCACATTCATGACCAGTCTTAAAGGTATCTTTGCAGCCGGGGATATCGTTCGTGGTGCCTCGCTGGTCGTTTGGGCCATCCGCGACGGCCGCGATGCGGCCCAGCAGATCCATGGCTACTTGCAACAGATCACCGCGACAGCGGTGGCAGCGGAGTGAACCAGATGCAGTTGACGCGTTTTGCTCTCCCCCTTCTTGCCGCCGGCATGATCCTCCTGCCATTCGCAGCCGGCGCGCAGTCTCCGCCGCCGCCCGCGGCGATCGCCCCGCCGGTGCCGCCCGCCAGCCCCGAGGCACACAAGGAAGCCGCAGCGCTGACCGCGATGATCGGGGTCGACAAGCAGAGCCAGCAGATCATCAACTTCATGCGCAACCAGATGATCCAACTCGTCATGCGCGCCGGCGCCAAGGCCCCGGCCAATGATCCGACCAGGCCCCCCGAACTGCTGAAGCCGGAGGATGCGGCGAAGATCGTGGACGATTTGCTGATACCCGATTTCGTGGCGCAGCAGGCTGACCTCAACACACAGATCATCGATGTCTGGGGCAACAACTTCACCGTCGAGGACCTCAAGGGGCTGCGGGCGTTCTATGCGACCCCCCTCGGCAAGAAACTCATCGCCACCCTGCCCGCCGTGACCCAGCAAGGCATGTCGGCCGGTCAGGCCTGGGGGCAGCGTGTCTATCAGGCATCCATCGTCAAGCACAAGGATGCGCTGATCGCGCGCGGTCTGCGCTTCTAAGGATTGTGCAACCCCTCGTTTGAGAGGGGTTCCTCGAGAAGAGGAGGGGCTGCTGCCAACACAGCCTCCCTCCTCTGGCGGAATACTTGATATCGAGAGTTCCAAGGGCATCACGCTCCTTGGCCGGCCCCGGGCGGTGCTCTGGCCTTACGTCCTTGCCGCGCCGCCTTGCGCGTGCCGGCATGAATAGGAGACGACGCGATGAACGCTGAAACCGGGTCCGAGTTTGTTGCCGCATGGGACGCCAATGCCACGGCGCTTGCGGGCTCCTACGATGCCTCGATGGAGCATGACGCCTGCGGCGTCGGCCTCGTGGCGGCGTTGGATGGCAAGAAACGACGCGATGTGGTGGAGGCCGGCATCGCCGCGCTCAAGGCCGTCTGGCATCGCGGCGCGGTGGATGCCGACGGCAAAACCGGCGATGGCGCCGGGATTCACATTGAAATTCCGCAGGATTTCTTTGCCGATGAAATCCGCCGCGGCGGCAACAAGCTGCGCCCGGGGCCGATCGGGGTGGGCCAGGTGTTTCTCCCCAAAACCGATTTGTCGGCGCAGGAGCGCTGCCGCGAAATCGTCGAGAGCGAAATCATCGCCTTCGGCTACGGCATCTACGGCTGGCGCCAGGTGCCGATCAATACGGCGGTGATCGGCGAGAAGGCCAATGCGACACGCCCCGAGATCGAGCAGATCATGCTCTACGGGCCCGAAGGCAAGACCGACGCCGAGGTCGAGCGCGATCTCTACGTCATCCGCCGCCGCATCGAAAAACAGGCCATCGCGGCGCAAATCCCGGTGCTCTACATCTGCTCTCTGTCGTGCCGCTCGATCATCTACAAGGGCATGTTCCTCGCCGAGGCGCTCAGCGAGTTCTATCCGGATTTGCTGGATGAGCGGTTCATCTCGCGCTTCGCGATCTATCATCAGCGCTATTCCACCAACACCTTCCCGACCTGGCGCCTGGCGCAGCCGTTCCGCATGCTGGCCCATAACGGCGAGATCAACACGCTGACCGGCAACGTCAACTGGATGAAGTCCCATGAGACGCGGCTGTCCGATCCGGCACTCGATCCGTGGATCGAGGACATCAAACCGGTGATCCAGGCGGGCTCGTCCGATACCGCGACGCTGGATGCGGTGTTCGAAGTGCTGGTGCGGGCCGGGCGCGATGCGCCGATGGCCAAGGCGCTGATGATCCCCGCCTCGATCGGGCAGGACGCGACGATGCCGCAGTCCCACAAGGACATGTTCCTGTATTGCAACGCGGTGATGGAACCGTGGGACGGCCCGGCAGCACTCGCGGCAACCGATGGGCGCTGGGTGATCGCCGGGCTCGACCGCAACGGGCTGCGCCCGCTGCGCTATACGATCTCGCGCCATGCGATGCTGATCGTGGGTTCCGAGACCGGCATGGTGAAGCTCGACGAAAGCGACATCGTCGAGAAGGGCCGCGTCGGGCCGGGCCATTGCATCGGCGTGGATCTCGACGCCGTGCGCTTCTACGGCGACGAGGAAATGAAGGACATGCTGGCCGCGCGCCAGCCGTTCGGCGAATGGGCCAAGCGCATCCGCCAGATCGACCACATCGTCAAAACCGACGCGCCGGAGCCGGCGCTGTATGAGGGCGAGGCGCTGCGCCGCCGCCAACTCGCGGTCGGCACGACGATGGAGGAACTGGAAATGATCCTCCACCCCATGGTGGAGGACGCCCAGGAGGCCGTCGGCTCAATGGGCGACGACACGCCGCTCGCCGTGTTGTCCGACAAATACCGCGGTCTGCACCATTACTTCCGCCAGATGTTCAGCCAGGTGACGAACCCGCCGATCGACAGCCTGCGCGAGACGCGCGTGATGTCGCTCAAGACCCGGCTCGGCAACCTCGGCAATGTGCTGGACGAGGATTCCTCGCAGTTCGACCTGTTGCAGCTCGAAAGCCCGGTGCTCTCCAACGCCGAGTTCGCGGCGATGCGGGCGCATATGGGGCAGTCGGCCTGCGTGGTCGATTGCACCTTCCCGGTCGCCGACGGCGAAAACGGGTTGCGCGCGGCCCTGCTGCGCATCCGCCGCGAGGCGGAAGAAGGCGTGCGGGCCGGTTGCACGCATGTGGTGCTGACCGACGAGGCCATCGGGGTCGACCGCGCCGGCATTCCGATGATCCTGGCGACCGGCGGGGTGCATACGCATCTCGTCAATTCCTCGCTGCGCACGTTCACATCCCTCAATGTGCGGGCGGCGGATTGCCTGGATGTGCATTCCTTCGCGGTGATGATCGGCGTCGGCGCCACCACGGTGAATGCCTATATGGCGCAGGAGAGCATCGCAGAACGGCATCGGCGCGGCTTGTTCGCCACCATGTCGCTCAAGGAAGCGGTCCAGCGCTATAAAAAGGCGGTCGACAAGGGGCTGCTCAAGGTGATGTCCAAAATGGGCATCGCGGTGGTGTCGTCCTATCGCGGCGGCTATAATTTCGAGGCGATCGGCCTGTCCCGCGCTTTGGTCGGGGAGTTTTTCCCCGGCATGCAGTCCCGCATTTCCGGCATCGGCTTCTCCGGCGTGGCGCGCAAGGTGCTGGCATTGCACGAGGCCGCCTGGAGCGAGGGCGCACCGGTGCTGCAGATGGGCGGGCTCTACAAGCTGCGCCGGCGCGGCGAGGCGCATGCGTTCGACGCGCCGCTGATCCATATGCTCCAGGAGGCCGTCGCCTCCGACAGCTTCACGATGTATCGCCGCTACGCGGAGGCCACGCGCAAGGGCCCACCGATCGCGCTGCGCGATCTGCTCGATTTCCGCACCGAGGGCCGCGTGTCGATCCCGGTCGACGATGTCGAAAGCATCACCGAAATCCGCAAGCGCCTGCTCTCCCCGGGAATTTCGCTGGGCGCGCTGAGCCCGGAGGCGCATGAGACGCTGTCGATCGCGATGAACCGGATCGGCGCGCGCTCCGATTCCGGCGAAGGCGGCGAAGACCCCGCGCGCGCCAAGCCGCGCGCCAACGGCGACAACGCCTCCTCGGCCATCAAGCAGATCGCCTCGGGCCGCTTCGGCGTCACGGCGGAATATCTCAACAACTGCCGCGAAATCGAGATCAAGGTCGCCCAAGGCGCCAAGCCCGGCGAAGGCGGCCAGCTGCCGGGCTTCAAGGTGACCGGCCTGATCGCCAAGCTGCGCCATTCCACGCCCGGCGTGATGCTCATCAGCCCGCCGCCGCATCACGACATCTACTCGATCGAGGATCTCGCCCAGCTCATCTACGACCTGAAGCAGATCAACCCCGAGGCCACGGTGTGTGTGAAGCTGGTGGCACGCTCGGGCATCGGCACGATCGCGGCCGGCGTGGCGAAGGCCAAGGCCGACGCGATCCTGATCTCCGGCCATTCCGGCGGCACCGGGGCCAGCCCGCAAAGCTCGGTGAAGTTCGCCGGCCTGCCGTGGGAGCTCGGCCTGAGCGAGACGCATCAGGTGCTGATGCTCAACCGCCTGCGCCACACCGTGAAGCTGCGCACCGACGGCGGCATCAAAACCGGGCGGGACGTGGTGATCGCCGCCATGCTCGGCGCCGAGGAGTTCGGCATCGGCACGGCCTCCCTGGTCGCGATGGGCTGCATCATGGTCCGCCAGTGCCATTCCAACACCTGCCCCGTCGGCGTCTGCACGCAGGACGAGGCGCTGCGCCAGAAATTCGAGGGCTCGCCGGAGAAGGTGATCAACCTGTTCAGCTTCATCGCCGAGGACGTCCGCTACATCCTGGCCGAACTGGGCGTGAAGCGGCTGGCCGATGTGATCGGGCGCACCGACATGCTGCGCCAGGTGAGCCGCGGCTCCGAGTTCCTCGACGATCTCGATCTCAACCCCTTGCTGGTGCAGGCCGATCCGGGGCCGTATGAGCGCTACTGCACCATCGAAGGCCGCAACGAGGTGCCGGAGACGCTGGACGCGCAAATGATCGCCGACGCCCAGGCGTTGTTCGAGCGTGGCGAAAAGATGCAGTTGCAATACAACATCCGCAACACGCACCGCGCCATCGGCACCAAGTTCTCCAGCAAGATCGTGCGCAAATACGGCATGACCGGCCTCCAGCCGGGCCATCTGACGGTGCGCCTGCGCGGCTCGGCCGGGCAGTCCCTCGGCGCCTTCGCCGTGCAGGGGCTGAAGCTCGAAGTCTTCGGCGATGCCAACGACTACGTCGGCAAGGGGCTGTCCGGCGCCACGATCGTGGTCCGCCCGGCGCCGTCGTCCAACCTGGTGAGCCAGCAGAACACCATCATCGGCAATACCGTGCTCTACGGCGCAACGGCCGGGATGCTGTTTGCCGCCGGCCAGGCAGGCGAGCGGTTCGCAGTGCGCAATTCCGGCGCAACCGCGGTGGTCGAGGGCTGCGGCTCCAACGGATGCGAATACATGACCGGCGGCACCATCGTGATCCTCGGCAATGTCGGCGACAATTTCGGCGCCGGGTTCACCGGCGGGCAGGCCTTCATCTATGATCCCGAAGGCAAGTTCGAACTGCGGGTCAATCCGGAAACACTGTCCTGGCAGCGTGTGGCCTCGGCCCATTGGAGCGAAACGCTGCGCAAGCTGATCGCGCTGCATGCCGAGGAGACCAACAGCCGCTACGCCCGCATGCTGCTGCATGACTGGGACCGGGTGTTGCCGCGCTTCTGGCAGGTGGTGCCGAAGGATTACGTCAAGTATCTGCCGGTGCCGCTGGGCGAGATGGCAGCGCGCACGGCTTGAGGCTCCCGCCCCGCTTTCCCCATCCTGCTCTCCCCGCCCTGCTCTCTCCGGTTCAGGGCCGGGGGAGCAGCCCGCGCAACAGGGTGCCGGGCTGGTTGACGATGGCGCGGACGGAGTCCGCGCCATCCGGCAGGGTCGAGATGTGGCTCCATGGGCCGCTGATCCGGATCGGGATTTTGACGGCGCCGCCGAGTTGCGGGACCACGCGATAATCGATGCTGCGGGACGGCAGATCGATGCTGCCCGCCCCGGTGGTGGGTACAAGGTTCGATGTGAGCTGAAGATCCTCGTTGCGCAGAATGCCGGACTGGATGCGGAAGGTCCCGGTCAGGCTGCCGAAAGCCGTCCCACCCCCCGGTTTCGCAGCGCCCCCAGGCAGGGCGGCGCGCGCGATATCAAGCAGATTGACGCCCGTGATCTGGCCATCGGCGAGGCGGATGCCGCCCTCGCCATTGAGGCTGGCAATCAGGGCGCGTTGGCTGGCGCCTTGCGCAATGAGGGACAGATCGAGGCTCCCTGTGCCGGCCAGGCGGTCCATGCCGATGGCAGCGTCGAGCAGGGCGCCGATCCGGGTGCCGGTGAGAGTCAGGGAGACCGCAAGGCCTGGTGTGGGGCTTGCGGCATCGAGCGCGAGGCGGGCCTTGCCCAGGCCTTCGTAGAGGGTGAGCTGCTGGAGATCGGCGACCAGTTTGCCGCCGGCGAGTTGCAGGGTGAGGCCGGTTTTGTCGAAGCGGAGCTTGCGCCAGAGGATCTGCTCGGCGCGGATGGTGAACCGTGCGTCAACGGCATGCAGGGCGGCGAAATCCAGCTTCGCGTCGCTCCAGCCTTCATCGCCCGCGGGAACCGGTTTCGGTGTCGCTGATTTGGCCGCGGCAGCTTTGGGCTGGGCTTCCGGCAGATAAGGGTTGAGGTCGATCGGCCCGGTGGACAGCGTGCCGGCCAAAGCGGGGCGCGGGCCGTCGGTGGTGAGGGTCAGGCTGCCATTGGCTGCAATCGAGTCGAGCGCGATGGCGGCGTCTTCGAAGCTGATCTGCCCAGCCTTGGCCGAAAGCCGGCCTTTGATGGCAAGCGGGCCGATTGCATCGCCCGGGATGGCGAGGGGCCGGCCAAGCCAGGCGGCGAGGCGGCGGAGCGAGGGGCTCGCGATGTCGATTGTGCCGGTGGTGAGGCGCGGCGGCAGGCCGAGCACGCTGCCGGTAAAGCCCATGGCGATTGGGGCGGCGGTCAGCTTGAGATCGACCGCGCTCTCATCGCCAGCCAGCAGGGCAGCGGGCTTGGCCGCGGAGAACACGATTTTAACGGGCTCGCCGTTCCAGGTGAGGGCGCCGTTGATGGCGATGGCCTGGTCCAGACCGGGGAAGGCGAGGAAGACGGCGATGTGATCGACGGTCTCGGTCGTGCCGGCGCCAAGGTCACGGTAGGTGATGCGCCCGGCTTCGATGCGGACATCGTTCAGGCTGACCGCCGGGCGCGAGGCGGCGGATTTCGCGGCGCCGTTCGATGCGGCCGCGACGGGGGCGGGCCGGTCGAACTGCCAGTTGGCGCGGCGGTCCTTGCCGATTTCGAGGTTGATTTCAGGGCTGCTCAACACGAGGCGCGTGACATCGATGCGCCCCGCGAGCAGCGCGACAAGGCCAAGGTCGAGGCTGAAGGATTTGACCTTCACCATCTCGGGAACGCTCGCCCAGGGCGCATTGGCGAAGGTGATCGCCTCGGCAGTCACGCCTGGGGCGGGCAGCAGCCGCAGGCGGACCGGGCCGGTGATGCGCAGGTCCCGCCCGGTGGCGGCGCGCACGATATCGGTGATGCGGGAGCGAACGATATCGCTGGGCACCAGCATGGGGCCGACGAGCACGGCGAGGACGAGCAAGGCGACGAGGGCGCCGAACGCGACGAGTAGCTTTTTCATCAGAAAGGCTCCTGTGGTGTCACGCCCGGCGGGATGGGGGCAGACGATCAGAACAGCGAGTAGCCGCCATCGATAACGAAGCTGTCGCCGGTGTGATAGGCGGCAGCATCGCTCATCAGGTAGACCGCAATGCCGCCGAAATCAGCCCCCTTGCCCCAGCGGCGCATCGGGATGCGGGGCATGACGTTGCCGCTGAACTTGTCGTTGGCGATCGATTTGGCCGTCATGTCGGTCTCGATCCAGCCGGGCAGGATCGAATTGGCGCGGATGCCGTAGCGCGCGAGTTCGACCGCGAGCGAGCGGATCATTGAGACCAGGCCGCCCTTGGTCGCAGCATAATGCTCGTTCCGGGCCGCGCCCTCGATGGCCGCGAGGGAGGCGGTGCCGGCGAGCAGACCGCCGCCGCCGCGTTCCATCATGTGGCGGGTGGCGGCGCGGAAGGTGAACATCGCGCCGTCGAGATTGACGCGCATAACGCGGCGCCAGGCTTCGGTCGAGTATTCAGCGAAGGGGACAGCGCGGCCCGCGCCGATGCCGGCATTGGCGAAGCAGGCATCGACGCGGCCGAGTTCATTGAGGGTGCGGGCAAAGCTGGCATCGACGGCCGCTTCGTCTCCGACGTCGCATTCCACAGTGAGGATCTTGCGCCCGGTGCCGGCCAGGCTGGCGCGGGCGGCCTCGTTCTTGGCGGCATTGGTGCCCCAGATCGCGATATCGGCGCCCGCTTCGGCGCAGGCACGGGCCATGCCGAGGCCGATGCCGGAGTTTCCGCCGGTGACGAGGGCAACTTTGCCGGTGAGGTCGAAGGGTTGGTAGGCCATGGGCGTCTCCTCGCGTTTCGTTGCTGCCAAGAGTGGCGGCGCCGCAGGGGTTGGGCAAGAGGCGGATTGTTTGATATAAATCAAGGCGCAGGGCGTTTGACGGCGCATATCCGATGGTCGCGGCACCGCGAATACCGGCGCGGTTTCGCGCGATCTGGACTAGCCGCCCGAGCACTTTGGCTTCTACACTCCGAGCCACCAGCAAGACCGCCAGAGAGAAACGTAGCCATGAACGATTCATTATCGCCCGCCAGCATCGTGCCTGTGAGGACCGAGAATTTCGATGTGCTGATCGTCGGCGCCGGAATTTCGGGGGTCGGCGGCGCCTACCACCTGCAGCAGCAATGCCCGGACAAAAGCTACGTGATCCTTGAAATGCAGGACACATTCGGCGGCACCTGGTGGACCCATAAATACCCCGGGATCCGCTCCGATTCCGATCTGCACACGTTCGGCTACCGCTTCAAGCCATGGACGACAGCGCCGATCGCCTCGGCAGATGAAATCCGCAAATACATGGGCGAAGTGATCGAGGAAAATCACATCGACCAGCACATCCGCTATCACCACAAGGTGTTGCGCGCGGAATGGTCCGAAGCGGCCAAGACCTGGACGCTGGACGCCCAAAAAACCGAGACCGGCGAGATGGTCCGCTTCGTCGGCAATTTTCTGTGGATGTGCCAGGGCTACTACCGCCACGAAACCGGCTATACGCCGGAGTGGCCGGGGATGAAGGACTTCAAGGGCGAGATCCTGCATCCGCAAACCTGGCCCGAGAACTACGATTACACCGGCAAGCGCGTCGTGGTGATCGGCTCCGGGGCTACGGCGGCAACGTTGATCCCGGCGATGGCGCCCAAGGTCGGGCATCTCACGATGCTGCAACGCTCGCCGACATTCTTCCGCACCGGGCGCAATGCGATCCCGCTGGCCGAGGAACTGCGCATGCTGCAGGTCGATGAGCATTGGATCCATGAGATCGTGCGGCGCAAGATCCTCTATGAACAGGCGATCTTCACCAAGCGCGCGCAGAGCGAGCCCGAAAAGGTCAAGCAGGAACTGCTGGCCGGGGTGAAGCACTATCTCGGTGACGCCTTCGATATCGACAAGCATTTCACGCCGAGCTACCGGCCGTGGCAGCAGCGCATCGCCTTCATCCCCGAGGGCGATCTGTTCGCCGGCGTGCGCGATGGCAAGGCCGAAGTGGTGACGGATCACATCGAGCACTTCACCGAAAAGGGCATCCTGCTGAAATCCGGCCGCGAACTCGAAGCCGATGTGATCGTGACAGCAACCGGCTTCAACCTCGCTGTGCTCGGCGATATCGAGTTCGTGGTGGACGGCAAGCAACTCAACTTCGCAGATACCGTGACCTACCGCGGCATGATGTTCACCGGCATGCCCAATATGGTGTGGGTGTTCGGCTACTTCCGGGCAAGTTGGACGCTGCGGGCGGATCTGGTGGGCGACTTCGTCTGCCGGCTGCTTCAGCAGATGCAAGCCACCGGCAAAAAGAGCGTCGTGCCGGTGCTGCGCGCCGAGGATCACAATATGGCGATCCTGCCGTGGATCGACGAAACCAACTTCAATCCGGGCTACCTGATGCGCGGCATGCACCTGCTGCCCAAGCGCGGCGACAAGCCGGAATGGGCCCATACCCAGGACTACTGGAACGAAAAAGACGAATTCCCCAAAATCGACCTCACCGGCGCCGAATTCCTCTACCGCTGAGTCTCACGACGCACACCGGGCGCGCGGGTTCAGCGCGCCCGGTTTCGCGCCCGTCAGCCCGCCAGGACCAGGGCCAAGGCCTGGCCGATGGCGGCCTGGCACGGGTCGATCACGGGAATGCCGATTTCGCGCTCGATGGCGATGCGGTGATGGCTCATGCCGGTGCAGCCGAGGATGATGGTTTCCGCGCCTTCCCCGACCAGGGACTTGGCGACCTGGATCAACCTCGTCCTGGTGGCGCGCGGGTCGAGCAGGGTTTCGAGGCTGACATTCATCGCGATTTCGCCGGCAAGACGGTCTTCGAGCCCGATCGCGCGCAGGGCGGCGAGGTGGCGTGATTTCGAGGCGTTGACCAGCCCGATCACGCCAAACCGGTCAGCCCGCGCCACAGCGGCGGTCACCGCACAGCGGAAGATGCCGAGCACGGGCGTTGTGGTCGAGGCGCGAACGGCTTCGATCCCGGGGTCGGAGGCGCAGGCGACGACGAAGGCGTCGGCCCGGGTGTTTTCCACGAGGTGGCAGAGCGGTTCGACAACGCTGTGCCAGTCGCGCCAGGAATAGATCGCCTTGGGTCCTGCGGCGAGGGTGGCGACGTCGATCTCCGGGCCGCCTGGGAAGCGGAACGGGTCGATCGCCGTCTCGATGCCGGCGGAGCAGTCCTGGCTGCAGTTCGGATTGATCACAAGAATACGGGACATGCGGAAAGTCTTGATCGTCATTGCCCGCGGGATCAAGTAAGTCTGCGTCTATGCTGCACTGCGGCGAGCACTTTTGCCCGCCGAGTTGGAAGGTTCCGCCGTGTCAGATAGCAAGCCGGTCCGCTGGTTGCCCGATCGCGAGCAAAAATTGCCGACATGGCCGGTCCCGCGCGTGTGGGCGGCACTGAAGCGCGGCGCCTTGGGCGCCTGCCCGGCATGCGGCGGATCGCGGATGTTTCGCAGTTTTTTGAAGGTCGAGCCGGTCTGTGCCACATGCACCGCGCCGCTGGGCCAGGCCCGCGCCGATGACGCGCCGCCCTATTTTACGATCGTTGTGGTCGGCCATGTCGTGATTCCCGGGATGTTGTTCGTGGAAAAGACCTGGACCCCCGATTTGTGGATCCACACGGCGATCTGGGTGCCGCTCAGCATGGCCATGGTGATCGGCCTGTTGCGCCCGATCAAAGGCATGACGATCGGCGTTCTCACCGCGATGGGCATGCTCACGCCGAACGGCCCGGGCTAGGCCGCAATGCCCGCGACTGCGGCGACACCCGATCTGGCGACACCCGATCTGGCGGCACCCGAGTCGCGGCTTGACCGGGTTTCGCTGGAGGGCGAGGCGCTGACCCGCCTGTCGCCGCTGCTGGAGGCGGACCGGGCGCAGGCGGTGGCGGATTTGCAGGACGAGAACCGCTTCCGCCCCGCTTCCGGCGGGCAGGGGCCGTTCGGGCTGCGGCTTTCGATCCGGCAGGGGCGGCTGGTGTTCGACATCCGCGCCGCCGACGACGCGCCGCTGCGCGGCATCATGCTGGCCCTCGGCCCGTTCCGAGGCCTGATCCGCGACTATCAGATGCTCGTCGACAGCCATATCCTCGCCATGTCCGAAGGGCGCGAGGCCCGCACCCAGGCCATCGACATGGGCCGCCGCGGCTTGCACAACGAGGGCGCGGCGCTTCTGGTGCAGCGTCTCGCCGGCAAGGTCGAAATCGATTTCGCCACCGCACGGCGCCTGTTCACATTGGTTTGCGTGCTTCACCAACGGGTCTAGGGAACACCGATGAAAATCGACGGAACCTCCTATCGCAGCGTGTGGGTCGACGAGCAGGACGGCTGGACCGTCCGCATCCTGGACCAGACGAAACTGCCCTGGTCGGTCGATATCCTGCGCCTGTCCGATGTCGCCGCCGCGGCCCATGCGATCCGCTCGATGCAGGTGCGCGGCGCGCCGCTGATCGGCGCCGTGGCGGCCTATGGGTTGTGCCTCGCCTTGCGGGTGGATGCCTCCACGGCTGCGATGGAGCGCGATGCCGCAATGCTGGCCGCGACCAGGCCGACCGCGATCAATCTCAGATGGGCGCTTGAGCGGATGCTCGCCAGGCTGCGCCCGCAGGCCGCCAGCGCCCGGGCGGAGGCGGCCTATCGCGAGGCTGCGGCCATTGCCGATGAGGATGTGGCGATGTGTGCGGCGATCGGCCGGCATGGCGTCGGCCTGATCGCCGAGCGGGCGGCCGGGGGGCGGCGGGTCAATGTGTTGACCCACTGCAACGCCGGATGGCTCGCAACCGTGGATTGGGGCACCGCGCTGGCGCCGATCTACATGGCGCATGACCAGGGGATCGATGTGCATGTCTGGGTCGATGAAACCCGTCCGCGCAACCAGGGCGCCTTGCTCACCGCGTTCGAACTCGGCAGCCATGGCGTGAAGCACACGGTGATCGCCGACAATGCGGGGGGGCATCTGATGCAGCACGGCATGGTGGACCTGGTGATCGTCGGCACCGACCGGGTCACCCGCAGCGGCGATGTGGCCAACAAGATCGGCACGTATCTGAAGGCGCTGGCGGCGCATGACAACGCCGTGCCGTTCTGGGTCGGCCTGCCGTCATCGACCATCGACTGGACGGTCGATAATGGGGTGAAGGAGATCCCGATCGAGGAGCGCGCGGCCAGCGAAGTCACCACCGTCACGGGCCGGGGCATGGATGGTGCGGTGAGCACGCTGCGGGTCACGCCAGCGTCGAGCAACGCGGCCAATCCGGCGTTTGATGTGACGCCGGCGCGTCTGGTGACGGGGCTGATCACCGAGCGTGGCAGATGCGCGGCCTCGGCCGCGGGGTTGCGCGGGCTGTTTGCGGACCTCGGCCGCGACGCTGCGGAACCTTGATGAGATTTCATCAATCTGTACCACGGAATTGGCTTGCCCTGGGCGGTGGCTGCGTCACAGTGATGCCAGTCTGACGTCGTCTGAGGAGTGCAGGGTCGCGTGGAGGTGTTTTGGGCCGAATGGGGCCATCTGGCATATCTGGGGGCCGCCTTGTGGGCGTTCTTCGAGGGGGAGACGTTCGTGCTGCTGGCCTCGGCCGCGGGGCGCGCCACCGGCTTGATCGATCCCTGGATTCTGGGCGTGAGCGTATGGCTCGGCTCGTTTGCCGGGGACCAGGTGTGGTTCACCCTGGGGCGGCGCTACGGGGCCGGGATCGCGCGGCGGATTCCGGGGGCGGAAAAGCGGCTTGACCAGGCGCTGCGCTTTTTGGAGCGCTATGGCGTGCTGTTCATTCTCAGCTTCCGCTTTGTCTACGGCATCCGCAACGTGTCCTCCGCGGCGTGCGGCGTGGCCGGGATGAACTGGGGGCATTTCGCGTTCTGGAACTTCATCGCCGCCGGCATCTGGGCGGCCAGTTTTGTGGCGGGTGGATGGTATCTGGCGGCGTGGCTGGGGCCGGATGGCGTGTATTGGATGATGGCCGGGGTGGGGATCTGCGCTGTGGTGTTGATTGCGCTGAAGGTGTGGCGTGGGATGCATCGCGCGGCGCCGCGGCCGGTCAGTTAGGTTCGGCGAGCGCCTGGTCGATCAGCGCGATGGTGGCCATGCGCTCGCCGGCCGCGAGTGTCGCGCGGGCGCGGGCGATGAGGGCGACTTGGGGCTGGTCGCTCGGTTGACCGGCGCGCGAGGGGCGGATTGTGCGGGTCAGGGCACGGCTCTCCGCCCGTTCGAGCGCTTCCATCGCTTCGCCGGTGCGGCCCAAAGCGAGGGCAAGACGCGCGGATTTGAGGAAGGCGTCGGCGGGGGCGTCCTCATCGAGGTCGGTGCTGGGCAAGGGGGCGATGGGGATGCCGGTCGTCTGGCCGAGGGCCGGGGCGGCGGCGAGCAACAAGGCGAGAAGCGGGATCAGGCGCATCGTGAACTCCCTGTCGTGACGGCGGGGCATCATGCGCCCGGGCCGGTTGAATCCCCAAGGCGAAACGCATCGGCAATGCGGCGGATGGCGCCGGCGCGGTCAACGACGATGACATCGAAGCGGATTCCGGCGATCCCCCAGCCCGGATTTTCCGCGAGCACGAGTTCGGCGGCGGCGATCAGGCGGAGGCGCTGGCGCGGGCCGAGCGACGCGGCGGCGCCGGCCAGGGTGGCGCGGTGTTTGACTTCGATGAGCGCGAGCAGCCCGTGTTTTTCGGCGATCAGATCGATTTCGCCCGCCGCGGTGCGCAGGCGGCGGGCGTGGAGGTGCCAGCCGTCCTGTTCCAGGGCATGGGCTGCGGTGGATTCCGCGTCGAGGCCCGCGGCGAAGGCGTGGGCCCCTTTGAGGACACGGCGGTTCATGGGGCCATCCGGTCGCGGCCGATGAGGGCGAGACCTTCGGCGACGGAGACGAATTCACCCCCGGCGGTGACTTTTTCGGGGCCGAAGCGCGCATCGAACAGGCGGCGCACGGCGGGGACGAAGGAGGTGCCGCCGGTGAGGAAGACGTGGTCGATCGCATCGGCGGGGAGGTTGGCTTCAGAGAGCGCGCGATCGACGGTGGTGGCCAGATGGGCGAGGTCGGGGGCGATCCAGGTTTCGAAATCGGCGCGGGCGACGGTGATGTCGATGTCGATGGCGCCGTGTTTGAAGACGAGGCGGCTGTGGTCGTTGGCGGAAAGCTCGGCCTTCACGGCGGAGACGACCTGGTAGAGGCGGTAGCCGAGTTCGTCCTCGATGAGGGTGATGAGGTTGCGGAGTTGTTGCGGCCGGGCCGCGGTGGCGGCGACTTCGGCGATCTGGCGCAGGGTTTTCGGGTTGCGCATCAGGGACAGGCGGTGCCAGCGGGCGAACTGGGCGTAGTATTCGGGGGGGACCGGGAGGTCCTTGCCCATGACGGAATAGGTGCCGCCCTTGCCGAGTTGGGGGGAGATCACGCGGTCGATGATGCGGTAGTCGAACACATCGCCGGCGATGCCGATGCCGGCGTGGCCGAGGGCTGCGACGCCGTGGCCGGGGGTGAAGCGCAGGACGGAGAAATCCGACGTGCCGCCGCCGAAATCGCCGATCAGGACAGTGGCGGCGCGGGTCAGGGTGCGGGCGAAGCGGTAGCCGGCGCCTTCGGGTTCGAGGGCGAGTTCGACGCCGGGCATGCCGGCTTCGGCATAGGCGGCGCGCAGGCGCTGGGCGCCGAGTTGGTCGTTGGCGAAGTCACCGGCGAAGCGGACGGGATGGCCGGCGACGATGCGCGTGCCGGTGGGGTCGATGCCGGCGGCGGCGAGGAATGCGCGCAGGAACAGGGCGATCAGGCGTTCGAGCGTGAAGGGGCGGCCGAAGACGCGGGTTTCGGTGAAGCTGGATTGGGCGAG
The DNA here is from genome assembly GCA_947447625.1 of Rhodospirillales bacterium. Taxonomy (GTDB): domain Bacteria; phylum Pseudomonadota; class Alphaproteobacteria; order Acetobacterales; family Acetobacteraceae; genus CAIYPH01. Next base: position 1,697 of record CANFKS010000025.1, on the reverse strand, counting down.
GTAGGTTTTGAGGGACATCATCAGGCGGGAGTCCAGCGGGTCGTCGATATAGGCCTCGATGGCGGCGGGGCCGGCGGCGTGGCTGAGTGTGCCGCCGGCGCGGACATGTTCGGTCCAGAAGCAGAGGACGGAGCGGAAGACATCCTGGGCTGCGTCCCCGGTGCCGAAGCGGGCGGTGGTGCTGGTGCCGTCGGGGTTGAGGCGGGCGACGACGCTGTTGGTCGTGCCGAAGTCGATGCCGATGACGGGGACCATGGGGGGCTGCTCCGAAGGGCCGGGCGTTCAAGCGGATTTGTGGCGGCGGCGCAAGGGGGGGAGGGATTGTCATTGCTAATAAGGAACAATTAGGGCGTGCCGGGGCGGCATGGCTCAGGGCCAGGAGTAGGGCCTTCGGACGCGGCGGCGGGTGGGGTTGGGGGGGATGTAATAGGGGTGCGTGGAGGGCTCGCCGAACCAGAAGAGGGGGGTGATGCGGGTGCGGGGGAGCCACCATTGAAAGGGGCGGGGTTTGGCGCGGGGGGTGGGGGCGGGCGTTGGTGCGGGCGTTGGTGCGGGTGTTGGTGCGGGCGCCCTCGCGCGGCGGGGGATGGATGCGGAGGGTCTGGGGGGGAGAGCGAGCAGCGTGTGTTCGAGGCCGAGCATGTGGGCGATGGGGCGGAGGTGGCGGCGGGCGCGGGGCGCGGCCTGGAGAAGGGCCGCGGTGTCGGGGTGATCGAGGAGGGCGGCGAGGTGGGCGCGATAGGGGGTGGCTTCCCAGGTGAGGAGGCGCAGGAACCAGCCGCGGGTGGCGGGCCAGGGATTGGGGGTGCGGGTGCGGGTGCGGTTGGGGGCGGAGCGGGGGGGGCGGGTTCGGGCGGGGGGCGGGATTGTGCCGGCGGCGAGGTGCTCCATCAGGGCGGCGACGCGGGCGCGGCTGCGGCGGGCGCGGGCGTAGAAGACGGCGAGCGCCGGGCCGAGGATGGGGTCGAGGCGGAAGCGGAGGCCCCAGAGATGGGCGATGTGGAGAAGGAGGGCGTCGAAGCCGGTGCGCAAGGCGGCGGCGTGGGCGCGCAGGTTGGTGTCCATCGCGCGAGGCGCGGCTTGGGTTGCCATCGCGCAGGGCGCGGCTTGGGTTGCCATCGCGCAGGGCGCGGCTTGGGTTGCCATCGCGCAGGGCGCGGCTTGGATACCACTCGCGCAGGGCGCGGCGGGTTGGGTCGGGCCGGGTGGGCTTGCGACATTCTCCATAACTAACAATTTGCCCGGTGGCCGGGTTCGGTGCAAGGGGAATGTTGGGGGGTGAGCGGGATGCATTCACCGATCAGACGGCATCCCGATCTAGAATTTTTCTTGGCCGTGGTGGCGGACAGGGTCGGGGAAGTCCCGGTAGAGGGCGAAGACGGGGTTTTGGACGAGGCTGTTGAGGCCGTGATGGGCGGATTCGACGGGGTCGGTGCGGGTGGCGACGTGCTGGAAGGCGGCGTCGAGTTGGGCGAGGTCACGCACTTCGATGATGAGGTGCCAGTCGCCATGGGCTTTGAGGCCGAAGCCGAGTTTGGCGCGGGTGAGGCGGTGCTGCTCGATGAGGCCCTGGGCTTTGAGATGGGCCATGTAGAGGGTGAGTTTTTCGAGCAGGGTGCGCTCGGTGATGCCGGGTTTGAGGTCGAAGAAGACGTGATAGAGGTCCATGGCTGGGGTTCCCTGCGGGCGGCCGGGGG
>CANFKS010000024.1 GCA_947447625.1 Rhodospirillales bacterium | reverse complement strand
TTCGGCCCCGCGCTGGAGCGGGCGATCCTGGTCGATGCCGGTCGCGTGGTGGCCCGCGCGCATGAGGTTCTCGCCGGCCGTGCCACGCCCCCCTGGCGCTGGAAAGGCCGGCCCGATGGCGTGCAGGCTCCGATCGAGCAACCCGCTGCGGCACCTGCCCCCGCTGCCGCACCTGCATCAGCAGCCCCCGCCTCGGCCGCGGCCGCTCTCGGCACGCTGAAGGGCGCCCTCATCACGATGCCGTTCGGCGACCTCACGGTCGATCAGGGCAAGCTCGTGCGCTGGACCGTGGCCGACGGCGCGATCGTGGCCAAGGGCGATCTCGTCGCCGAAATCGAAACCGACAAGGCCGTGGTCGAAATCGACGCCCCCGCCGCCGGCATGGTGGCCCAGATGGTCAAGACTCCGGGCGCGGTGGTCAAAATGGGCGCCACGATCGGCGTTGTGAAGGATTGAACCGATGCACGTACTCTACATGAACTACCCGCCCTCCCCCGACGGGCTCGAACAGGCGACCTTCGGCGATTTCGCCACCACAACCAGCCACCAGCCCGACGCCGCGGTGCCGGGCGCGGAACGCCTCGCCGCCGACGGCATCATCTCCGGCTCGGCCAATCACGACGTGGGCGACGTCAACCAATACCCCAACTGCAAAATCATCGTCCGCATGGGCGTCGGCTACGACAATCTCGACAGCGCCGCCTGGGCCGCGCGCGGCGTGCCGGTCTGCAACGTGCCGGACTACGGAACCTCCGAAGTGGCCGACCACGCCGTGGGCCTGATGCTCACCCTGGCGCGCGGCACCCACTACTACGCCACCCGCCTGGCCGCCGACCCGGTGGGCAATTGGGGCTGGGCCCCCGGCGCGCCGCTGATGCGCCGGCTGCGCGGGCAAACCTTCGGCATCGTCGGCCTCGGCCGCATCGGCATGGCCGCCGCCCGCCGCGCCAAAGGCTTCGATATGGATATCGTCTTCTACGACCCTGAACTGCCCAACGGCGTGGAACTCGGCGTCGGCTACAAGCGCGCGCGCAGCATGCAGGAGTTGATGGCCGTCAGCGACACCATCAGCCTGCACGCCCCCTACACCGACAGCACGCGCCACATCATCAACGCCGAAACCCTCAGCCACGCCAAAGACAACCTCATCCTCGTCAACACCGCCCGCGGCCCGCTGGTCGATCTCGACGCCCTGCACGACGCCCTCAAATCCAACCGCATCGCCGGCGCCGCACTCGACGTGCTGCCCTCCGAACCGCCGGTGCCGCTGCACCCGCTGTTCCAGGCGCTCCAAGCCGGCGAAACCTGGATCAAAGACCGCCTGCTGCTCACCCCGCACGCCGCATTCTTCAGCCCCCCCGCCAATATCGACATCCGCCGCAAAGCCGCCGAAGTGGTGCTGCATTATCTGCGCGATGGACGGCTGACCAATTGTGTCAATGGGCATCTGATGCGGAAAAACAGTTGAAGCAAGCGCTTCTTTTTTGAAAAAAAGAAGCAAAAAACTTTTCCCCGATTGGCCTTGTGCCTCCCCGGGCAACAACGGGGGGAAGTTTTTTTGCTTCTTTTTTTTCAAAAAAAGAAGCGCTTCCTTCCCCAATCAGGGAAACTCATAACTCAAACTATACCGATCCGCCCGATGCCGCGCGATCGTCAGTTCCACCGGCGCCCCATCCGGCCCGCGCCACAGCATGCGGCTCACCAGCACGGGGTCGGCTTCCTCGATATCGAGTGCCCGCGCCAGTGCCGCATCCGCGCGTTCGGCCGTCACCGTGATGCGTGCGCCTTCGAGCCGGATGCCGAGCCTGCGTTCGACCGAGCGGAACACGACCACGTCATCGAAATCCGCCCGCGTCAGCCGGGCGCCGATTGCGGGGGGAAAATAGATCGTCACTTCGCTGAGCGGCGCGCCTCCGATGAACAGCCGCCCGCGCAGGCAATAGAGTTCGGCCGCCGCGTCAAGCCCGAAGGCGGCGGCGGCTTCGGGGGCGCGGCGGGGTCCGTAGCTGGCGATGCGCAGATCGCCGCCCGAGGCCGCTTGCACCACGTCTTCGATGCTGTTGAGCGGGCGGACCGCGGGGGGCCGGGGCAGGGCGGCGACGACGGTGGCGGGCTTGGCGGCGCGCTTGCGGATCAGGCCTTCGGTTTCGAGTTCGCGCAGCGCGTGGCGCAGCGTGATGAGGCTGACGTCGAAGCCGCATGCGAGGGCCGCCTCGGTCGGCAATTCGCTGCCGAGCGCGATGCGTCCGCTGGCGATCGCGGCCCGCAACTGGGCCGCGGCCTGGCGGTAGAGCGGGCCGCCGCCGCGAACGAGGCGGTGTGCGACGAAGGGGGGTGCGACGAAGGGGGGTGCAACGAAGGAGCGGGGATTGGGCATTGCGCGTTCATAGGCCGATCCGGGGCGGCTTGTCATGGTGGGGGTCGAACGTAATACACTCCCGCCATCAAACGGCGGAGCCTCCCATGATCCATCCGATCACCGAGCACGTGACCAAGAGCGCGCGCCACACCAGTTTCTATCTCGCCTGCGGCCCGGCGGACGGCACGCCGGTGATATTCGTGCATGGCTGGCCCGAATTGTCGCTGTCGTGGCGCCATCAACTGCCGGTGCTGGCAGCCCTCGGCTTTCGCGCCATCGCGCCGGACATGCGCGGCTACGGGCGGTCGGGCTGCTATGCGCAGCAGGCGGATTACGCCCTGGAACACAGCGTGGCCGACATGATCGAACTGCTCGACTCTCTCGGCCATGAGCGGGCGATCTGGGTGGGGCATGATTGGGGGGCGCCGGTGGTGTGGAGCATCGCGAGCCATCATCCCGAGCGCTGCCACGGGGTTGCCGCTCTGTGCGTGCCGCATTTCGCCGACGGCTTCGCGCCCGCGAATTTCCTGCCGCTGGTGGATCGCGCGGTCTATCCCGCGGCCGAATACCCGGCGGGGCAATGGGACTACCAGATGTTCTACATCGAGAATTTCGACCGCGCGCACACCGCCTTCGAGGCCGATGTGACCGCCACCGTCAAGGCGCTGTTCCGCAAGGGCGCGCCCGCCGGGCGCAAAAAACCCGCGCGCACCGCGACCACCAGGCGCGATGGCGGCTGGTTCGGCGGCGCGGCGCAAGCCCCGGATGTGCCCCGCGATGCCGATGTGCTGAGCGCGGCCGACCTCGCCGCCTATGCCGCGGCCCTCGGGCGCACCGGCTTTGCCGGGCCCGATTCGTGGTACATGAACCATGACCGCAACATCGCCTATGCGCGCCGCGCCGCGGGTGGCGGAAAACTCGCGATGCCGGTGCTGTTTCTGCACGGGGCGTTCGACTACACCTGCGAAACCATGGACTCCCGCCTCGCCGAGCCGATGCGGCGGGATTGCGCGGATCTGGAGGAGGTGGTGGTGCAATCCGGCCATTGGATGGCGCAGGAGGCCCCGGTCGCGGTCAATGCGGCACTCACGCACTGGCTGGCGCGGCGCTTCCCCGCCTTGTGGCCCGTCTTGGGGAAACCCTGACCCCCAAGCCGGAGTATCATACCAAGGCTCGCAAAGCGCGACCCTCGGTATGAGTCTTTTTTTTGCGCGCCGCCGCCCACCAACCCGGCGCGCATACCGAAACCCTGTGATCGCGGAAGAGCAGCGATCACAGGGTTTCGGTATCAGCGTTCGGATGCGCGCAAATGCAGGCTCGCGCGCAGGCCCGGCGCATTGTCGTCCAGCGTCAGCACCCCGCCATGCAGATGCGCCACCGCCTGCACCAGCGCGAGGCCCAGCCCCGAGCCCGGCGTGTTGCGGGCGGTCTCCCCGCGAAAGAACCGCTCCGTCGCGCGCGCGCGGTCGGGCTCGGGAATGCCCGGCCCGCCATCGCTCACCCCGATCGTCACATCGCCCGGCAGCGCCGCGGCGGACAGGACGATGCCGCCGCCCTCGGGGGTGAATTTGATGGCGTTGTCGATCATGTTGGCGACGGCCTGCTGCACCATGTCCCGGTCGCCGAACATCGGCAGCGTGTCGGGCAGGCGGGCGGTGAACCTTTGCCCGCGCTCCTCCGCGACGGCCTCGTAGAGTTCGGCCAGATCGACCAGCAGCGGCACCGCATCGAACATCGCAAAGGCCGAGCGGCGCGATCCCGCCTCGATTTCGGCGATCCGCAGCAGCGCCTGGAATATCGCCATCACGCCATCCAGATCGGCCTCGGCGCGCGCGATCGCGGCGTGCAGCGCCTCGGGCGTGGTGGCATGGATCGAGGCGTCCTCCAGGCGGTTGCGCGCGCGGGTGATGGGGGTGCGCAAATCATGGGCGATGGCGTTGGACACCTGGCGCACCCCGTCCATCAGCGCCTCGATCCGGTCGAGCATGTCGTTGATGGTGCCGGCCAGCAGGTCGAACTCGTCGCCCTGCCCGGTGATCCGCACGCGCCGCGTCAGATCGCCCGCCGAGATCGCCTGCGCCGTCGCCGCCACATCGGCCAAGGTGGCGCGAAACAGGCCGCGCACCGCCCAGGCGCCCACCGAACCCAGCGCAATCGCAATGCCCGCCGCCCACACCATCGCATCGCGCATCAGGCGGCGCAGCCCGGTTTTCGCCTCCACATCGCGCCCGACCAGCAAATGGAACCCCGCGGGCAGTTCGTAATGGTGCAGCGCGGAGGCCACCATCACATCGGCGCGCATGATGGCGATTTCCTCGCGCTCGGCATCGATCATCATGCCGCGCGGCCAACCGTCGAGATTGCCGTCGATTTTGCGGAACGCCGGGTCCGTCACCAGATAGACCGCGTCGTCGTCGCCATTGCTTTCAATGCGCTGACGGATCAACTCGACCAGCGCCGGCAGCCCCCCGGTGGCGTAGCGCTCCGACAAGGCCTGGGCGTCGGTTTCGATGGCGGTGTCGGTCTGGCGATCGAGCAGCCCGAGCGTGGACCACCATACGAAGGCGGCCAGGGCCGCGGCGCTGATGCCGAACAGCGCGGCATAGATCACGCCGAAGCGCACCCCGGCGCTGCGGAACAGGCGGTCGACCAGGGCTTTGGAGGGGATGGTCATAAAGGAAGGGCTTCTTTTTTGAAAAAAAGAAGCAAAAAACTTTTATCCGATCGGCTTCGCCCCTCTGCGCGGGCAACAAGCGGGGGGATTTTGTTTTGCTGCTTTTTTGTCAAGAAAAGAACCGCCTGCCCCCGCCTCACGGCGCCTCGAGCCGCAGCATATACCCCGCATTGCGCACCGTATGGATCAACGGCAACGGATAGGGCTTGTCCACCTTTTGCCGCAGGCGCGAGACATGGACATCGATCACGTTGGTTTGCGGATCGAAATGATAATCCCACACCCCCTCGAGCAGCATCGTGCGGGTCACGACCTGGCCGGCATGGCGCATCAGGAATTCGAGGAGGCGGAATTCGCGGGGTTGCAGATCCACCTTCTTGCCGCCGCGCTTCACGCTGCGCGAGAGCAGGTCCATCTCCAGGTCCGCCACCACGAGCTTGGTCGTCGGCCCGTCGCCGCGGCCGCGCCGGGTGAGGGCTTCGACACGGGCGAGCAGTTCGGCGAAGGAGAACGGCTTGGTCATGTAGTCGTCGCCGCCGGCCTTGAGGCCCTTGACCCGCTCATCGACCTGGGCCAGCGCGGACAGGAACAGCACCGGCGTGGCATTGCCCTGGCTGCGCAGGGTTTCAAGCAGGCGCAACCCATCGACCCCGCCGGGCAGCATCCGGTCCAGCACGATGGCATCGAACGCCTCGGAGGCGGCGAGAAACAGCCCGTCCCGCCCGGTTGCGGCATGTTCCACGACGTGGCCGGCCTCCTTGAGGCCCTTGACGATGAAGGCGCCGACGTCCTTGTCGTCTTCCACCACCAGAATGCGCATGTCAGTTCTCCTCGGGCTTGGGGCGGCGGCCGACCGGGACGGAGACTTCGAAGTCCTTGCCCTGGCGGCGGATGGTGATGCGAACGGCGTTGCCGGGCAGCGTGAGGGCGATCACCTTGATCATATGGCGGGTCGATTCGATCGCCTGCCCATTGAGCGTGGTCACGACATCGCCCTGCCGCAGCCCCGCCCGCACGGCGGGTCCGTTGCGGTCGAGTGCGGCGATGCCGACGCCGGCCGGCCCGCGCGTGCTGAGCGGCACCTCGGTGACGGAGACCCCGAGCCAGCCGCGCTCGATGCGGCCATTGACGCGCAATTCGTTGACGATGCGGCTGACCAGTTCGGCCGGGATGGCAAAGCCGATGCCGACCGAGCCGCCGGTGGGCGAATAGATCGCCGAGTTCACGCCGACCACCTGGCCCTCCATGTTAAACAGCGGGCCGCCGGAATTGCCGGGGTTGATGGGGGCGTCGATCTGCAGGAAATCGTCGAACACCCCGGCCTGGATATCGCGCCCCAGCGCCGAGACGATGCCGGCGCTGACCGAGCCGCCAAGGCCGAACGGATTGCCCGCCGCGATCACCCAATCCCCCACTTCGACCGCCTTGCTGTCGCCCCAGGTGGCGGCCGGCAGGGCCCTGGGGGCCGCCACCTTGATGAGCGCGATATCCGTCAGATCATCGGTGCCGACGCGCCGGGCGGGCAGTTCGGTGCCGTCGGACAGCACGACGAGGATCGCATCGGCGGTGCCGACGACATGGTTGTTGGTGACGATGTAGCCGGAGGGATCGATGATGAAGCCCGAGCCCACGCCGGTCACCTGCTCGCGCCGCTGGCGGAAGCGCTCGCGGAACTGGCGGCGGATCTCGGGCGGCAGATGGGCCAGCGGATCGCCCCCCGCGACGGTTTCGGTGACGCCGATATTGACCACCGACGGCATCACCCGCTTGACCAGCGGGGCAAAGCTGTCGGGCCCGCTGCGCGCCAAGGCGGGGGCCGCCCAAGCGGAGGCGAAGGGCAGCAGGGCTGCGACAAGGCTCGCACGGCGGGTCAGGGCAGTCATGGCGAAGGCTCCGTGATCATGGATCGGTGGCAGCGTCGGGGCGGCGGCGTCAGGGCGGGGGCGGCATGGACTCGCTTGTTCATGGCAGCAAGGTGGGCCTTTCGAGCCCGCGCAACAAGATTACCCGGCGCGGTGTTGCATGGCGCCGGAGTGAAACTGTTGTCACATCATGCGGCGCGCGCGGCGCCGGTCAGCGGCGCCGGTCAACGGCGCCAGTCAACGGCGCCAGTCATGGGCGGGGCTTGTGCGGCGCGGCGGTGGCGGGGTCTTCGGGCCAATGGTGCTTGGGGTAGCGGCCGCGCATATCCTTGCGCGCATCGGCCCAGGCCCCGGTCCAGAAGGCGGCGAGGTCCCCGGTGATGGCGATGGGCCGGCCGGCCGGCGAGAGCAGCGCAAGGCGCAGCTCGATGCGCCCGTCAGCCAGGCGCGGGGTGGCTTTCAGGCCGTAGAAATGCTGCGCGCGGCCTTCGGCGAGCGGGATCGGCTGGGTGTAGTCCACGCGCGCGGCGCCGCCGGGCAGGTCGATATGCTGGGGCAGAGCGCGGTCGAGCCTGGCGGCGGCGGCCCGGTCGAGCTGGGCGCGCAGCACGGTATGGAGGTCGATCTTGTCGACATCGGCCAGCCGGGAGGCGCCATGCAGGTGATCGGCCAGCCAGGCGCGGTCGGCGGCCAGCGCCGCGTCGGCAAGATCGGGGAAGGCGTCGGGGTCGAGGCCGCGCATCCAGCCGATGCGGGCCTGGATTTGGCGGGCCGCCTCGGTCCAGGGCAGGCGGGCGATGTCCACCGCGCGCGCCAGTGCGGCGGCGGTTTCCGCGGGATCGGCCGGCTCGGTGCGGTCCTCCAGGATCAGCGCGCCCAGGCGGCGGCGGCGGCGGGCCAGCACCGAGCCGGTCACCGGATCGAGCCCGCTTTCCACCGCCTCGGTGACGCGGGCGGACACCGCATCGGGCAGGTTGGCGGGGTCGAGCGGGGCGGCCAGGCGGATGCGCGCGCCGGCCTTGAGTTCGAGGGCGGCGATGGCGAGCAGCGGCGCGCGGGACAGCGGGTCGGACAGCGGGATGCGCGCGCCGCCGCCGCCGGAGAGGCGGAAACTGCCGGGCTCGCCGCGGCGCTGGGCGATGCGGTCGGGGAAGCCGGCGGCAAGCAGGCGCCCGGCATCGGCCGCGCCATTGCCGGTGCCGACGCCGAGGCGGCGGCGGAATTGCTGGGCGGCGCGGCGGATGCGGGCGATCGCGCCCCGGTCGGCGCCATAGCCGTCCTCCAGCGCCTGCACGCGCAGGCCGATATCGGCCGGGGCGTCGGGCGCGCGCAACGGGTCGCGCTCCTCCAGGATGGCGGCGAGGTCGCAGGCCAGCGAGCCCTCCTCCTCGGTTTCGGCAGCCAGCATCATGGCGGCGAGGCGGGGATGGGCGCCGATGCGGGCCATGCGGCGGCCGAGATCGCTGATCCGCCCCGCGGCATCGAGCCCGCCGAGATCGCGCAGCAGAGCCACACCGGCGGCCAGCGCGCCGGCCGGCGGCGGATCGGGGAACGGCAGATCGCCCGGCGCTGCGCCCCAGGCGGCGCAATCCAGGCACAGCGAGGAGAGTTCGGCTTCCAGGATTTCGGGCCGGTCGAACGCCGCGAGCCCGCGATGCAGCGCGGTGGACCACAGCCGCATCGCAACACCCGGCGCCTCCCGCCCCGCGCGCCCGGCGCGCTGTTCGGCCGCCGCCCGGCTGATCCGCAAGGTGGCGAGGCGGGTCAACCCGGTGGCCGGATCAAGCCGCGGCGCCCGGCGCCAGCCGCCGTCGATGACGATCCGCACGCCGGGCACGGTGAGCGAGGTTTCCGCAATCGAGGTCGCCAGCACCACGCGCCGCCCCTCGGCGGGGCGCAGCGCCCGGTCCTGCTCGGCGAGGGCGAGATCGCCGTGCAGCGGGAGCACCAGGGCGCCGCAACCGGCCAGCGCGGTTTCGGTGCGGCGGATTTCGCCCATGCCGGGCAGAAAGGCCAGGATGTCGCCATGATGGGCGGCCAGGGCAGCGCGAACCGCCTTGGCCATGGCCTCCGGCAGATCGCGCGCATCGGCGATGTCGCGGCTGGCGTGGCTGACGGCGACGGGATGGGCGCGGCCCGCGCTCTCGATCACATCGGCATCCAGCAACGCCGAGAGCCTCGCGCCATCGGCGGTGGCGGACATGGCGAGCAGGCGCAATTCGGGGCGCAGGCTGGTCTGCAGATCGCGGCAGAAGGCGAGGGCGAGGTCGGCCTCCAAGGCGCGCTCATGGATTTCGTCGAGGATGACGATGCCGACGCCGTCGAGCCCCGGATCGGATTGCAGGCGGCGGACCAGCAGCCCCTCGGTCACGACCTCGATGCGGGTGGCGGCCGAGACCGCCGAGTCGAGCCGCGTGCGATAGCCGATCAGGCCGCCGACGGCTTGGCCGATCAGCATCGACATGCGCGTCGCGGCCGCGCGGGCGGCCAGGCGGCGGGGTTCGAGCATCACGATCTTTTGCCCGTCGAGCCAGGCCTCGCGCAGCACAGCGAGCGGCACCAGGGTGGTCTTGCCGGCGCCGGGGGGGGCTACCAGCACGGCGTTGCGCCCCGCGCCCAGGCTGGCGAGCAGGGCGGGCAGGCTGGCGGCGACGGGCAGGCCGTCGGTATCGGGCAAGTCAGGCGGCGACGTGTTCATCGCCCTGCCCTAGCATTGTTTGCCGCGCCATTCGACCCGCGGCCCCGAGGCGTCTATAGGATGGCGGTCATGCATCGATATCTGGCTGCCCTGTTGGCGATGGTCGTGCTGCTTGCCGCACAGCGTGCGCCAGCAGCGCAGAGTGCGACGGTGACGAGCCCGCGCGCCACGGTGACGCTGGTGTCGGACACCGACACGGTGGCGCCGGGCGTGCCCTACCGGCTCGGCTTGCGCTTCCGCCTGGCGCCGGGCTGGCACATCTATTGGCAAAACCCGGGCGATGCCGGCGTCGCGCCGGCGATGACGCTGAGCCTGCCGCCGGGGGTGACGGCAGGGCCGGTCGCATGGCCCGCGCCGCAGCGCCAGCCCGAAGCGGCGCTGATGACCTATGGCTATGACGGCGAGGTGCTGTTGGCGGTCACCGTAACGGGCACGACGACGGGCATGCCGGGGCGCATCGTGGCCGAGGCGACGTGGCTGGTCTGCGCGACGCTCTGCGTGCCGGAGGAGGGCCGCTTCAGCCTCGATCTGCCCGAAGCCGCGCCGCGCGCCTCGGCGCAGGCGGGGCTGTTTGCCGATGCGGATGCGCGGATACCGCGGCCGTCGCCATGGGCCGCGCGGATTGCGCCCGATGGCGTGCTGCGGATGGCGGGCGCGGGGCTGGGGCCCGCGAGCGTCGCCGAGGCGTGGTTCATGCCGCAGGTCAACGACACCATCGCCGCCGCGCGCCCGCAGGATCTGCGGCTCGGGCCGGGGCGGTTGTCGCTGGCGATGACGGTGGGGCGCGCGTTCAAGCCCGATGCGGCGCTCGATGGCGTGCTGGTGCTGCGCGATCGCGGCGGGGCGGAGACGGCCTGGCAGGTCTCGGCCGCGCCGCGTCCGATCGCTTTGGGTCCGATCGCTTTGGGTCCGATCGCTTTGGGTCCGATCGCTTTGGATGAGGATGATGCGGGCCCGGGCCTGCTGGAGGTGCTGGGCCTCGCCTTTCTCGGCGGGTTGATGTTGAATTTGATGCCCTGCGTGTTTCCGGTGCTGGCGATGAAGGCGATGGCGCTCGCCCGGCTGGCGGGGCAGGCGCGCGCGGCCGGGCGGCGCCATGCGGCGGCTTATGCAACGGGGGTGATGGCGACTTTCCTCGCCGTGGCTTTCGCGCTGCTGGCGTTGCGCGCGGCAGGGGGGGCGGTGGGATGGGGGTTCCAGTTCCAGTCGCCGCTGTTTGTCGGCGTCATGGCGCTGGTGTTGTTTGCGGTGGGGCTGAACCTGTCCGGCCTGTTCGCGATCGGCGGCAGCGTGGGCGCGGGCCAGGCCCTGGCGGGGCGGCATGGCGCGGCGGGGAGTTTCTTCTCGGGGATGCTGGCCGTGCTGGTGGCGACGCCGTGCACGGCGCCGTTCATGGGTGTGGCGCTGACGGCGGGGCTGGCGGGGTCGGCCCCGGTGACGCTGGGGGTGTTCGCAGCGCTCGGGGCCGGGCTGGCGGCGCCCTATGTGCTGCTGGCTTGCCTGCCCGGACTGACCTGCACCGTGTTGCCCAAGCCGGGGCGGTGGATGGATGTGCTGCGCCAGGGACTGGCGTTTCCGATGTATGGCGGGGCGATCTGGCTGGTCTGGGTGCTGAGCATCGAGGCCGGGCCGCCGGGCGTGCTGGCGGTGCTGGCGGCTGCGGGGCTGGTGGGGCTGGCGGGCTGGCTGATGGGGCTGGCGCAGCACGGGATGGCCCCGCGTGCAAGCCGGGCGGCAGCGCTGCTCTGCGCGCTGGGGGCGCTCGGCGCAGTAGCGGGGCTGGCGGGGGCGGGGCTGGCGGGAACGGCGGCGCCGCCAGCCGTGGTGTCAGAAGGCGCGGAGGCGTTTTCGCCGGCGCGACTGGCCGATCTGCGCGCGGCGGGGCGGCCGGTCTTCGTCAACATGACGGCCGCCTGGTGCGTCAGTTGCCTCGTCAACGAGCGGGTGGCGCTGGCTCGCGCGCCGGTCCGCGCGGCCTTCGCAGCCCGCGATGTGGCCTATCTCAAAGGCGACTGGACCCGCCAGGACCCGGCGATCACCGCTTTTCTCAGGGCCCATGGCGCCGAGGGCGTGCCGCTTTACGTGTTCTACCCCGCCGGCGGCAAGCCCGGCGTGATCCTGCCGCAGATCCTCACCCCGTCGATCGTGCTCGCGGCAATCGCGCCGTGATCGCGGCGGCCTCGGTTCAGGCGATCTGATCCGAGCCGAGCAGGCTGCGCTTGCGCGGGTCCGAGGCCTTGTAGACCTTGGCCTGCAGGGCGGCCGGCCAATCCGGCTGGAGTCCCGCCAGTGTGGTGTCGATGCCGCCGAGCGCATAGGTGCGGCGGCACAATTCGGCCGAGAGCGCGGCGCGGTCGGTGATCGCGGCGAGATCGGCAAAGGGGATCACCTCGCCGATCACCGCGCGCACGCTGGTGTTGAAGCGGCGCTTGATCTGCCCGGCCATCAAAGCGGAGCGGGCGGTTTGGCTCATATGGCTGACGATCTGGAACAGGCGGCTGTTCTGCCCCTCGAACCACACCGGCAGCACCGGGCAGCGCCCGCGCTGCAGGAGTTGGCCGACGAAGGCCTGCCACGGCACATCCATCGCCGGGCGGCGACCGAGGCGGTCGGGCGCGGTCGAGATCCCGCCGGCGGGAAACACCAGCAGCACGCCGCCGCGCTCCAGCGTGCGGCGGGCTTCGGCGCGGGAGTGCAGATTGGTGGCCTGGGCATCGCGCGTGCCGGCGAAGTCGATCGGCAGCATATGGTCGCGGATTTCGGGCGCCTGGACCAGCACGGAGTTGATCAGCAACCGGAAATCGGGGCGGATCTGGCTGATCAGCCAGCACAGCAAAAACCCGTCGACCAGTCCGTAGGGGTGGTTCGACACCACCAGCAGCGGGCCGGTTTTCGGCACCTTGGCCAGGGCATCGGCGTTGAGGTCGAGCGTGATGCCGGTGCGGCGCAGCATGTCGTTCCAGAACCCGTCCGGCGCCGGGCCCGCGGCACGGCACTGGTCATAGACCGCCTTGAGCGCGCGCTGCCCGCTGAGCCGCTCGATCAGCGTGACCACGGCGCGCTGCACGCGCGACATCGAAGGGTCCGCATAGGAGAGCGGCGGGTTTTCGTCGGAATGCTGCTTGCCGGGATCCGCCACGCGCGCCTCGTGCTGGTTGAACCGGACCTGCCCGGCACAGAATGATCCGCCTCTATACCGCGCCGTCGCCGGTTCCGCGAGCCTGCCGGGCGGGGCCGATGTATTTTCGATGACACGGGGTGCATCGTCCGGGGGCGCATTGGCGCCGCCGCCTTGTGCCGTATCATGCCGCCGCAGCAGGAGACCAGCGATGACAACCAAGCCGGCATCGGGCGTGCAACGGCAAAGCCTCCGGGTGATGAACCTCGCCCATTTTCTGCGCAACGCGGCGCGGCGCCATGGCGCGGCGATCGGCTTCGTGCATGGCGATTCCGCCTGGACCTGGGGGGAGATCGAGGCGCAGACGGTGGCGCTGGCCGCAGGCCTTGCGGCCGAGGGGGTGGCCAAGGGCGATCGGGTGCTGGTGCAATCGCGCAACTGCCTCGAAATGTTCGTCTCGATGTTCGCCTGTTTCCGGCTCGCCGCGGTGTGGGTGCCGACCAATTTCCGCCAGACGCCGGGCGAGGTGGCCTATCTCGCCCAGGCCAGCGGGGCGGTGGCGATGCTGTGCGACGCGGCCTTCCCCGATCATGCCCCGGCGGCCCAAGCGGCCTGCCCGTCGCTGCGCCTGGTGATCGGGATCGGCGATGGCGGGTATGACGCCGTGGTGGCGCGCCACCGCGGCGCCGCCGTGAAGCTGGCCGATGTCGAGCATGACGATCCCTGCTGGTTCTTTTTCACCTCCGGCACCACCGGGCGGCCCAAGGCGGCGGTGCTGACACACGGGCAGATGGGATTTGTCGTCACCAACCATCTGGCGGACCTGATGCCCGGCATCGGGCCGGAGGATGCCTCCCTCGTGGTGGCGCCGCTGTCGCACGGGGCGGGCATCCATCAACTCGTGCAGGTCGCGCGCGCCGTCAAAACCGTGCTGCCCGGGGGCGAGCGGTTCGACCCGGCCGAGGCCTGGGCGATGGTGGAACGCTGGCAGGTCAGCACCATGTTCACGGTGCCGACGATCCTGAAGATGCTGGTGGAGCATCCCGCCGTCGCTGCGCATGACCACCGCTCGCTGCGCCATGTGATCTATGCCGGGGCGCCGATGTACCGGGCGGACCAGAAATTCGCCCTCGCCACGCTTGGCCCCGTGCTGGTGCAGTATTTCGGGCTGGGCGAGGTCACCGGCACCATCACCGTCCTGCCGCCCCGCCTGCATACGATGCAGGACGACGCCCGCGTCGGCACCTGCGGCATCGAGCGGACCGGCATGCAGGTCGCGATCCAGGACGAGGCGGGGCGCGAGGTCGATCCCGGCATCACCGGGGAAATCTGCGTCTGCGGCCCGGCCGTGTTCGCGGGCTATCACGACAACCCCGAGGCCAATGCG
Organism: Rhodospirillales bacterium; assembly: GCA_947447625.1. GTDB lineage: Bacteria > Pseudomonadota > Alphaproteobacteria > Acetobacterales > Acetobacteraceae > CAIYPH01. The sequence continues at coordinate 29,531 of CANFKS010000024.1, read as the reverse complement.
CAGGCCTTCCGCGACGGCTGGTTTCGCACCGGAGACCTCGGGCACATGGATGCCGAGGGGTTCGTGTTCATCACCGGCCGGTCGTCGGACATGTATATCTCGGGCGGCTCGAACATCTATCCGCGGGAGATCGAGGAAAAGGCGCTCGAACACCCCGCGATCGCCGAAGTGGCCATCATCGGCATGCCGGACCCGACCTGGGGCGAAATCGGCATCGCCATCTGCGTGGTGCGGGAGGCGGTGACCGAGGCCGAGGTGATCGCCTTCCTCGCCCAACACGTCGCGCGCTACAAACTGCCGCGCCGGGTGGTGTTCTGGGATGCGATTCCGAAATCGGCCTACGGCAAAGTGCCCAAAACCCTGCTGCGCGAACACCTGGTCGCACGGGGCGAATGGGCCTGATACCGCTGCAAGGCTCCGCCGGAGCCTGCCTGCTACCCTAGAGCGGGATGCCTTCAGATTGCGAAGGCATCCCGCTCTCACTCTTTGTTTGATCGCCTGATTCAGATTTTTGGTGATTCCACCAAAAATCATCAGGCTCTAGAGCCAGTGTCGCAATCACATCGAGCAACACATTCGCCCCCGCTTCGAGGTCCGAGGCGGCGGTGTGTTCGCGCGGGTTGTGGCTGATGCCATCGATGCTCGGCACGAAGATCATGGCGGCGGGGCAGATGCGGGCCATCATTTGCGCGTCATGCCCGGCGCCCGAGGTCATGCGGCGGGTGCGCAGGCCCCTTTGGGCGGCGGCGTGTTCGATGGCGGCGACGATGGCGGGGTCGAAGATGACGGGTTCGAAGCGGGCGAGGCGCTCGCTCGCAATCGAAACGCGTTCGGCCGCGGCGAGGGTGACGAGGAAATCGGCGAGCGCGGCTTCCTCGGTTTGCAGGCGGGTTTCGTCGGGGTCGCGCAGGTCGATGGTGAAGGTGGCGCGGGCGGGGATGACGTTGATGGCGTTGGGTTCGAAGACCATGCAGCCCACGGTGGCCACCGTGGGGGCGTTGGAGCCGGCAAGGCGGTCGCGCAGATAGGTGACGACGCGGGCGGCGGCGTGGCCGGCGTCGCGGCGCATGGCCATCGGGGTGGTGCCGGCGTGATTGGCGATGCCGTCGATGGTGATACGGTGCCAGGAGATGCCCTGCAGGGTTTCGACGGCGCCGAGCGGGAGGCGTTCGGCATCGAGCACGGGGCCTTGTTCGATGTGGAGTTCGACATAGGCGTGCGGCCGCAGGAAGCCGGGGGTGCGCGGGCCGGCATAGCCGATGCGGGCGAGTTCGCCGCCCAGCGTGGTGCCGTCGGTGCCGATGGCGGCCAGCGCCGCCTCGACGGCAAGGCCGCCGGCATGAACGAGCGAGCCCAGCATGTCCGGCGCATAGCGCACGCCCTCCTCGTTGGTGAAGGCGGCGAGCGCGATGGGCCGGGCCGGGGTAAAGCCCGCCTCTTGCAGGGCCTCGATGACGGAAAGCCCGGCCAGCACGCCGTAACACCCGTCATAGATGCCGGCATTGATCACGGTGTCGATATGCGAGCCGATCAGGACCGGGTCGGCCGCGGGATCGCCGGCGTGCCAGATGCCGAACAGATTGCCCACCCGGTCGATCTCAACGCCGAGCCCCGCCTCGCGCATCCAGCCGCAGACGAGATCCCGCCCGGCGCGGTCGGCGTCGGAGGCGGCAAGCCGGGTCAGCGCGCCGTCGGTGCGCCCGGTGTCGCCCAGACGATGCAGGCGCGCGAGCAGGCGGGATGCGTCGATGGCGAAACTGGGCATGGCGGGGCTCCGGTGGCGGTCATCCCGCTCTACCCGGCGCGGCGGGTTTGGTCGAGCGCCCTGCCCTCGCGTCAGTGCGGATGGAAGGTATAGACTGGCGAAAATGGTTCGGGGGCTCGGATGGGTCGCGATACTCGGGTGAATCTGCTGATCGGGACGGGGCATTTCCTGTCGCATTTCTATGTGCTGTGCCTGCCGCCGCTGATCGTGGTCTGGAAGGGCGAGTTCGATGTCTCCTACGCGATGCTGGGCCTGGCGCCGGCGCTGATGTCGGGCGTCACGGCGGTGTTGCAGACGCCGGTGGGGTTCCTGGTCGATCGCTACGGGGCGCGGCGCTTCCTGGTCGGCGGCACGTTGCTGATGACGCTGGCGATGGCGGCGATGGGGTTCGCCACCGCCTATTGGCAGGTTTTGGTGCTGGCGGTGATCTCCGGTATCGGCAATTCGGTGATCCATCCGGCGGATTATGCGATCCTGTCGGGCTCGGTGAACAAGGAGCGGATGGGGCGGGCCTTCGCGCTGCATACGTTCAACGGCAATCTCGGCTTCGCGGCCGCCCCGCCGGTGATGGCGGCGCTGCTGCTGGCGATGGGGTGGCGCTCCGCGATGCTGCTGGTGGGCGGCATCGGCATTCCGCTGGTGGCGACGATCCTGCTGCAATCGCGCATTCTGAACGACCAGACCAGGGCCGAGCCGGCGCGGCATGGCGGGCCCGCCTTGTCCGGCCGGGCGCTGCTGATGACGCGGCCGATGCTGATGTTTTTCGCCTTCTTCATGCTCTCCTCGATGGCCGGGGCGGGCATCCAATCCTGGCTGATCACGGTGCTGCACCAGGTCTATGGCGTGGCGCTGGCCGCGGCATCCTCGGCGCTGACCGGCTACATGGCGGGCGCCACCGCCGGCACGCTGGTGGGCGGCTATGTGGCGGACCGGATCAGGCGCCACCTCACCTTCGCGTCCGCGCTCACGGTGGCCTCCGCTGCGCTGATCCTGCTGATTGCACTGCTGCAGCTGCCCGATGCGGCGATCATGGCGATGCTGTTCGTGGCCGGGCTGGCGCTGGGGGCGAGCCGGACGCCGCGCGACATCATGGTGAAGGACGCGGCACCGCCGGGGCAGATCGGCAAGGTGTTCGGCTTCGTCAGCGCCGGCCTGCCGCTCGGCGGCGCCATCACGCCGGTGCCGTTCGGCTTCCTGATCGACAGCGGACACCCTGACCTGGTGCTGATCGTGGTGGCGGGGCTGCTGCTGCTCAGCCTGCTGTGCGCGGGCAGCGCGCGGGCCGGGAGGGTGGCGGCGGAGTGACGGACGGAAGCGCTTCCCTCAACACCCTTTCCGCGTGAGGGCCAGCGCCTTGAGCCGCCCACGCATCACGAAATCGCCGAAATCCATCGTCAGCTCGTCGGCCACCCCGTTTTCCCAATAGCGCATCGAGACTTCGTATTCCGGCTGTTGCGCCCCGTTGCCGCGTTCGAAGAAGGCGACGTGAACCCGCCCGCTCGGCAGGGGCGAAAGCTCCGGCCATTTCGAGGTTTGCGGCGGGTTCCAGTTGGAGATGGCGATCGAGCTGTCCTGGGCGCCGTCCGGCCCGGTGCCGTCGAAGAGGGGGAGTTCGACGAATTTCTGTCCCGCGATGGCGGCCTTGATGATGGCTTCGGTATGCGCCATCGGAAAGAGCGCGCCGTGCGGCAAAGGTTTGGTGTCGGGTTTGGGCTGGATGTAGCGGATCGTGCCGCCGGTGGGCGCCTGGGTGGCATCGCCCGAGACTTCGCTGGTCACGGCGCTGTCGGTGGTCTGGCGGGAGCGGAAGCGCAGGCTGGTGCCGTCCTTGCTTTCGTAGGTCGTGTAGTCCGACAGCATGTCGATATCCTGGCCGTCGCGGTTGGTGATGGTCATCGCGAGTTGCTGATGCGCGGTCCAGCCTTCGCAGGCATCGCCGACTTCGTAGGACATGGTGCCGGACGCGCCGGTCACGTCGCCGCGGGCGGAGGCGAGGGTCAGTTCATAGAGCGCGCGATGGGCGGCGAGTTCGATGGCATGGGCAGGAGCAAGAGTGGCGCCGAGCAGGGCGGCGGCAAGGATCAGGCGAACCGATACGCCGCGGGACAGCATGCGTCAGAATCTCCAAAAAACGATGCCCCATACATAGGAACTGTCCGCCCGCAACGCCAGCGCGCCGAGGGGGGGTGCGCCATCACATTGAATGACAAGTGTTTCATCCGCCGCCCAGCGCAAGCTGCACCACGCGCAGCACCACCATGGCGCAGGCCAGCAGCAGATAAAGCCACATCACCCCCATCCACACCCGGCTTGCGCCGCCCCGATCGGCCGGGGGCAGGCTCTCCAGCGCCGGCATCCGCCAGGCCGCCATCCGCGCGCGCGACAGGCGGGGCCGCGCGGGGGCGCGCAGCCCGCTCACCACGAGCACCCCGAGACCGGCCAGCGCGATCACCAGGCCGCCGGCCAGGATGGCCAGCATCGCCCCATCGGACAGATCGGGGAACAGCACCGAGCCGGTCAGGATCACCGAGAGCAGCACGAGCAGCGCGATCACCGCCGAGGTGAACAGGTTGAGCCACAGGCCATTGACCCAGGGGCCCAGCACCGCGCGGTCGTTGCACAGCAGCAGCAGGAACACGGTGGCGCTGGGCAGCAGCACGCCGGCGAGGGTTTGCACGCCGACGGTGATCAGCCCGAGCGGCGAACCCGGGATCAGCACCAGCACGGCGGAGGCTGCGATCAGCCCGGCGTAGATCAGAGTGAAGCTTCGGGACTGGCCGGGCGTGCGATGCAGGGAATGCGTCACCGCCAGCAGATCGCCCACGGCATAGGCGGTGGACAGCGCAACCGCCGCGGTGCCGATCATGCTGGCATCGATCAGCGCGATGGCGAACAGCACGCCCGGCACAGGCCCGACATAGGCGGCAAGCCCCGCGGCGACGCCGCCCACATCGGTAAACCGGCCGAATTCGGGTTTGCCGGCAAACGTCGCCGCGGCGAACCCCATCATGGCGACGGCGCCGATGATGACGATGACGATGCCGAGCCAGAGGTCGATCTTCTCGTAGGGGATGAAGCGGGCCGTGATCCGCTTGTCGATCACATAGCTCTGCTGAAAGAACAACTGCCACGGCGCCACCGTGGTGCCGACGATGGCGATGACGAGCAGCACGATATCGGACATCCGCCCCGCCGGGATCTGCGGCACCACCAGGTCGTGCGCGACCTGCAGCAGCGGCGGATGGACCGCGACGAACACCGGGACCAGCAGCAGGCTGCCCAGCACGAGCATCATGGCAAAGCGCTCGAAACGGCGGAAATCCCCGGTCGAGGCCGCGATGATGGTCAGCACCGCAGCAATCAAGACACCCCAGACCCGCGCAATGCCGAGATGGTCGAGGGCGAGGCTGATGCCGATGAATTCGGTCACCACCGTCAGCCCGTTGAGCGCGATCATGCCGAGCACGGTAAACAGGCCCCAGAACCGGCCGAAGCGGGCCAGCAGCAGCCGGGCATAGCCCACGCCGGTCACGGCGCCGAGGCGCAGCACCATCTCCTGGTTGGCGTAGAGCACGGGGACCAGGAGCAGCAGCGTCCACATCAGGGCGGTGCCGTGGTTCTGGCCGGCCTGGGTGTAGGTGGCGAAGGCGCCGGCATCGTTGTCGCCGACCATGACGATCAGGCCGGGGCCGAGGATGGCCAGCAGCGTGCGCAGCCGGTAGCGCCAGCCGCTGCGCGATTGGCCGCGCCTGGCGATGGTGCCGAAGGCGCCCTGGATGTCGCAGCCCCCGGTCGCGGCAGGCCTTGTCGCGGCGGGCCTTGTCGCAGCGGGCCTTGTCGCGGCAACGGCGGGTTTCGTGGGAATGGCATTCATGGGCTGGTATCGTGCTGGCGATCCGCGGCGCCAGACCCGCAAGGCAGGACGCCCCGGCGCGGCGGCACAGCGCCCCGGCGCGGCGGGCCAGCGCGGTTCAGCAGGGCAGAAAAAGCCGGATTGCAGGCGGCCATCGGCGCCTCCTCGGTAACAGGCCTGTTTCGGGTCAGGCCCGGGAGGACAGGCGCCGAGGCGGGGCTAGACGATCCCCCCCAGGGCGGCCTGCGGATCCCGGGCAACGGAGCAGCCCCGGCGGCATGACACGATCAGCGCGATGCGCCGACTGTCACTCTCCGTGGGCTGGTTGCTTGATCGCGGTTTCATGGTGTCCCTGAAGGTGGTTGCCGGGCCGGCACAGGCCGGGGCAGGTCACGACCGAGGCGCGGTGCGTGACCAGTCCATGGCGGTCTTATCCCCCTCCGCCGGGGCGATCAAGGCCCTTTCGCGGGGCGCGCTGTGGCATGGGGGGCGAGCCAGCCCATGGTGGCCTCGGGCTCGCAATCGGTGCTGCGCAGATAGGGTTTGATGTCGAGCAAAGCGGTCCCGTCGAGACAGTCGAGATGGCGCACGCGCAGGATGCCGGGGGCAGCGAACCCGTCGAAGCTGACGACCGAGAGCCCGATCGGGTTGGGCCGCCTGGGGCCGCGGGTGGCGAACAATCCGGCCGGCTCGGCTGCGAAAGGCGGCGTGAAGCGCATCTCGGGCGCAACGGCGGGGCCGAGCCAGTAGAGCAGGATGAGGTGGCTGAAGCCCTCCAGCCGGAGCAGCCCGTCCTGGAATGCGGGCAGCACATGCGCCAGGCATACGGGCGGCGGGTCGGGCTGGCGGCCGTTGCGCGGGCAGTCCTTGATGCTGTGCCAGGGGGTTTCGAGATGGCCGATCGGGCGGAGGGAGATGGGGTCGGTCATGGGGGCTCCTGTGCGCGGGCCCATTTTTACACCAGCGCGCGCCGCCTTGACACTCCAAGGCGCGGGACAGCACGCTTGGCCAGGCCCATCGGGGCACAAGGGAGCACAGCGTGTCCGATCCGACGACCCCCAGGCGCAGGCCGCCGCTCGAAGGCATCCGCGTCATCGATCTCACCCAGGTCTATAACGGCCCCTACGCCACCTACATGATGGCGCGCAACGGCGCCGAGGTGATCAAGATCGAGCCGCCCGGCGGCGAGCATCTGCGCAAGCGCGCCGGCGGCTCCGCCCTGCCCTTCGCCATGCTCAACGGCAACAAGCGCAGCATGGTGCTGGATCTGAAAACGCCCGAGGCGGTCGCCGCCGTCATCAAGCTGGCGGAAACCGCCGATGTGATCGTCGAGAATTTCACCCCCGGCGTGATGGCCCGCCTCGGCCTCGGCTGCGACGTGCTGCGCGCGCGCAATCCGCGGCTGATCTATGCCTGCTCGTCCGGCTACGGCATCGACGGGCCCTACCGCGACTATCCCGCGATGGACCTGTCGATCCAGGCGATGAGCGGCATCATGGCCAATACCGGCTTCCCCGACGGGCCGCCGGTCAAATCAGGCTCGACCGCGTGCGACTTCATCGCCGGCACGCATGTCTACGCGGCGGTGATGACGGCGCTGTTCGAGCGCGAGCGCTCCGGCCTCGGCCAAATGGTGGAGATCGCGATGCTGGAGGCGGCCTATTTCACCCTCACCTCCAATCTCGGCGCGATGTTCCGCGAAGGCGGCGGCGGGGAGATCGGGCGAACCGGCAACCGCCATGGCGGCATGTCGATCAGCCCCTACAACGTCTATCCCGCAGCCGACGGGTTCGTCGCGATATTGTGCAGCAACGACAAGCACTTCGCCTCGCTGCTGCGGGCGCTGGAGATGGACGGCCTCGCCGCCGAAACCCGCTTCGCCCTCAACAAGAACCGGGTGGCGGAAATGGACCATATCGACGCCACCATCGGCGCGCGCACGGCGCACTTCACCAAGGCCGAACTCTTCGCGCGCCTGATGCGCCACCATATCCCGAGTGCCCCGGTGCGCACGCTGAGCGAGGTGGTGGATGACGCGCATCTGCACGCCCGCGGCGCCCTGCGCTGGCTCGACCATCCCGAGCACGGCCGCCTGGTGATCGCGGAATCACCGCTGCGGCTGCATGGCAACGAGCGCGCGGTGTATCGCGAGAGTGTCCCGCTCGGGCAGGACACGCAGGCGATCCTCGATAGTCTCTAGAGCCTGATGATTTTTGGCGGAATCGCCAAAATCATCCGGCGATCAAACACCGCGTCAGAGCGACGGCCGCTTATCCGCCCAGGGCAGCGCCCTTTCGAAGGCGCGCGAGGCCTGGAACACGCCGAGATCGTCAAACCGCTTGCCCACGATCTGCATCCCCACCGGCAATCCCGCCGCCGTGAAGCCGCACGGCACGCTGGCGGCAGGGTTGCCGGACATGTTGAACGGGTAGGAGAACTCGGCCCACTGCATCCAATCCCACGGGTGCTGCGGCCAATGCTCGGGAATGATCCGCTCGGCCGGGAAGGCCGCGACCGAAACCGACGGCGTAATCAGGAAATCCCAGTTCTCGAACCAGTGATGGATCTGGGCGATATAGTCATACTTGCGCGCCCGCATCGCCTGATAGGCCGGCATCGCGACCACCGCGCCCTCCTTGATGCACGCCACCAGATGCGGGTCCATCTGGCTCTCCCATTCCGGCAGATAGGCCGCAAGGCGCGACATGTGGGCCGCCCAGAATTCCCGGGCCAGCGCCGGACCAAGCGTGCCCCATGGCGGCGTGACGTCGATCAGTTCCACACCGGCGTCCTTCGCCCACGCCTCAGCCCCCTTGCGCACCAGGGCTGCAACATCGGGATCGACCCGGGCATGACCGAGATCCATGCTGAACGCCGCGCGCTTGCCGCGCACCCCATCATCGAGCCGGCCGAGATAATCGGCGGGACCGGACTCCATCGTGGTGTGGTCGAGCGGATGCGGGCCGGACATCACCGCCATCATCAGCGCCGAATCGGCCACCGTGCGCGTCATCGGCCCGATATGGCTCGTGTAGTCGCCCGCGCCGACCGGATGATACGGCACCCGCCCATAGGTCGGCTTGAGGCCGAAAATCCCGCAGAAATGCGACGGCATACGGACCGAACCCGCCCCGTCGCTGCCCTGATGCAACGCCCCGTAACCCGCCGCCGCCGCCGCCCCCGCACCGGCCGACGACGCGCCCGCATTGTAGCCGTGCTTCCACGGATTATGGGTGATCCCGGTCAGCGGGCAGTTCGATATGCCGGACCAGCCGAACTCCGAGGTCGTCGTCTTGCCCAGATTGATCGCCCCCGCATCCTGCAGGCGCGCCACCATGGGCGAATCCTCCGCCACCCGATGGCCCTGCATCGTCCGGCTGCCCGATTGAACCGGCATGTCCTTGGTCCAGGACAAATCCTTGATCGTCACCGTCAAGCCATGCATCGGCCCGAGCGGACGACCCGACATCAACTCAGCCTCGGCCTTGCGCGCCAAATCCATCGCCCGATCCCCGGCCAGATGCGCAAACGCATTCACCCGCGGCTCCAGCCGCTCGATCCGCTGCAAAATGGTGCTGACCACCTCAACCGGCGAAATCTTCTTCTGCCGGATCATCGGCGCCAACACACTCGCCGGCATGAAACCCAATTCCTCGTCACTCATGGCGCAGTGCCCTCCCGGGGGTTCGTTGATGGCGCGAAGCAGGCACGGCCGGGGGAGGATCCCCCGGGCCGTAGTCCCATCCTCAGCCCGGCAGTTCGCCCTCGGCGCGGAGCATATGGAGCGAGGTTTTGAACGCCGTGACGGTTTCGTCGACATCGGCGGTGGTGTGGGTGCAGGAGGTGAACCCGCCCAGGCGCGGATTGAGGTCCACGCCGTTGACCAGCAGGGCCAGGCGCATGCGGTTGATGGTGTGTTGCGGCGGGGATTTCAGTTCCTCGAAGCTGGCTTCGAAGGGATCGAAGGTTTTCGGGTCGATGGCGCGGCCCTTGGGGTTCATGAACATGTGGAAGCCCGACGTGGTGCCGTAAACCGCCCACGGCACTTTTTCGGCCGAAAAGAGTTCGTTCAGTTTGCCGCGCAGATCGCCACACACGGCATCGGCGGTTTCGTTGACCGGGGTATCCGCGATGATGCCCAGCGCGGCGATGCCGGCTGCGGCCGAGATCGGGTTGGCGTTGAAGGTGCCGGGATGGCCGATCTTCTCGCGGCCGAGCTTGGCCGAGACCTTGAAGTCAAGCAGATCGAGGATGTCCTTGCGCCCGGTGATGGCCGCACCCGGCATGCCGCCGGCGACGATCTTGGCGAAGGAGGAGAGGTCGGGCGTGATGCCGTAGAGCATTTGGGCGCCGCCCTTGGAGGTGCGGAAGCCGGTGACGACCTCGTCGAACATCAGCAGCACGCCGTGCTTGGTGGTGAGGTCGCGCAGCGCATGGATGAACGAATCGCGCAGCGGGAGCTGGCCGAAGGAGGAGCCGGTGGGCTCCAGCATCACCACCGCGATGTCCTTGTTCGACTCCAGCGCGGCGGCGACGCCGGCGGTGTCGTTGGGCATGCACAGCACGGTTTTGTCGGCGATGCCCTGGATCACGCCCGGTGTCGGCGTGCCGTCGAAATGGTTGGAGTAGCCGGCGGCCATATGGTCATGCCAGCCGTGGAAATGCCCCTTGAAGCGCAGGATGGTGCCCTTGCCGGTGAAGGCGCGGGCGAGGCGGACGCCCATCAGCGTCGCCTCGGTGCCGGACGAGGTGAAGCGAACGCGCTCGGCCGAGGGGACAAGCCGCTGGATCGCCTTGGCCCAGCCGATTTCGCGCGGATGCGAGGCGCCGAACTGCGAGCCGTCCGAGGCCGCGGCAGCAATGGCGGCGGCGACTTTCGGGTTGCCGTGACCGAGGATCAGCGCGCCATGGCCGCCGAAGTAATCGACATATCGGTTGCCATCGACATCCCATTTATGCGCCCCCTGGGCGCGCGCGATGTAGACGCCGTAGGGATCGACGTTGCGGGCGTCATGGGCGATGCCCGACGGCATCAGATCCTGCGCCTGGGCCGAGAGATCGGCCGAGCCGGGCGTCTTCTGGCGGTAGGCGGTGACGATACGCGAGTTGATACGCGGATCTTCGAGGGTGGCTGCGCTGGACATTGATGCCTCCTGAGCGTGATGGCGGCAGCATGCGACGCTTTTGTCGGCTTGGGGAGGGGTTGCGCAAATCTTTTGTCGGTCCGACGATCGGGCCTCATCTGAAAAGGCACGGGGGTTCGCATGTACGATCTGGTTCTGAGAGGCGGGCGTGTCATCGATCCGGCGCAAGGCATCGATGCGGTGATGGATGTCGCCTTCGCCGGCGGCACGGTGGCGGCAGTGGGTCCCGCGCTCGGCGAGGCCGCGCAGAGCCGCGATGTCAGCGGCAAAATGGTGGTGCCGGGGCTGATCGACCTGCACACCCATGTCTATTGGGGCGGCACCTCGCTCGGCGTCGACCCCGACGAATACGCCAGATTTTCGGGCTGCACGACGCTGATCGACGCGGGATCGGCCGGGCCCGGCAATATCCACGGCTTCCGCAAACATGTGATCGAGCCGGCCGCGGTGCGGATTCTGCCGTTCCTCAACATCGCATTCCCCGGGATTTTCGCGCTGCATTGGGATGTCAGCTTCGGCGAGGCGTCCGACCTGCGGCTGCTCAATTCGCGGGTGGCGCTTGCGGTGGCGAAGGAACACAGCGACCTCATCGTCGGCATGAAGGTGCGGGTCGGCGGCGGGACATCCAATGCCCTCGGCATCGTGCCGATGCAGATGGCCCTCGAAGTGGCCGATGCGATGGGCCTGCCGCTGATGGGCCATCTCGACGCCCCGCCGCCGCCGCGCCACGAGGTGATGAAGCTGTTGCGCAAGGGCGACATATTGACCCATTGCTTCCGCCCTTGGCCCAATTCGCCGGCAGCCTCGGATGGCGGGGTGGAGTTGGATGTGCTGGAAGCCCGGGCACGCGGCGTGATTTTCGACATCGGCCACGGCGCCGGCAGTTTCGGCTATCAGACCGCGATGCAGATGATGCGCAATGGCTTCATGCCGGACGTGATCTCCTCGGATGTGCACCTGACCTCGATCGGCGGGCCCGCATTCAACATGCTGGTGACGATGTCGAAGTTCCTGAAACTGGGCATGCCGCTGATGGAGGTGATCCGCGCCAGCACGATCAATCCGGCCACCGCCGTGCGCCTCACGGATCGCGGCACGCTGCGGCCCGGCACGCTCGGGGATGCCACGGTGCTGGAGATGGAACAGGGGCGGTTCACGTTCCATGACGTGATGAAGGAGACGATCGAAAGCGATGAGCAATTGGCGTGCCGCGGGATCGTGCTGCGCGGCAGTTGGTGGCATGGATAGGGAAGGAAGCGCTTCTTTTTTTGAAAAAAAAGAAGCAAAAAAACTTCCCCCTGAAGGGTTAACGCTTAACGGGGAAAAGTTTTTTGCTTCTTTTTTTCAAAAAAGAAGCGCTTCCTTGCCTCACTGACAGGCCAGGCACTCCTCATAATCCGTGCTGTTCGCCCCAGCCGCGAGCGGCAGCCGCCCCTGGTCGTTCGATACCGGAATGCCGGTAAACTCCAGCGGCCGCACGGCTTTCTCGCTCACATTATCGGCCCGCTGGATCGACAGCGAGCGGCAATAATAGAGCGACTTCACGCCCTTTTTCCACGCCATCATATGGATCTGATGCAGGTCCCGCTTATGGACATTGGCGGGCAGGAAGATGTTGACCGACTGGCTCTGACAGATGAACGGCGTGCGATCCGCCGCATGTTCGATCACCCAGCGCTGGTCGAGTTCGAAGGCGGTTTTATAGACCGCTTTTTCCTGCTCGCTCAGGAAGTCGAGGTTCTGCACGCTGCCCTTGTTGAGCGTGATGGCCGACCAGACCGCATCGGTGTCCTGGCCCTTCTGGGCAAGGCGTTTCTGCAGGTGGCGGTTGCGCACGATATGGCTGCCGGAGAGGGTTTTCTGCAGGAACACGTTGGCGGCGATGGGCTCGATACCGGGGCTGGAATTGCCCGCGATGATGGAAATCGAGGCGGTCGGCGCAATCGCCATCTTGTGCGAGAAGCGCTCCATCACACCGTATTCCGCCGCATCCGGGCAGGCCCCGCGCTCTTCGGCGAGGGTGCGGCTGGCAATGTCGGCCTGGGCGCGGATGTGCTTGAAGATCTTGGTGTTCCACACTTTCGCGATCACGCTTTCGAACGGCACGTCGAGCGACTGCAGAAAGGAGTGGAACCCCATCACGCCGAGCCCGACCGAGCGTTCGCGCATCGCCGAGTAGCGGGCGCGTTCCATGCCGTCGGGCGCGGTGTCGATGAAATCCTGCAACACGTTGTCGAGGAACAGCATCACATCGGGGATGAAGTCCTTGTGGTCCTTCCATTCGAACCAGGATTCGAGATTGAGCGACGACAGGCAGCACACCGCGGTGCGCTGCTTGCCGTGCTGGTCGATGCCGGTGGGCAGGGTGATTTCAGCGCAGAGGTTGGAGGTGCGGACTTCGAGGCCGGCGAGTTTGTGGTGTTCCGGGCGCGCGCTGTTCACATGGTCGGAGAAGATCAAATAGGGCTCGCCGGTTTCGATGCGCGCCGTGAGGATACGGATCCACAGCGCCCGGGCATTGACCTTGCGGACGATCGCCCCGTCCTTGGGCGAAGTCAGCGCCCACTCCTCATCGGCTTCGACGGCGCGCATGAACCCATCCGGGATGAGGATGCCGTGATGCAGGTTGAGCGCCTTGCGGTTCGGATCGCCGCCGGTGGGGCGGCGCATCTCGATGAATTCCTCGATCTCGGGATGCGTGACGGGCAGGTAGGTCGCGGCCGAACCCCGGCGCAGGCTGCCCTGGCTGATCGCAAGCGTGAGGCTGTCCATCACCCGGATGAACGGAATGACGCCCGAGGTCTTGCCGTTCTGACCGACTTTTTCGCCGATCGAGCGCAGATTGCCCCAGTACGAGCCGATGCCCCCGCCCTTGGAGGCAAGCCACACGTTTTCGTTCCACAGCCCGACAATGCCATCGAGACTGTCCGAAGCCTCGTTCAGAAAGCAGGAGATCGGCAGGCCGCGCTTGGTGCCGCCATTGGACAGCACCGGCGTGGCCGGCATCACCCACAGGCGAGAGATGTAATCGTACATCCGCTGTGCATGCCCGGCGTCCTGGCCATAGAAGCTGGCGACGCGGGCGAACAGATCCTGATAGCTCTCGCCCGGCAGCAGATACCGGTCATCGAGTGTGGCCTTGCCGAAATCCGTCAGCAGCGCATCGCGCGATCGATCGACGCGCACCTGGTGACGGCCCTGCATTTGCACGACGTCGAGCACGACGGAGTCTCCCGGAGTGAATAACATGTTCATCGCGCTATCCTGCCCAACGGGTTACGATCGTCAATTGATATTTCACTAGATGTTGGCCAATCCGGCTCAGACCAACACAATATCGAGCATCGCAGCACCGCTGCAACAGGTTATCCGGGAACACAGCACGAACACCGGCGCAGATCAGGCCAGCGCGGCGCGATGATGACGGCGCTTTAACGGATTCTCCATGGTTTCATGCAGCCCGCAGCCGCAAAAATCGCTGTCCGAGCCGCGAATCGGCCGGGGGACCGCCGGAGGATGATGCTATCCGGCGGAACCGCCGAATATCATTGAGCGATCAAACCAAAAGTCAAAGCGGGCCGAATGCGCCCGTCACAAGGCATCCCGCCCCAGCCCGTCCAGCAGCCCGGTCAATTCAACCGTCACGTCGTCGATCTCCGCCATCCCGTCAACCGCATGCAGCCGGCCCTTGGCGGCATAATGCGGCAGGATCGGCGCCGTCTGGGCGTGATAGGCCGCAAGCCGCGCACCCACGGTTTCGCGGTTGTCATCGGCGCGGCGGGTGAAACGGCCGCCCCCGCAGGTGTCGCACACCCCGGCCATGCGGGGCATCTGGAACATGTCGTGATAGCCGGCCCCGCATCCCGCACAGGTGTAGCGCCCCGCAATCCGCTCCACCAACGCCGCATCATCGACTTTGAGCTCGACCACGGCATCCAGTTCGACACCCCGGCGCGCCAACATGCCATCGAGCGCCTCCGCCTGCGGCACCGTGCGCGGAAACCCGTCCAGAATGAAGCCCTTGGCGCAATCGGGCCGCGCGACACGGGCCTCCAGCATGCGGATCAGAATGTCGTCCGAGACGAGTTGGCCCGCCTCCATCACCGCCTTCGCTTCGCGACCGATCGTGCTGCCCGCCACCACCTCGGCGCGCAGCATGTCGCCCGTCGATATCTGGACGATGCCGTAACGCTCCTGCAGCCGCTTCGCCTGAGTACCCTTGCCGGCGCCCGGAGGGCCCAAAAGGATCAGTTTCATTCACGCCTCCTCAGCGCCCTCGGCCCTTCACGCGGCCCTTCTTGATCAGCCCCTCGTATTGATGGGCCAGCAGATGCGACTGCACCTGCGTGATCGTATCCATCGTCACCGAGACGATGATCATCAAGCTGGTGCCGCCGAAATAGAACGGCACGCCATAATTGCTGATCAGCACTTCCGGCAGCAGGCACACGACGCAAAGGTAAAGCGCGCCGATCGTGGTCAACCGGGTCAGCACCAGATCAAAATAATCGGCCGTCGCATTGCCCGGCCGGATGCCGGGAATGAAGCCGCCGTATTTCTTCAGATTCTCCGCGGTTTCCTGCGGATTGAACACCACGGCGGTGTAGAAGTAGCTGAAAAAGACGATCATCGCCGCATAGGTCAGCATATAGAGCGGCTGACCATGGGCAAGCGCATTGCCGATCATGGACAGGATGCCGAAATCGCCGGCGCCCGAAAACCCCGAGATGGTGGCCGGGATCAGCAGGATCGAACTCGCGAAAATCGGCGGAATAACGCCGGATGTGTTGAGCTTGAGCGGCATGTGCGTCGAATCGCCGCCAAACATCCGCTGCCCCACCTGGCGCTTGGGATATTGCACAACGATCCGTCGCTGCGCCCGTTCGATGAACACCACAAACGCGACCACGGCGACCGAAATCACCAGGAACAACACGATGAACACGGGGCTCAGCGCCCCGGTGCGTCCGAGTTCCAGCAACGAGGCCAGCGCATGCGGCACGTTCGCCACGATGCCCGAGAAAATGATGAGGCTGGTGCCGTTGCCGATACCGCGCGCCGTGATCTGCTCGCCGAGCCACATCAGGAACATCGTGCCGCCGACCAGCGAAACCACGCAGGAGATGCGGAAAAACGCGCCGGGATCAATCACCGCCGCGCCGAAACTGCCGCGCATCCCCTCGAGCCCGATGGCGATCCCGTAAGACTGGAACATCGCGATCAGCACGGTCAGATACCGCGTATACTGGTTCAGCTTCTTGCGCCCGCTCTCCCCCTCCTTCTTGTGGGTTTCGAGCGCCGGCACCGCAGCGGTCATCAGCTGAATGATGATGCTTGCCGAAATATAGGGCATGATCGCGAGCGCAAATACCGTCATCCGGCCGAGCGCGCCGCCCGAGAACATGTCGAACATGCCGAGGATGCCGCCGCCGTGCTGGTTGAGCATTTCACCCATCACCGCCGCATCGACGCCCGGCACCGGGATGTAAGTCCCCACGCGATACACCAACAAGGCGCCCAGCGTGAACCAGATGCGCTTCTTCAGTTCGGTGGCCTTGGAAAAGGCCCCCAGGCTCATGTTCGACGCGAGCTGTTCAGCAGCCGAGGCCATGCAACTATCCCCATCATGGAAGCGGCGCCGACCGGGCGCACCCAAATCGGGGTCCCGTAGGCGCCGCGTCCGTCCTATTACCCCGTGCGCGGCCGGTGCGAAAGCGCCCCGGCCGGCCGCATGGAGCCAATCGTCGTTTTCAGGCTGCCGCGACCGGCTTGGCAGCCACCGTCGTCGTCACAGTGCCGCCGGCTGCCTCCACCGCGGCAATCGCGGTCACCGAAGCGCCGCATACCGTGATGGTGATCGCACGACCGATCTGTCCGTTCGCCAACAAGCGCACACCGGCAACACCGCTGGAGCGGACCAGATTGGCCGCACGCAGCATATCTTCGGTGATCGGCTGGCTCGCGTCGATTTTGCCGGCGTCGATCGCCTTGGCGAGTGTGCCAAGGTTGAGCGGAGCATATTCGACCCGGAAGATGTTCTTGAACCCGCGCTTCGGCAAACGCCGATAGATCGGGAGCTGACCACCTTCGAAGCCATTGAGCGCCACGCCTTCGCGCGCCTTCTGACCCTTTACGCCCTTGCCCGAGGTCTTGCCCTTGCCGGAGCCGATACCGCGGCCGAGGCGCTTGGACTTGAGCCGTGAGCCGGGATTGTCCCGCAGTTCATTGAGCTTCATCGCCATTCCCTTCCGTCCTGAGCGAGGCTCAGGACAGTTCCTCCACCTTCACGAGGTGGGCCACCTTACGGATCATGCCGCGAACCGAGGGAGTGTCCTCAAGCTCGCGCACGCGACCGATCTTGTTCAGGCCAAGACCTGTCAACGTCGCCTTCTGGCCGGGCTTCTGCCCATTGCCGGAGGACGTCTGGATCACACGTACCATTTTCTGCTCAGGCATCGGTCGCCTCCTGGGCCTGGTCCTGTGCCGGGGCATGGTCGCGGCGCCCGATCAGATCGGCCACCTTCTTGCCACGCCGCTGGGCCACCGAACGCGGGCTCGCGCAGCGCTGCAGGGCAGCGAACGTCGCCTTCACCATGTTGTGCGGGTTCCGGCTGCCGAGGCTCTTCGCCACGACATCGCCAATCCCCAACGCCTCGAACACGGCGCGCATCGGACCGCCAGCGATGATCCCGGTGCCGGCCGAGCAGCTGCGCAGCACGACCGAACCGGCACCGAAATCGCCGGTCACGTCATGATGCAGCGTGCGCCCTTCCTTGAGCGGCACACGGATCATCGTGCGCTTCGCCCGGTCCGTCGCCTTGCGGATCGCTTCCGGCACTTCACGCGCCTTGCCCGCCCCGTAGCCGACGCGACCCTTCTGGTCACCAACCACCACCAACGCGGCGAACGCAAAACGACGTCCACCCTTAACAACCTTAGCGACGCGGTTGATCGTGACCAGCTTGTCGATCAGATCATCGCCGCCGTCGCGATCGGGGCCATTGCGATCCCGGTCCCGTCCGCCGCGGCCGCCGCCGCCGCCTTCCCTCGGTTCACGTGCCATGCTGTTTCCCCTTAGAAGGCCAGACCGCCCTCACGGGCGGCTTCGGCGAGCGCCTTGACGCGGCCGTGGTAAAGATAAGCGCCGCGATCGAACACCACCTCGGTGATGCCCGCCGCCAACGCGCGTTCGGCAACCAGCTTGCCCACGGCCGCCGCTGCAGCCTTGTCGGCACCGGTCTTCAGCGCCTCGCGCAGAGTGCGATCGAGGCTCGAAGCCGCCGCCACCGTCCGGCCCTGGGTGTCATCGATCACCTGGGCATAGATATGCTGGCTCGACCGAAAAACCGAAAGACGGGCCCGGCCGCCAGCCTTAAGGCGCAGCTGATAGCGCAGGCGATCACGCCGGCGCTGCTGCAGATCCTTGCTATCGCTCACTTCTTTTTACCTTCCTTGCGCAGGATCTGCTCACCCTCAAACTTCACGCCCTTGCCCTTATAGGGCTCAGGCGGACGCCAGGTGCGGATCTCGGCGCAAACCTGCCCAACCAGCCGTTTGTCGACGCCTTCAACCTTGATCAACGTCGGCCTGTCACAGCTGATCTTGATCCCGGCAGGAATCTTGAAATTGACGTCGTGGGAGAAACCCAGGTTCATCACCAGCGTGTCGCCACTGACGGCGGCGCGGTAACCCGTGCCGGTGATCTCCATCGACTTGGAATAACCCTGCGATACACCGCGGATCATGGCAGCCACCAACGAGCGCGTCGTGCCCCACATCATCCGGGCCGGTGCAGACGAGCCGCGCGGCGCGACCACAACCTTGTCGGCCTCGACAGACGTATCGACCTTGTCGGTCAGCGCCAGCGACAACTCGCCGAGCTTTCCTGTTACCGTAATGCGACCTCCAGCAAGCGCGACCTGCACGCCAGCGGGGATCGGAACCGGGTATTTGCCTACGCGTGACATGTCCGGTTCCTCCTCAGAACACGCGGCAAAGGACTTCGCCGCCAACATTGGCAGCGCGGGCCTCGGCATCGCTCAGCACCCCACGCGGGGTCGACAAAATCGAGGTGCCGAGCCCGGCGTAAACCCGCGGCAGCTCCTTGATCTTGGAATAAACGCGACGGCCGGGCTTGGACACGCGGGTGATCTCCTTGATCACCGGCTCGCCCTCGTTGTATTTCAGCTCGATGCGAAGCTGCGAAATACCCGGACGGATCGCCTCGGTCGTGAAGCCGCGGATATAGCCCTCGCGCTTGAGCGCATCGAGAACATTGGCACGCAGCAAAGACGCCGGCGCAACGCACGACGTGTGTCGGGCGTGCTGGGCGTTACGGATGCGGGTGAGCATATCACCCAACGGATCTGACATCGACATGTCTGGGCTACCTTACCAGCTGGCCTTGGTCATGCCCGGAATCTGGCCGGCAGAGGCCAGATCGCGGAGCGCAATGCGGCACAGCTTGAACTTGCGATAGTTGCCGCGCGCCCGCCCGGTCAGTTCACAGCGCAAACGCACGCGGACCTTGGCCCCGTTGCGCGGCAGTTCTGCCAGCTTCAGCGTCGCGTTGAACCGATCTTCGACCGGCAACGTCCGATCCATGACGATCGACTTGAGGGCCAAACGCTTGCCCTTGTCGCGCGCCGCCATGTGTTCCCGCTTCGTATTGCGGTTGACCTGTGAGGTCTTGGCCATCCTGTCTTATCCTCCGGAACCTGCCGGCACCGCCGGCGGTTTTCCAAACCAGTTGCCCCCTGCGGGGATTTACATCGAACGCAGTTCTCAGCCCCTGTCCACTTAGCCCTGGAACGGGATGTAGAACTGCTTCAGCAGCGCCTTCGCCTCGGCATCGGTCTTGGCCGATGTGACGAACACAATATCCATGCCGCGGATCGAATCGACCTTGTCGTAGACGATTTCCGGGAAGACGATCTGCTCTTTCATGCCCATGGCAAAATTGCCACGGCCATCGAAGCCCTTATTGCCCGGAATGCCACGGAAGTCACGCACGCGCGGCATCGCAACAGTGACCAGGCGGTCAAGGAACTCATACATGCGCGCCTTGCGCAGCGTCACCTTGCACCCGATCGGCAAACCCTTGCGGATCTTGAAACCGGCGATCGCCTTCTTGGCCACAGTCTTGACCGGGCGCTGCCCGCTGATCAGGGCCAGTTCCGCCACCGCGCTGTCGAGCTTCTTCTGATCGCCGGTCGCCTCGCCGACGCCCATGTTGATCACGATCTTCTGGAGCTTCGGCACCTGCATCGGGTTCGTATAACCGAACTCCTTCTGCATCGCCTCCCGAACCACCTCGACATAATACTTCGCCAGGCGCGGCGTCTCTTCGGGAGACGCCTGAGCGGGGCCCGCCGCGGCCGTCGCGAGAGAATCGGCCTTGCCGGCCCCCTTGGCGAGTTTCGCGGGAGGCGCACCGGCGCCGCGCGAGGCGCCGCCCTTCTGAGCGGACTTACCGCCCTTTGATTTGCTATCGCTCACAATGGCCTCCTCAGTTCTGGATCACGTTGCCGGTAGCCTTGGCAACGCGGACCTTGCGGCCGTCCTCGAGAACCCGGAACCCAACCTTGGTCGCCTGGTCGGTCGTCGGATCAACGAGTTTCAGATTGGAAATATGGATGGTCGCTTCCTTCGGGATAATCCCGCCGGGCTGCCCCATCCCGGTCGCCTTGGTATGACGCTGGGCGATATTGATGCCCTGCACCACGGCGCGCTCATCCTTCGGCATCACCTTCAGCACTTCACCGCGCTTACCGCGATCAGCACCAGAAATGACGACGACAGTGTCGCCCTTGCGAATACGAGCAGCCATTACAGCACCTCCGGCGCCAGCGAGATGATCTTCATGAACTTCTTCGCCCGAAGTTCACGCACGACCGGCCCGAAGATGCGGGTGCCGATCGGCTCCTGCGACTTGTTGATCAGCACGGCCGCATTGCGGTCGAACCGGATCGCACTGCCATCGGCGCGGCGCACGGGGAAGGAGGTCCGGACGATCACCGCCTGGTGCACGTCGCCCTTCTTGACCTTGCCGCGGGGAATCGCGTCCTGAATGGCCACGACGATGACATCGCCGACCGAGGCGGTCTTCCGCTTGGAGCCACCCAGCACCTTGATGCACTGCACCCGACGCGCGCCACTGTTATCGGCGACATCCAGGTTGGTCTCGACTGAAATCATGTCTGTTCCCCTTAGCCGGCCACAGCCGCGTCAGCGACCGCAGCAACGACATCGACCGCGAGCGGCGCACCATTGCGCTCCACCACAATCCACGTCTTGCGCTTGGAGATCGGACGGCATTCCTCGATACGCACCGCATCGCCGATCTTGCAAACATTGGCTTCATCATGCGCGGCGTAGTTCTTGGAACGCCGGATGAACTTTTTATACAGCGGGTGCATCACGCGACGATCAACAAGAACCGTAACGGTCTTGTCCATCTTGTCGCTGGTCACTCGCCCCGTCAGGACGCGCCTTGGCATCGCCCTACTCCTTTCAGGACTTCGTCACGGCGGATTTCTTCTCCACCATGATCGTCTTCACACGCGCAATATCGCGCCGAACCTGCTTAACCCGGCCCAAGCCTTCATTCTGGCCCGAAGCCCGCTGGAAGCGCAGGTTGAACTGCTCCTTGCGCAGGTCCAACAGGGTGGTGGACAATTCGTCCGCCGTCTTCAGCCGCACATCGGTGGCCTTCATCTGCTTTGCCATCTCAGGCGTCTCCAATCCGAGTGACGAACTTCGTCTTGATCGGCAGTTTCGCGGCACCCAAAGTCAACGCCTCTTTGGCGAGCTCCGGCGCGACACCGTCGATCTCGAACATAATGCGCCCGGGCGCCACGCGGGCAACCCAGAACTCCGGGCTACCCTTGCCCGAACCCATGCGCACTTCCGCAGGCTTCGTCGAAACCGGCACATCCGGGAAAATCCGGATCCACACGCGACCCGCGCGCTTCATGGCGCGGGTGATGGCACGACGGGCAGATTCGATCTGACGCGCCGTGATACGCTCAGGCTCCAGGGCCTTGAGGCCGAACGCGCCGAAATTCAGCGTCGAACCACCCTTGGTGATACCCTTGATCCGACCCTTATGGGCCTTGCGAAACTTGGTCCGCTTAGGTGAAAGCATTGTCCTGTTTCCTTACGCGCGCTTACCGCTGCGGAGCCTGTTCGGCCGCGCGACGATCCTGCGCGAGCGGGTCATGCGCCAGGATCTCACCTTTGAAGATCCAGACTTTCACGCCGCACGTGCCATAGGTCGTCTTGGCGGTGGCAACACCGAAATCAATATCAGCGCGCAGCGTGTGCAACGGCACCCGCCCTTCGCGATACCACTCAACACGCGCAATTTCGGCCCCGCCGAGACGGCCACCGCAATTGATCCGGATGCCCTGGGCGCCCAGACGCATCGCCGACTGCACAGCGCGCTTCATCGCACGCCGAAAGGCAACGCGCCGCTCAAGCTGCTGGGCGATGTTCTCGGCCACCAACGTCGCATCGATTTCGGGCTTCCGAATTTCGACGATGTTCAGCGACACCTCGGACTTCGCCAGCTTGCCGAGATCCTTGCGCAGGTTCTCGATGTCCTGGCCCTTCTTGCCGATCACCACACCGGGGCGGGCGGCGTAAATCGTCACGCGCGGCTTCTTGGCCGGGCGCTCGATCACCACGCGCGACACGCCAGCACCAGCCAGGCGCTTGCGCAGGTGGGCGCGCAGCTTCATGTCGTCATGCAGCAGCTTCGCGTAGTCAGAACCCGCAAACCAGCGGCTGTCCCACGTACGATTGATCCCAAGCCGCAGACCGATCGGATTGACTTTATGACCCATCTTATGCGGCCTCCTGCGCCGAAGTCTCGGGTGCGGCGACCTGCGCCCGCTCGGCCACAACGATCTTGATATGGCTGAACCATTTCTCGATCTGTGCCGAACGACCACGCCCGCGGGCATGGAAGCGACGCATCACGATCGACTTGCCGACCTCGGCCCGCGTCACGACCAGCCGGTCGACATCGAGCTGATGGTTGTTTTCGGCATTCGCGATCGCGCTCTGCAGAACCTTCTTCACGTCCTGCGCAATACGGCGCTTGGAGAAGGTCAGCGTTGCCACAGCGTCAGCTGCGGCCCGGTTGCGGATGAGACCCGCCACCAGGTTCAACTTACGCGGCGAAATGCGAATGTTGCTCAGGACGGCTTGCGCCTCGGTATCGCCCAGAAGGCGCGGATGTTTCGGCTTGCTCATGTCAGCCCCGCTTCGCCTTCTTGTCGGCCGAGTGCCCGGTAAAGGTCCGGGTCGGCGAGAATTCGCCGAACTTGTGGCCGACCATGTTCTCGTTGACCTGCACCGGCAGGAACTTGTGGCCATTATAGACGCCAAACGTCAGACCGACGAACTGCGGCAATATCGTCGAGCGGCGCGACCAGATCTTGATGATCTCGTTGCGGCCCGACGCGCGCGACGCATCGGATTTGTTCAGCAAATACCCGTCAACAAACGGGCCCTTCCATACGGAACGCGTCATCGCCTCAACCCTTACCCTTGTTGCGGCCGCGGATAATCAACCGATCCGTGCGCTTGTTGACACGGGTCTTGTAACCCTTGGTCGGCTTGCCCCACGGCGTAACCGGATGACGGCCGCCCGACGTACGCCCTTCGCCACCACCATGCGGATGGTCGACCGGGTTCATCACGACGCCACGGTTGTGCGGCTTGCGCCCCATCCAACGCCGACGCCCGGCCTTGCCGAACTCCTGGTTGGAGTTATCGGGGTTGGAGACCGCGCCGATCGTGGCAATGCAATCGCCACGCACCATCCGGAGTTCACCGGACATCAGCTTGATCTGGGCGTAGCCGGCATCCTTGCCGACGAGCTGGACATATTGACCAGCCGCACGAGCCACTTTGCCGCCCGCGCCGGGCTTCAGCTCGACGTTGTGCACAATCGTGCCGACCGGAACGGCCGACAACGGCATCGCATTGCCCGGCTTGATGTCCGCGCGCGCCGAAGCGATCACCGCGTCACCAGCCTTGATGCGCTGCGGCGCCAGGATGTAGGCAAGCTCCCCGTCCTGATAGCGAACCAGCGCCAGGAACGCAGTGCGGTTCGGATCGTATTCGAGGCGCTCGACCACACCCGGAACGTCGAACTTGCGACGCTTGAAATCCACGATCCGGTAGGACTGCTTGTGTCCGCCACCCCGGAACCGGCTGGTGATACGACCGTGGTTGTTGCGCCCGCCGGTCGAATGCTTGCCGACGGTCAACCCCTTGACGGGGCTGCCCTTCCACAATTCGCTGCGGTCGATCAGGATCGTGCCGCGAAGGCTCGCCGTGACCGGATTGAAACTTTTAAGTGCCATGGTTCTCTTCCCGGCTCACGAAAGACCAGTCGAAAGGTCGATCGACTGACCCTCGGCAAGCCGCACATACGCCTTCTTCACATCTGCCCGACGACCCGGACGACCGCGGAAGCGCTTGGTCTTCCCCTTTGTCAGAACCGTATTCACTGCCAGCACCTTCACGCCGAACAGCCCCTCGATCGCCGCCTTGATCTGCGGCTTGGTCGCATCAATCGCGACCCGGAAGGCCGACTGACCGATTTCACCAAGCAGCGTCGTCTTTTCGGTGATCACCGGGCTGCGGATGATCGTGTACATCGCCTCGCGGGACAGTGCCGCGACTTTCTTTTTCGCCATGCCACTCATGACAGCCGCTCCTTCAGGCCAGCAACGCCAGCCGTGGTGATGGCCAGAACGTCGTGACGCAGGATATCGTAAACATTCGCGCCAACCGTCGGCAGCACGTCAATGCCATGGATATTCCGGCTCGCCAAAAGGAAGCCCTGGTCCACCGAATGATCGACGATCAACGCCGAGGTCCAGCCCAGCACCTTCAGTTTCGCCACCAATTCCTTGGTCTTGGCGCCACCCGAAGCCGCATCGAGCACAACCAGCTTGCCGTCCGCCGCCTTCTGCGACAGCGCGGAAATCAGGCCGAGACGACGCACCTTCTTGGGCAGGTCATAGCCATGCGAGCGCACGACGGGACCGTGAACCACGCCGCCGGTGCGATACTGGGGCGCACGGAGCGAGCCCTGACGGGCATTGCCCGTGCCCTTCTGCTTATACGGCTTCTTGGTCGTGCCGCGCACTTCGCCCATACCCTTGGTCTTGTGGGTGCCGGCGCGGCGCTTGGATTGTTGCCAGTGAACCACACGCGCCATGATATCGGCACGCGGGGTGGCGGCAAAAATCTCATCGGGCAGTTCGGCGGTGCCGGCGCTGCCATTGTCGAGGGTTTTGATTTCGATCTGCATGTTTCTGCCCTCAGCCCGCCAAAGCCGCGGGGAACGGCGCATCGGCCGGACGCGCAGCCTTCACGGCATCGCGCACCAACACATAGCCGCCCTTGGAACCCGGAACCGAGCCCTTGATCATCAAAAGACCTTTGTCCGCGTCAACCGCAGCAATCTCGAGATTAAGAGTGGTCACCCGCTCCTGACCGAGATGGCCGGGCATCTTCTTGTTCTTGAAGGTCTTGCCTGGATCCTGACGGTTGCCGGTTGAACCGAGCGAACGATGGCTGACGGAGACGCCATGGCTGGCCTCAAGACCGGAGAAGTTCCAGCGCTTCATGCCGCCGGCGAACCCCTTGCCCTTGCTGGTGCCGCAGACATCGACCTTCTGGCCAACCACAAAATGGGCGGCCGAAAGTGTCGCGCCTGGCTCCAGCATCGCCTCCGGAGAAACCCGGAATTCGACGAGCTTCATCTTGGGCTCCACCTTCGCCTTGGCGTAGTGGCCCTTGTTCGGCTGGGTGACATTCTTCACCTTCGCCTTGCCCCAACCGAGCTGGACGGCCGTATAGCCATCGACCTCCTGGGTACGGGCAGCAACAACCTGAACCTGGTCGAGGTGGAGTACGGTGACGGGGACATGTGTCCCGTCATCTTTGAACAGCCGGGACATGCCCAGCTTTTTTGCAAGCAAACCTGTGCGCATTAACTTTCCCCAGAGGGACCCGATCGTGGGTCCTTAGGCCAAAAATGAAAGACTAGATCTTGATCTCAACGTCCACGCCAGCGGCGAGGTCGAGCTTCATCAGCGCGTCCACCGTCTGCGGCGTGGGATCGACGATGTCGAGAAGACGACGGTGAGTCCGAATCTCGAACTGCTCCCGGCTCTTCTTGTCGACATGCGGCGAGCGGTTCACCGTGAAACGTTCGATATGCGTGGGAAGGGGAATCGGCCCCCGAACCCGCGCGCCCGTACGCTTCGCAGTGTTCACGATCTCTTTCGTGCTGTTATCCAGCACGCGATGATCGTACGCCTTGAGGCGGATGCGGATATTCTGGTTGTCCATCTCAATCCTCCGGTTCCCCGCGCCATAGGCACGGGGAAACCGACCCCTTTTCTGCTTTAGGCGACGATCTTCGCGACCACGCCGGCGCCGACAGTGCGGCCGCCTTCGCGGATGGCGAAACGGAGGCCTTCATCCATGGCGATCGGCGCGATCAATGTCACGTCCATCGACACGTTGTCACCCGGCATGACCATTTCCACGCCTTCCGGCAGCGACACGATACCCGTGACGTCTGTCGTGCGGAAATAGAACTGCGGGCGGTAGTTGGTGAAGAACGGGGTGTGGCGCCCGCCCTCTTCCTTCGTCAAAATATAGCTTTCAGCCATGAACTTCGTGTGTGGCGTGATCGTGCCGGGCTTTGCCAGAACCTGGCCGCGCTCGACATCTTCACGCTTCGTGCCACGCAGCAGGGCACCGATGTTGTCGCCAGCCTGGCCCTGATCGAGCAGCTTGCGGAACATCTCAACGCCGGTCACGACGGTCTTGACGGTGTTCTTGAGGCCGACGATCTCGACTTCCTCGCCAACGCGGACAATGCCACGCTCGACGCGGCCGGTCACCACCGTGCCACGGCCGGAGATCGAGAAGACGTCTTCAACCGGCATCAGGAACGGCATGTCGATGGCGCGTTCCGGCTGCGGAATGTAGGAGTCAACCGCTTCCATCAGCTTCAGGACGGCCAGCTCGCCGAGTTCCGGCTGCGTGTCGTTCAGGGCGCAAACAGCCGAGCCCTGGATGATGGGGATATCATCGCCCGGGAAGTTGTAGGAGGTCAGCAGCTCGCGCAGCTCCATCTCCACGAGCTCAAGAAGCTCGGGATCGGCGATGTCGCACTTGTTCAGGAACACCACCAGCGCCGGAACGCCGACCTGACGGGCGAGCAGAATATGCTCGCGGGTTTGCGGCATCGGGCCGTCGGTGGCCGACACCACCAGGATCGCGCCGTCCATCTGCGCCGCACCGGTGATCATGTTCTTCACATAGTCAGCGTGGCCGGGGCAGTCGACGTGAGCGTAATGGCGGTTCTTGGTCTCGTATTCGACGTGAGCCGTCGAAATCGTGATGCCACGAGCCCGCTCTTCCGGTGCCTTGTCGATCTGGTCGTACGCCGTGAACGTGGCACCGCCAGACTTGGCAAGGATCTTGGTGATCGCTGCCGTTAGGGACGTCTTGCCATGGTCAACATGGCCAATCGTGCCAATGTTGCAGTGCGGCTTGTTGCGCTCGAATTTAGCTTTACCCATCGTCTTCTCTCCGTGCCCGATGCGATCCGGGGTGGGGCCTAAGTTTTTAAGGTGTCTCGCGACTACCAGCGGTAGTGGCTGAAGGCCTTGTTGGCTTCGGCCATCCGGTGAGTGTCTTCACGCTTCTTTACCGCCGAACCGCGGTTATTGACCGCGTCCAGAAGCTCATTCGACAGCCGGTCTTCCATCGTATGCTCGCCGCGCTTGCGGGCCGCATCGATGATCCAGCGGATCGCAAGCGCCTGACGACGCTCGGTGCGAACCTCGACCGGCACCTGATACGTCGCACCACCGACACGGCGCGAACGCACCTCGACGGCAGGCTTCACGTTGTCCAGCGCTTCATGGAACATGCGAACCGGGTCAGCCGCCTGGCCGCCGCGCTTCTTCATGACGTCCATGGCGCCGTAGACGATCGTCTCGGCGGACGATTTCTTGCCGTCATACATCAGCGCGTTCATGAAACGCGTAACGACAACGTCGCCGAACTTGGGATCCGGCAGAATTTCGCGCTTTGATGCGCGGTGACGACGGCTCATGCCTCTCTCCTCACTTCGGCCGCTTCGCGCCATACAGCGAACGACGCTGACGGCGCTTGGCGATGCCCTGGGTGTCGAGCACGCCACGCAGGATGTGATAACGCACACCCGGAAGATCCTTCACGCGGCCGCCACGGATCAGCACGACGCTGTGTTCCTGGAGGTTGTGACCCTCGCCGGGGATGTAACTCACGACTTCGTAGCCATTCGTCAGACGAACCTTCGCAACCTTGCGGAGCGCGGAGTTCGGCTTCTTTGGCGTTGTCGTGTAGACACGCGTGCAGACGCCGCGCTTCTGCGGGCATCCCTGCAGCGCCGGGACCTTATTGCGCTTGGCTGCGGGCTCGCGGCCATGTGCGATCAGCTGGTTGATGGTCGGCATTTCGCCTCTTTCGATCCTGTCTGGCTTAGACGTAGCTGCGTGGTCGTTATCTCTATGGCCACCCTTAACTCCAGGGCCGCCCTATTGCAAAACCAAATCCCGCGAAGGGCGGCACATGCCTCCCTGCGGGGTCTGACCCTGACGGAACGGCCTTAGCTTCCACCGGAAGCGGCACCGAACGCGATCCTTCCTGCAAAACGGCGGCGACCCAACCGAGCGATGGGGGTAGCCGAGGGGGCGGAAACTACGGGGCGCCTGATCGCAAGTCAAGCGATCTAGGCAGGTCCTCCCTCTAAAAGAAGAAGGGCGGCGATGCATCCACCGCCGCCCTCCCGTCGTCATACGGGGTTGACCGTCTACTCCGCAGCGATATCCGCACCGGGAATCGCAGGTGTTTCCGCCCGCAGGCCGCGTGCTTCGTCGCGACCGGCCGCAATGGCACGCAACCGGTTCATCACGCTGCCCGTGCCCGCCGGAATCAGGCGGCCCACGATCACGTTTTCCTTGAGGCCGATGAGGTTATCCACCTTACCGGCTGTCGCTGCCTCCGTGAGCACCCGAGTCGTCTCCTGGAAGGACGCCGCCGAGATGAAGCTGTGCGTTTGCAGCGAGGCCTTGGTGATGCCCTGCAGCACCGGTGTCCCGCTCGCGGCCCGCTCGCCCTCAGCAAGTCTCTTGCCGTTTTCGGCAGCGAACTCGGTGCGATCAACCTGCTCGCCGGTGAGGAACGTGGTGTCACCGGGGTCGGTGATCTCCACCTTCTGCAGCATCTGGCGGACAATCACCTCGATGTGCTTGTCGTTGATCTTCACGCCCTGCAGACGATAGACGTCCTGGATTTCATTCACCAGGTAATCCGCCAGTTTCTCGACGCCGAGCACTTTGAGGATGTCGTGCGGCACCCGAGGTCCGTCGACCAGCGGATCGCCACGGCGGACGAAGTCGCCTTCCTGCACAGAGACGTGCTTGCCCTTGGGCACCAGGTATTCGCTGTCTTCGCCAGTCTCGTCGTTCTTCACGATCACGCGGCGCTTGGCCTTGTAATCCTTGCCGAACTCCACGCGCCCATCCATCTCGGCGATGATCGCGTGATCCTTGGGCCGCCGCGCCTCGAACAGTTCCGCCACCCGCGGCAGACCGCCGGTGATGTCGCGGGTCTTGCTGCCCTCGCGCGGAATGCGCGCGAGCACGTCACCAGCCGCAACCTCAACGCCGTTCTCGACCGA
>CANFKS010000023.1 GCA_947447625.1 Rhodospirillales bacterium | reverse complement strand
TCGCTCGATCCCGGAGCAGTTGCTGGTCTGGTTGTGGCATCTCGCGCAGGGCGATTTCGGCACCTCGATCATCCACAACGAGAGCGTGCTCAGCGCGCTGGCGGATCGGTTGCCGGTCACGCTGTCGCTCACTTTGGTGTCGTTCGCGCTGACCTTGCCGATCGGCATTGCGCTCGGCGTGGGGGCTGCGAAGTTCCGCAACACCTGGATCGATTCGGCCGTGATGATCCTCGCGCTGGTGGGCGTTTCGGTGCCGGGGTTCTGGATCGCGATCCTTTCGGTGGTGTTGTTCAGCGTCAATCTCGGCTGGCTGCCGGCCTCGGGCTATGTGCCGTTGGGGCAGGGGGTGCTGCCGTGGCTGCTGGCGCTGATCCAGCCGGCGGCGATGCTGGCGCTGTTCCAGATCGGCTTTCTGGCGCGAATGGCGCGCTCGGCGACACTCGATGTGCTCGACCAGGACTATATCCGCACCGCCCGGGCCAAAGGCGTGTCCGAATGGCGGACGATCGCCAAGCACGCCTTCCGCAACACGCTGATCCCGGTGGTGACGGCGACGGGGATCATCCTGTCGCTGCTGATGGGCGGCTCGGTGGTCATCGAGCAGGTGTTCGCCCTGCCCGGCGTGGGGCGGTTGATCGTGCAGGCGATCCTGACGCGGGATTACCCGATGGTGCAGGGCACGCTGCTGGCGCTCGCCTTCATGTTCGTGGGCGTCAATCTGCTGGTCGATATCATCTATACCTGGGTGGACCCCCGCATCCGCTATGGCTGAGGCGGATGGCGAGACCCTGGCGCCGCGGCGGCGGCTGCAGATCGTGCGACGGCTGGCGCGACATCGTTCGTTCCGGATCGGCTTTACCATCGTCGTCATCCTGACGCTGGCCGCCGTGCTGGCGCCGCTGCTGTCGGGGATTGATCCCACGGCGGGGCGGGCGCGGCTGCGGTTTCGTCCGCCGCAGGAGGCGTATTGGTTCGGCACCGACAATTTCGGCCGCGATGTGTTCACCCGCTGCCTCTACGGGGCGCGGCTGTCATTGACGATCGGGCTTGGGGTGGCGCTGCTCTCCGGCGTGATCGGGGCGGCCGCGGGCATCGTCTCGGCGCAGTTCCGCCGGATCGACGCGGTGATGATGCGGCTGATGGACGGGTTGATGGCGTTTCCGGCGATCATCCTGGCGATCGGGCTGGCCGCCGCAATGGGCCCCAATGTCGGCAGTCTGATCGTGGCGCTGTCGGTGGCGTATATTCCGCGCACCGCACGCATCGTGCGGGCTTCGGCGCTGGTGGTGCGGGAACTCGAATTCGTCGATGCCGCGCGTGTGTCGGGAGCGGGGAACTGGCGGATCATCTGGCGGCATCTGCTGCCGAACTGCATGGGGCCGCTGCTGGTGCAACTGACATTCGTCTTCGCCTATGCGATCCTGGCCGAGGCGGCGCTGTCGTTTCTCGGCATCGGGCCGCCGCCGCCGGCGCCCTCCTGGGGCAACATCATCGCCGAAGGGCGAGACCAGGCGATCGATTCGTGGTGGATCATGTTCTTCCCGGGCCTGGCGATCAGCTTGGCGACACTGGGAATGAACCTGCTGGGCGATGGCCTGCGCGATGTGCTGGACCCCCGGCTGAAGGTCGAGACATGAGCGTGCTGGCGGTCGAAAATCTGACGGTGTCGTTCCGTACCGACGCGGGATGGATGAACGCGGTCGAGGATGTGAGTTTCGAGATCGGCGCGCAGGAGACACTCGGGATCGTCGGCGAATCCGGCAGCGGCAAATCGGTGACGGCGCTGTCGATCCTCGGGCTGCATGCGGCGGCGACGACGCGGATTCCAAAAGGCGCGATCCGCTATGGCGGGCAGGATCTGCTGCGTGTGCCCGAGCGCGCCATGCGGCGCATCCGGGGCGGCGAGATCGCGATGATTTTTCAGGACCCGATGTCCTCGCTCAACCCGGTCCTGACGGTGGCGGACCAGATCAGCGAGACCCTGATGCTGCACCAGGGGCTGACACGGGCAGCAGCGCGGCAGAAGGCGATCGGGCTGCTCGATCTGGTGCGGATCGCGGATGCGGCGCATCGGGTGGATGCCTATCCGCACCAGCTGTCCGGCGGCATGCGCCAGCGCGTGATGATCGCGATTGCAATCGCCTGCCGGCCCAAGCTGCTGATCGCGGACGAACCGACGACGGCGCTCGATGTCACCGTGCAGGCGCAAATCCTTGATTTGTTGCGCGATCTCCAGGGCGAACTCGGCATGTCGGTGGTGCTGATTTCGCATGACCTTGGGGTGATCGCCGAATTCGCGCGCCGCGTGCTGGTGATGTATGCCGGGCGGGTGGTGGAATCGGCGCCGGCGCGGACCCTGTTCCGCGCCCCGATGCATCCCTATACCTCGGGCCTCCTGGCCGCGATTCCGCCGCTTGACCATGATGTGCGCCGCTTGCCGACGATTCCGGGGAGCATTCCCGATCCATCCCGACGCATCGCGGGCTGCCGGTTCTCGCCGCGTTGTGCCGAGGTGGAGCCAGGGTGCCGCACAGCGGCGCCCGATTTGATGACGGTGGGGGAGGGGCATCTGGCGCGCTGCCTGCCCCGCCTGCGGGGCAGGGCGGCATGAGCGGGGCGATCGTTTCGGCGCAGGGGCTGGTGAAGGAATTCGCGGCCGGAAACCAGGTGCTGCGGGCCGTCGATGGCGTGACGTTCGATATCGCGGCGGGCGAAACTTTGGGCCTCGTGGGCGAGTCGGGCTCGGGCAAGTCAACGACGGGGCGGCTGCTGGTCGGGCTGGTGCCGGTCACATCAGGCGCGGTGCGGCTGTTCGGCGAGACGGTGACGGGGCCAGGGGGCGCGGCGCGGCTGGCGCGCGTGCGGCATCGGATGCAGTTCGTTTTTCAGGATCCGCAAGGCTCGCTCAATCCGCGGATGCGGGTGCGCGATGCGATAGCCGAGCCGCTCGACATCAAGGGCGGCGTGTCGCGGGCCGAGCGGGGCGAGCGGGTGGCGGAGTTGCTGGACAGGGTCGGGCTGCCCCAGGCCTCGGCGGATCGCTATCCGCACGAGTTTTCGGGCGGGCAGCGCCAGCGGATCGGGATTGCGCGGGCCTTGGCGCTGCGGCCGGAGTTCATTGTCTGCGACGAACCGGTCTCCGCCCTCGATGTGTCGATGCAGGCGCAGATCGTCAATCTGCTGCTCGACCTGCAGGAGCGCTTCGGGCTCGGCTATTTGTTCATCGCCCATGATCTCGCGGTGGTGCGCTCGATGTCGCGCAATATCGCGGTGATGTATGCCGGCACCATCGTGGAGATGGCATCGCGCGAGGCGCTGTATGCGGCGCCGCAGCATCCCTATACCCAGGCACTGCTTGACGTGGTGCCGCGCCCCGATCCGGACCGGATACGCCGGCCGGCTTTGGCGGGCGAGGTGCCGAGCATGATGAACCGCCCGGCCGGCTGCCCCTTCGCGGCGCGCTGCCCGCGCGTGCAGTCCCTGTGCCGCAGCGAGACGCCGCTGCTGCGCGGTATCGCCCCGCAGCACCAGGCGGCCTGCCACTTCGTCTGAACGGGTCAGCCCGAAGACCGCCCCGCTGAGAGCCTGATGATGTTTGGCGGAATCGCGAACCATCGTCGGGCTCTCAGCGGGCCGGTCACGGGGAACCGCTCTCGTGATCAGGCCACCTTGTCGGCGATGACGCTGAGGTGCCACGACGTGTCACCCCATAAATGTTCGAACGTCATCACCCGGCGGAAGTAGTGGCCCACCGCGTATTCCTCGGTCATGCCGATGCCGCCATGCATCTGCACCGCGGATTGGCTGACATGCCGCCCGGCCTGGCCCACGCCGACCTTGGCGAGCGAGATGTTGTGCGCGCGTTCGCCTGCATCCTCCTCGTCGACCATCATGGCGGCGAGCATGGTCATGCTGCGGCCCTGCTCCATGGCGATGAGCATGTCGGCGGCCTTGTGCTGCATCACCTGGTTCTGGCCGATCGCCTTGCCGAACTGCTGGCGGGTCTTCATGTAGTCGAGCGTCATTGCATGCATCGCCTCCATGCAGCCGACGGTTTCGGCAGCCAGGGCTGCGATGCCGGCCTGGATGACGCGCTCGATCACGGGCAGGCCGCCATCGACGGCGCCGAGCAATTCGCCCTTGACGTTGGTGAGCGAAATCTCGGCCGCCCGGCTGCCGTCCCGCAATGCATAGCCGCGCCGGGCGAGGCCGGCCGCGGCGGCATCGACGAGGAACAGCGTCAGCCCGCTTGCGTCATGCCGGGTGCCGGCGGTGCGGGCGCTGACGATCAGCTTGTCCGCGCAATCCCCGTGCAGCACGACCGACTTGGCGCCGTTGAGGACCCAGGCATTGCCATCCTTGGCCGCTGTGGTGATCACATCGGTCACGTCATGGCGCGCCTGCTGCTCGCCATGGGCGAAGGCGAGCTTGACCTGCCCTGCCGCGACGGCGGACAGGATCGTGGATTTCTGGCTTTCCGACCCCGCGAGCTTCACCGCGGTCGCGCCGAGGACGACGGAGGCGAGGAAGGGTTCGAGCGCCATCACGCGGCCGAATTCCTCCATCACCAGCATCACATCGACGGGGCCGCCGCCAAAGCCGCCGTATTTCTCGTCAATCGGCAGGCCGAGCAGGCCGAGTTCGGCATACTGGTCCCATAATTTGCTGCTCCAGCCATTGGCCTCTGCCATGTAGGAGCGGCGTTGCGCGAAGCTGTAGGTGTCAGACAACAGACGCGAAATGCTGTCTTTCAGCAGGCGTTGGTCTTCCGAAAGTTCAAAATCCATTACAGCCCCAACACCGCTTTGGTGAGAATATTCTTCTGGATCTCATTGGTGCCGCCATAGATCGAGGCGGCGCGCAGCATGAGATACGGCCCCGCCATCGCGGGCGCCCAGTCCGGCCCATAGGGCGGCTGGTTGCTCATGGCGGACAATTCCTTGGCCCAGCCCGGCATCGCCAGCGGGCCGCCGACATCCATCACCAGCTCCGAGGTTTCCTGCAGCAGTTCGGTGCCCTTGATCTTGAGGATCGAGGAGAACGGATCGGGCTTGCCCGCATTCGCCTTGGCGCCCGAGACAACGCGGAGCTGGGTGAGTTCGAGGGCCTTGAGATCGACCTCGATCTGCGCGGCACGGCGGCGGAAGGCGGGGTCCTCGATAAGGGGGCGGCCGTGTTGCTGCACGTCGCGCGCGAGTTCCTTGGCGTAGGCCAGGCGCTCCTTGGATTTGCCGAGGCGGGCGATGCCGGTGCGTTCGTTGCCCAGCAGGTACTTCGCGACGTCCCAGCCGCGGTTTTCCTCGTAGATGCGGTTTTTCACCGGCACGCGCACATTGTCGAAAAACA
This sequence comes from Rhodospirillales bacterium, assembly GCA_947447625.1. Lineage (GTDB taxonomy): Bacteria > Pseudomonadota > Alphaproteobacteria > Acetobacterales > Acetobacteraceae > CAIYPH01. The sequence continues at coordinate 39,019 of CANFKS010000023.1, read as the reverse complement.
CCTCGTTGAGATGGTGCGAGCCGTCGATCGAAATGATCGGGCGCACCGTGATGCCCGGCGTTTTCATGTCGACCAGGATGAAGGAGATGCCTTCCTGGCGCTTTTTGGCATGCGGGTCGGTGCGGACAAGGACGAAGCACCAATCGGCGTTGTGCGCCGTCGAGGTCCAGATCTTCTGCCCGTTCACCACATAATCGTCGCCATCGCGCACGGCGGCGGTTTTGAGGGAGGCGAGATCCGAGCCGGCGCCGGGCTCGGAGAAGCCCTGGCACCACCAATCGTCAAGGTTGCGGGCGCGGGGCAGGAAGTAGTCCTTCTGCTCCTGGGTGGCGAAATGCATCAGCACCGGGCCGATCATGGTGATGTTGAAACCCAGGACTTCCGGGGCATTGCCCATCATGATCTCTTCCTGGAAGATCATCCGCTGCGTCGGCGTCCAGCCGGGGCCGCCATATTCGACCGGCCAGGAATAGGCCGCCCAGCCCTTCTTGTTGAGGATGCGCTGCCACGCGACGGTGTCTTCCTTGCGGAAGGCATAGCCGAGACGCGAGCGTTCGCGGATATCGGCCGGCAGATTGTCGTTGATGAAGGTCCGAACTTCGAGGCGGAAGGCCTCGTCCTCCTTGCTGAAGCGCAGGTCCATGAAGGCCCTCCCTTGGTGCGCGATTGATTGCAGTGAGTATGTTGCCGTCCTGGCCCGATGCGCAAGAAGGCGCGCGCACGCAGCGCTCTCGACGCGCGCGAGCCAAGCGCATAGCGTTGCCGGCAATGAACACCCCAAGCAGGAAACATCCATGAGCGACAAGCAACTGGTCCACCTCGAGCGTGACGGCGATGTCGGCGTCATCATCGTCGACAATCCGCCGGTCAATGCCCTGAGCCCTGGCGTGCCGGAGGGGATTATCGCCGGGCTCGATCAGTTCAACGCAGACCCCGCGATCAAGGCCATCGTGCTGATCGGCGCCGGCCGCAGCTTCATCGCCGGCGCCGATATCCGCCAATTCGGCAAGGGCCGGGCGCGCCCGGCGATCGGCACGCGGACCTATGATGTGATGGATCGCAGCGCAAAGCCGATCGTGGCCGCCATCCACGGCTATGCCCTGGGCGGCGGGCTCGAAAATGCGATGGGCTGCCATTACCGGCTCGCCAAGCGCAGCGCCAAGGTCGGCCTGCCCGAGGTGCTGATCGGCATCCTGCCCGGCGGCAACGGCACGCAGCGCCTGCCGCGCCTGATCGGCGCCAAGCGCGCGCTCGACATGATCGTCACCGGCCGGCATGTCCCGGCCGACGAGGCGCTGTCGTTCGGCATTCTCGATCAGGTGATCGACGACAGCGCCGACCTCAAGGCCGCCGGCATCGCCATGGCGCGGGCCAAGGCCGATATCCGCCCGCTGCCCCGCGTGCGCGACCGCACGGCCCAGATCGCGGAATACCAGGCCGATCCCGGCATGTTCGATGCCATGCGCAAATCCATCGCCCGCAAGGCCCGCAACCAGAAGGCGCCCTATAACTGCATCGCCGCCGTGGAAGCCGCCTGCACCCTGCCGTTCGACCAGGGCGTGCTGCGCGAGCAGGAATTGTTCCTTGAGCTTGAGAATTCCGACGAGGCGCGCGCGCTGCGCTACGCCTTCTTTGCCGAGCGCGAGTCAGCACGCATCCCGGGCTTGCCCGACAACACCGCCGTCAAGGAGATCGCGCACGCCGCGGTGATCGGCGCCGGCACGATGGGCGGCGGCATCGCGATGAGCTTCGCCGATTTCGGCATCCCGGTAAAAATCCTGGAGGCCTCGCCCGAGGCGATGGCGCGCGGCATGAACCGCATCCGCGACAACTACGCCACATCGGTCAAGCGCGGCAGCCTGTCGCAGGCCGAGATGGATGCCCGCCTGTCCCGGATCACGGCGGTCGACACCTACGAGGCGATCGCCGACGCGGACGCGGTGATCGAGGCGATTTTCGAGGAGATGGGGCCGAAAAAGGAGGTCTTCGCCAAACTCGACGCGGTGATGAAGCCCGGCGCCCTGCTGCTCTCCAACACCTCCGCCCTCAACATCGACGAAATCGCCTCGGCAACGAAGCGGCCCGAGGATGTGGCCGGCGCCCATTTCTTCAGCCCCGCCAATGTCATGAAGCTGCTCGAAGTGGTGAATGGCGCCGCCACGTCACCCGGCACACTGGCCTCGGTGATGAAAATGGGCCGGGCCATCGGCAAGCTGAGCGTGGCCTGCGGCAATTGCGACGGGTTCCTCGCCAATCGCAGCCGGGCGCCGTTCTCGGTCGAAACGGTGATCATGCTGGAGGAGGGCGCGCTGCCCGAGCAGATCGACAAGGCGATGGTCGATTTCGGCTATCCGATGGGGCCCTTCGCGGTGGGCGACCTCGCCGGGCTCGACATCGGCTGGGCCAGCCGCAAGCGCCGCGCGGCAGAGAACCCGAACTACCGCAAACAGCCGATCTCCGACCGGCTGTGCGAACTCGGCCGCTTCGGCCAGAAGACCGCGGCCGGCTGGTACCGCTACGAAAAGGGCGACCGCACGCCCTATCCTGACCCGATCGTCGCCGGGATCATCCGCGAGGAAGCGGCGAAGCTCGGCAATGCGCCCCGCAGTTTCACGGATCAGGAAATCCTGCGCCGGCTGCTGTTCGCCTCGGTCAACGAGGCCTGCAAGATCCTTGAGGAAGGCATCGCCTTCCGCGCCAGCGACGTGGATATCATGTGGCTGCACGGCTTCGGCTTCCCGCGCTATCGCGGCGGGCTGATGTACTGGGCCGACAGCATCGGCGTGCAGGATGTCTACGCGCAGATCGCCTCCTGGCACCAGCAATACGGCGCGCGCTGGGCGCCCTCCGCCCTGCTGCGCCGCCTGGCCGAGAGCAACACGCCGTTCCGCGAGGCGAAGTCCGGCGGCTGAGGACAACAAGGCGGGCCGCGACGGCCCGCCTCACACGTCGAGATTGGCCACTTTCAGCGAGTTGGTGACGATGAAGTCGCGGCGCGGTTCCACCACGTCGCCCATCAGGGTCGAGAACACCTGGCCGGCTTCCTCGACATCCCCGACCTTGACCTGCAACAAGGTGCGCGCGGCGGTGTCGAGCGTGGTTTTCCAGAGCTGCTCCGGGTTCATTTCGCCAAGCCCTTTGAAGCGCTGGATCGTCAGCCCGCGCCGCCCATGGGCGATGATGCGGTCGAACGCGCTGGCGGGTCCGGAGGCGACGGCTTCGGTGTTGTCGAGCTTGAGTTGCGCCGGGGCGGTGAAGCGCTCGGCGAGCGCCTCATGGCGCTCGTCGAGCCAGCGCGCCTCGCTGCTGCGCAAGGTGGCCGCGTCGATCAGATAGCGCTCGGCGACGCCGCGCACGGTGCGGCCCAGCGTGATGCCTGCGGTGTCGGCCATGACAACCCAGCCGCGTTCGGCAGACAGGGCAACTTGATCGAGCCGTTGCGCCAAAGGCTGCGCGGCCGCCTGGGCACGCGCCAGGTCGGGGGTCAGCGCCCCGGCGATGGCGGCCTGTTCGAGCAACGCCACCGGGATACCCGGCGTCAGCCGGCGCAGGCGGAAACTCGCCTCGCGCAGCCACATCGCCTCGGCCTCGATTTCGGGGCCCATCATCACGCGCCCATCGGCATAGGTGAGGCGGGCTTCGGCCAGCACCTTGTCGAGCAGGAAGCGTTCGAGGGCGGCATCATCCTTCAGATACCGCTCGTCATTGCCGCGCTTGGCACGATAAAGCGGCGGCTGGGCGATGTAGAGATGCCCGCGCTCGATCAGTTCCGGCATTTGGCGGAAAAAAAACGTCAGCAACAGCGTGCGGATATGCGAACCATCGACGTCGGCATCCGTCATGATGATGATGCGGTGATAGCGCAGCTTGCCGATGGAGAAGCCGCCCTGCTCGGGCTCGCCGCGCCCGATCCCGGTGCCCATCGCGGTGATGAGCGTGCCGATTTCGGCCGAACCCAGCATCCGATCGAACCGCGCCCGCTCGACATTGAGAATCTTGCCCTTCAGCGGCAAAATCGCCTGATATTTCCGATCCCGCCCCTGCTTGGCGGAGCCGCCGGCCGAGTCACCCTCGACGATGAAGAGTTCGCATTTCGACGGGTCCCGCTCCTGGCAATCCGCCAGCTTGCCCGGCAGCGTCGAGACATCGAGCACGCCTTTGCGCCGCGTCAGGTCGCGCGCCTTGCGGGCGGCCTCGCGCGCGGAGGCCGCGTCCATCACCTTCTGGATGATGCCCTTGGCTTCGCGCGGATGGGTTTCGAACCAGTGGCTGATGATATCGGCCACCACCGCCTGCACCACCGGCTGCACCTCGGAGGACACCAGCTTGTCCTTGGTCTGCGAGGAGAATTTCGGGTCCGGCACCTTGACCGACAGCACCGCCGTCATACCCTCGCGCATATCCTCGCCGACGAGGGCGAGATTGTCCTTCTTGCCCATCCCCTCGGCATATTTGGTCACCACCCGGGTCAGCGCCTGGCGGAACCCGGCAAGATGGGTGCCGCCGTCGCGCTGCGGGATGTTGTTGGTGAAGCACAGCATCGTCTCATGGAAACTGTCGTTCCAGGCGAGCGCGAATTCAACGCGGATTTCCCCGCTCGTGGTCGCGTCCTTGGCGACCACGCTGATCGGCGGGCTCAGCACCGGCGTTTTGGCGCGATCGAGCCAATCGACGAAGGCCACCAGGCCGCCCTCATAGAAAAACGCGCTCTCCACCGCCTCGGCATGGCGCTCGTCGCGCAGCACGATGGTCACGCCCGAGTTCAGGAAGGCGAGTTCGCGCAGCCGGCGTTCGAGGATGGCGAAGTCGAACTCGACTTTCGTGAACGTGCCGGTCGAGGGCTTGAACGTCACCTCGGTGCCGGTCGCCTCGATCGAGTCGCCGGTGATCGCCAGCGGCGCAACCGCGTCGCCATGTTCGAAGCGGATGAAATGCTCCCGGCCCAGCCGCCAGATCTTCACTTCCATCCACTGCGACAGCGCATTCACCACCGCGGCACCCACGCCATGCAGCCCGCCCGAGACCTTGTAGGAGTTCTGGTTGAACTTGCCCCCGGCGTGCAGCCGCGTCAGCACCACTTCGGCGGCCGAAACGCCTTCCTCGTGATGGATATCGGTCGGGATGCCGCGGCCATTGTCGCGCACCGTGACGGAACCGTCCCCGTTCAGCGTCAGCGACACCTTGTCGGCAAACCCGGCCTGGGCCTCATCAACCGCGTTGTCGATGATCTCGAAGGCCATGTGATGCAGTCCCGAGCCGTCATCGGTATCGCCGATATACATCCCGGGCCGCTTGCGCACGGCATCAAGGCCGCGCAGCACCGAAATCGACGCGGCGTCATACGCGTCGGGGTCGACCGGTGCGGAATCGGGTAGAGGCGCGGCTTGGTCGCTCATGCCGGCTGGGTGCTCCTGGATGCATGGAATAGGGTATTCTTATACCCGCTCCATGAAGATTTGACCACCTTTGGCGCCCGGCATGGCAAGGGCCCCGATCCCGCCAAAATCCTGGCAAAATCGAGGCCCCTTGGATCAGCCGCAGCGAGAGGGCTACTTCGACTTCCAGTTCTCCGAGAACAGCACGCTGAGGTCGCCGTGCCCGGTCGGCGTGTAGCCATCGAGCCATTTCGGCACCACATGCGGATCGGCGCGGAAGAACAGCGGCAGCACCAGCACCTTCTCGGCGTAGATCTTCTGCATCTCCGCCCAGATCGCCTTCTGCTTGGTGGTGTCGAGTTCGGTTTCGGACTGTTCGATCAACTGGTCCATCCGCGCATCGCTGAAGGCGATACCGTTATTGCCGCCCCAATTATTGGCCGCCGTCGGGATTTTGTCCGAGCCGAGCGTGGACCGCGGGCTGTCGCCCACGCCGGACGACCACGCATACATGATCATCCCACTATACTGCCGCTTCTTGAGCGTTTCGCCGAACAAGGTGCGGGCCGGCTCGTTCTTGATCGTGACTTCGATGCACGAGGCCTTCCACATGCTTTGCAGCACGGCCTGGGTGAGTTCACGCAGCTTGTTGCCGGCGGTGGTGTTGATTTCGAGCGACAATTTCTCGCCCGCGGCGTTGCGGCAAATACCGTCCGCACCCGGCTTGTAGCCGGCCTCGGCGAGCATGGCGCGCGCAAGGTTGGGATCATACGGAAAGCGGGCCAGATCCTTCGACGCATACGGATCAAGCCGGTTCACCCAGGTATCGGCCACCGGCTGCATGCCCTCGAACAGCCGATCCACCAAGGTCTGCCGATCGATCGCAGCGAGCAGCGCGCGCCGTACCTTCACCTCGGCGAGGAACGGATTCTCGATTTTGAGGTCGATGTGCTCGAAGGTCAGGCTCGGCTTGAAGATGTATTCGAACTTGTCGGGATTGGCTTTGCGCAGCGCGATCACCTGGTCGATGGTCAGGCCCACGCCCTCGCCCGCCACCATGTCGACATCGCCCGACAACAGATTGGCCTGCAACGCGGCGGTGTTTTCGATCAGCTTGAGGATGATGCGCCTGAGCCCCGGCCTGGGGCCCTTCCAGTTCGGATTCGGCTCGAACACGACCTGCTGGCCCGATTGATAGGCCGTCATCACGAAGGGCCCGTTATACAGCCCGGCCGTGGTCGGCGCGCGGCTGAAAACGGTCTGCTTCTGGTATTCCGCGAAATTGCCGGCCTTCTCGAAGGCCGGGCCCTCGACATGCGCGGGCAGCAGCGTGTCCCATTGGTTGTAGTCCACGCGCACCTTGTCGAGATGCAGCACGACGGTCTTGTCATCGATCACGTCGATCGAACCGGCGCGGTCCCACGGGTGGCTGTTGGCGAAGCCGGATGTCGGATCACGCCCCAGTTTCCAGGTGAACACCACGTCCTTCGCCGTCACCGGCACGCCATCGCCCCAGGTCAACTCCGGCTTGATCTTGAGCGTGACGGCCATCCCCTTGCCGTCGAGCTTGGCGAGCCCGTTATCCAGCGTCGGCAATTCGGCGCACAGCAGGCAGGACAGCTTCCAGTCCTTGTCGAACGCCGTCACCGGGCGGATACCGAAGCCCAGCACATAGGACTTGATGGTAAGGGAGTCGTAATAGGGGTTGAGGCTGGCGGGGAACTGCGCAACCCCGATCACCAAATCATCCTTCGCCAGCGCCGGCTGCGCCAGCAGTGGAAGCACAAGGGCCACTGCCGCGATAATGCCACGTAACCGCATGGTACAGAACTCCTATCGCCCTATCGGGCCATAAAATGCGCGTCTCCCAGCATGTACGGGGCGGATGCTGGCGCTGTCAATCTTGTGCGGGTTTCAGTCGATCCCGATGACGTTCGCGGGCGCCGCCGCGATGTCGCCGCGCGAGACGCGCTTGACGATCTCGGTCAGGGCCACGTGCGCGCCGGCCGGCTTGCCGATTTCGGCGGCTTTGTCCGCGATAAAGCCGTTCATGAACTCGATCTCGGTGCGCCGCCCCTTCAGCATGTCCTGGCCCATCGAGGGGCGCTGCAAGTCCGACCTTGCGCCCGAGTTCGACCCGGCGATCATCATCGCCTCGATCTCCTCAAGTGCCGCGGCGTTGCCTTCCGAGGCCAGCGCCAGTTTTTCCGGATCGAGCTTGCCGATGCCTTCGAGCTGATAGCCCAGCGCCTGCCCGACGCGCACCGCCTCGCCGCCCAAGCGGATGCAAAAGCGGCGCACGGCCTCCGTCTGGTCCAACGCATTGCCGGGCAGCCCGGTGGCAGCCGAGACGCCGTTGCGCATGCCGTTGACGCAGAGCTTCGACCACCGCTCCCCCCACAGATTGGTCGTCACCTTCACGCTGTCGATCCCGGCGATCATCGCAGCGAAATCCTCGACGCGGCGGGTGATCCGGCCATGCACTTCCCCCACCCGGAACACGGTATGACTGGCCCCCCCCTTCGGCACGGTGCGGCGGATCTTGCCGGCCTCGTGCAGATCGACCGAAATCGCCGCAGCGATCCCGCCGACGACGCGCCCCCAGCCCACCACGGAGGCGATGCGCTCCTCGTTGATGCAGTTCTGCAGCGAAACCACATAGCCGCCGGGGGCAAGATACTGCGCGATCATCTGCGTCGCCCAGATCGTGTCATAGGACTTGACCGCAACGATCGCGATATCGACCGGGCGCTGCCTGGAGATCGTCTGCAACTCGGTCAGATGCATCGTCGGCACCTCGACCGTAAAACACTCCTCGGGCGTCATCCCGGTCAGTTCCAGCCCCTTGGCGCGGATGGTTTCGATGTGCTCCGGCCAGGGATCGATCAGCGTGACGTCATGGCCGAGCGAGGACAAATAGCCGCCGACATAGCCGCCAACGGCGCCCGCCCCCATCACTGCGATACGTGGTCCCATGGCCGGATCTCCCCTTGGCGCTGTTTCTGCGGCACACTACGCCAAACAATCCGCCGGGAGAACACGCCATGACCAGCTTCACACACCGCCGCAACGCCCTTCGCGCCATTCTCGCGGGGGATGCGTGCGTGCATCCCGGCTCGGTCTATGATCCGATCTCGGCGCGGATCGCCGAGGATCTCGGGTTCGAGATCGGCATGTTCGCGGGCTCGATCGCCTCGTTCACCGTGCTGGGCGCACCGGATATCGTGATCCTGACGCTCACCGAGTTCGCCCAGCAGATCCAGCGCATCACGCGCGCGGGCAGCCTGCCGCTGCTGGTCGATGCCGATCACGGCTATGGCAACGCCTTGAGCGTGATGCGCACCGTCCAGGAGTTGGAGACCGCCGGGGTCGCCGCGATGACGATCGAGGACACGCTGCTGCCGCGCGCCTATGCCGCGCCGAAGCCGCAACTGCTCTCCGCCGAGGAGGGGCTCGGCAAGATCAAGGCCGCGCTGGCCGCCCGGCAGGACCCTGCAACCGTCATCGTCGCGCGCACCAGCGCCATCGCGATCAGCGATCTCGATGACGCCATCCGCCGCGCCCGGCTCTACACCGAAGCCGGCGCCGATGCCCTGTTCTTCACCGGCGTGACCGACAGCGCCCAGATCGCCGCCCTCCATGCCGCGAGCCCGCTGCCGATCGTGATCGGCGGCAGCGACGGGGATTTTGGCGGCAAGACCGGCATGGCCGCGCATGGCGTGCGCATCGCCCTGCAAGGCCACCAGCCGTTCATGGCCGCGGTTCAGGCAACCTATGCCACGCTCAAGGCCCTGCGCGACGGGGTTTCGACCAAGGCATTGACCGGCCAACCGTCAGGCGCGCTGATGAAACAGGTTACGCGCGAGGCGAACTACGCGGCCGCGATGCGCGATTTCCTGGGTGATTGATCCCGCAGCCCCCCGGGTCCCGCCCGGTTCGCGCATGCCCTGTCGCGCGCGCGCACCGCGGCCCATCCAAAAGGATCTCTTCGTCACCGCGCATAGGCCGTCCTCCTCAGAGCCCGGCCAAACGCCTCAGATCGGCCTGAGGCCGCGCGCCATAATGGCCGATCACCGCGGCGGCAGCCACGCTGCCAAGCCGGCCGCATTCGACGAACGGCTTGCCGGCAGTCAGCCCGGCAAGGAAACCGGCCGCATAGGCATCGCCCGCGCCGGTGGTGTCGATCACCGGGGCGGCCACCGCCGCAACCTCGACAGTCTCGCCGCCGGCGACGATCAGGCTGCCGGCTTCGCTGCGGGTTAGGGCGGCAAGCCCCACATCCCGCCGCGCCCAGGCGGCCGCCTCGGCGAAGCTGTTGGTCTCGTAAAGCGCGGTGATCTCGGCCTCGTTGGCGAACAGGATGTCGATATGCCCGTCCACCAGATCCCGGAACGCCGCGCGGTGGCGATGCACGCAAAACGAATCCGACAGCGACAGCGCCACCTTGCGCCCCGCTTGATGGGCGGCATCGGCAGCGGCGCGGAACGCGGCCTGGGCCTCGGGCGGGTCGAACAGATAACCCTCCAGATAGGTCACGGCCGCATCGCCGACCAGCTCCGCATCAATATCGGCGGTGCCGAGGGTGACGCAGGCGCCGAGATAGGTGTTCATGGTGCGCTGCCCATCCGGCGTCACCATGATCAGGCAGCGCGCGGTCGGCGCCCCGCCCTGCAGCGCAAGACTGGGGAAATGCACCCCCACGGCGGCAATGTCGTGGCGGAACACCTGGCCCAGCTGGTCATCCGCGACTTTGCCGATATAGGCGACGCGCGCGCCCAGCATGGCCGCCACCGCACAGGTGTTGGCCGCCGAACCGCCCGAGGTTTCGCTCGCCGGCGGCATCGCGGCATATAGCCGGTCCGCCGTGCCGGCATCGATCAGCGCCATGGCGCCCTTGTGCATGGCGTGGCGCGACAGAAATGCCTCGTCCACCGGGGCGACAACGTCAACAATGGCGTTGCCGATGCCGAGAATGTCGTAGGTTGGGGCGCGCATCGGGCTATTCCTCGTCCTCGGGTTCAGAGTCATCGCCGCGCGGATCGAGCGCGCGCCAGTTGCGGTCATGCCGATCGGCCGGCTGGTCCGCAAAGACCGCGATATGCGGCCCGCTTTTCCAGCCGTCATCCCCGGCGTCGATCACCTCGGCGTCCTCGCCGAAGGCAAACCAGGCGTCGATCACCTCACGCCCCGTCATGCCGCGCGGGCGGCAGATCTCGATGCTGTCGCGCACGTAGCGGCGGATGAATTCGTTGGCTTGCATCAGGGTGGGAAAGCCGCCGATCTCCTCGGAAATACCGTCATCGGCACCGCCCGACAAATCCTTGATGCGCACGCGCCAGCCGCCTTGGGGGGCGAAGAGGTCGCTCATCGGCGGCGGCTTTCAGGCAAGGCGTTCTGTTTTGAAGAAAAGAACCCAAAAACGTCTATCCCTGGGCGCTGAGCCGCATGCGCCGGCGCGGTCCCACCGGCACCGTTTTTTTGCTTCTCTTTTTTCAAACAAAGAAGCGCCGCCCTTGTCCTTGTCACGATCCGCCCCTCAGGAAATCAGCGAGGTAAAGCCATTGGTGATCGGATACCGCCGATCCCGCCCGAAGGCGCGCGGCGTGATCTTCACCCCCGGCGGCGCCTGGCGGCGCTTGTATTCCGCCCGATCCAGCATCCGCCAAACCCGCAGCACCGTCGCCCGCTCATAGCCCTGCGCCACCATCGCATCGACGGATTGCTCGCCCTCGACCAGCCCTTGGAGGATGGCGTCAAGGATTTCGTAGGGCGGCAGCGTGTCCTGGTCGGTCTGGTTGGGTTTGAGTTCGGCCGATGGCGGCTTGGTGATGATCCGCTCTGGGATGACACGGCCGACCGGGCCGAGCGCGCCGTTGAAATGATGCGTGTTGCGCCAGTGGCACAGCGCGAACACCGTCATCTTGTAGACGTCCTTCAACACCGAATAGCCGCCGCACATATCGCCGTAGAGCGTGGCATAGCCGACCGACATTTCGGATTTGTTGCCGGTGGTCAGCACCATGTGGCCCAGCTTGTTGGAGATCGCCATCAGGATCAGCCCGCGCGTCCGGGACTGGACGTTCTCTTCGGTGATGTCGGCCTGCCGACCGGCAAACACCGGCGCCAACATTGCATTGAAGGCGTCCATGGCAGGCACGATCGGTATGGTTTCACACGAAATGCCGAGCAGCTCGGCACAGTGCGCCGCATCGTCCAGGCTGTCCTGGCTGGTATAGGGCGAGGGCATCATGAAGGTGCGGACCTGATCGGCACCGAGCGCATCGACCGCCACCGCCGCCGAGATCGCGCTGTCGATACCGCCGGACAGGCCGAGGATCACGCCGGGGAAGCGGTTTTTGCGCACGTAGTCGCCCAGCCCCAGCACCATGCCGCGATAGATCGATTCGAGTTCATCCGGCTCCGGGATCAGCGCCTGGGGCGCACAGACCAGGGTTTCGCCCTGGCGCGTCCAGGTGGTGAGGGTCACGCTCTCCTCGAAAAACGGCATCTGCACCGCGAGCGAGCGATCGGCGTTGAGCACGAAGCTCGCCCCCTCGAACACCAGCTCGTCCTGCCCGCAGACCTGGCCGCAGAACGCGAAGGGCAGCCCGGTCTCGACCACGCGGGTGACGGCGAGTTGGATGCGGGTGGATTGCTTGCCGCTCTCATAGGGCGAACCGTTGATCGACAGCAGCATTTCCGCGCCGGATTCGGCGAGCGTCTCAGCGACCGCTGGCAGCCACCAATCCTCGCAAACCAGCACGCCAAGGCGAAAGCCGCGAAAATTGACCGGGCCGGGCGCGGCCCCGGCATCGAAGACGCGCTTCTCGTCGAACACGCCATAATTCGGCAGTTCATGCTTGGCGCGCCGGGTGACGATTTTGCCGCCATCGAGGAGGTAGGCGGCGTTGTAGAGCTTGTCGCCATCCGGCCCCCCGGTTTCGAACCAGGGCCCGCCGATCAGCACGCCGGGCCCGCCATCGGCGGTATCGGCGGCGAGTGCCGCGAGCGCCTGTTCGCAGGCCTGCACGAAGGCCGGCTTGCGGATCAGGTCCTCCGTCGGGTAGCCGGCGATGAACATTTCGGGCGCCACCACGAGGTCGGCCCCCAGGGCTGCGGCCTCGGCGCGGGCGCGGCGGATGCGATCGAGGTTGTGGACGACCTGCCCGACATGCGGGTTGATCTGTGCCAGGGCGATTTTGAGCGTGTCGGACATGGCCGCAAGCTAGGCGGAATGCCGGCCGGGTTCAACGTCAGGGCTGATTTGCGCAACATGATTGCGCCAGAGGGGACGCAGGGATCGCCCGATGGCAGGGCCCGCCGGCGGCCGCGGATCAGGGCTTCTTGCGGTCGCCGTTGCGCCGCAACAGGAACTCGCGGCCAACCTTCACCATCGGCACCCCGTCGTAGCTGACGATATCGGCGGTGGCATAGGTCTCGGTCCAAACGTCGGGAATGAAACTCCCGGTGCCGACCATATCGACGGGCGCCCGCGCATCGGCCATCACCCGGCATTTGTCCACGCCGAACCCGCTGCTGGCGACGATACGCACTTTGGGGAACCCGGCCGCATCGAGCGATTCGCGCATCCGCCAAATCGCTGCCGCCGAAACCCCGGTGCCGACGAGGTAGCGCAACTCGCTGTCGCTGCGATAGCGCCGGATGGCGCCGGGCGCATGGCGTTCGAGTGCGGCATAGCTCTCCGCCGGATCGAGCCCCTCCAGAAACCGCCCGCCATGCGTATCGAGCCGCACCGCCATCCGCCCGGCATCGGCCAGCAGCGGAAAGCGCGCGCAAACCGCCAGCGCATCGGTGATCTCCCGGCCGAAATAATCGACCAGCACGGTCAATGCCTCGTCGGGAAACGTCTCATGGAACATCTCGGCGGCACGCACGGTGGAGCCCGCATAGCCGATCAGCGCATGCGGCATGGTGCCGCGCCCGGCGCGCTCGCCGAACCAGTGCGCCGTGCCGTCATTGGCGTTGCCGATGAACCCGACAGCACCCTCCAGCTTGGCCGCCGCACTGCCGACCGAGGCGGCATAGGCCATCATCTCCTGCATCTCGCCGCCCGCGCAGTGCCGCGCCTCCATGGCGAGGAAGCCGACCTTGGGGAGCGAGGAGCACATCTGATAGGCGTTGTGGGCGGCCACGCAGGCCGGCCCGATTTTTTGCAGCGCGATGGTTTCAAGGTCGGACAACTCGGCCATGCTGCCGCTGATATAGATCAACGGTTCGCCGGCACCGACCCAGGTGCCCTCGGGGTGGGTGACATCGATATCGAAGCGGGTGCCGCGCTCGGCGGCCACTGCGGCCAGCCATTCGAGCATCAGCCGGGGTGCCGAAATCACGGGGCGGCGCAGGAACATCGCGTATGTGACGCGCTTGTCGCCGAAGCGCGCCACCACTTGGCGGGTGCGGTTGAAGTAGCTGTCGGTCCGCGCCGAGATATCGGCCGACAGCGGGTTCGCCGGCACCCCGTCCATGCTACTCGGCCGCCTGGGCCTGGGTGGGGGCGCGGCGGCGCTTGAGTTCCTCGGCGACGAGGAAGGCCAGTTCCAGGGATTGTTCGGCATTGAGCCGCGGATCGACGACCGTCTCGTAGCGCTTGGCGAGATCGGCATCGGTCAATTGATGCGCGCCGCCGGTGCATTCGGTCACCGGCTGGCCCGTCATCTCGACATGCACGCCGCCGGCCCAGGTGCCTTCCGCGGTGTGCGCATCGAAGAAGCGGCGCACTTCGGTGAGGATCGCATCGAAATTGCGGGTCTTGTAGCCCGACGTCGCGGTGATCGTGTTGCCATGCATCGGATCGCACAGCCACACCACTTTGCGGCCTGCCTTCTGCACCGCGCGCAGCAGCGGCGGCAGCAATGTTTCGACCTTCTCGGCGCCCATGCGGGCAATGAGGGTCAGGCGGCCGGGCTCGTTGGCGGGGTTGAGCGTGTCGCAGATGCGCAGCAGGTCATCGACCGTGGTGGTCGGGCCGACCTTCATGCCGAGCGGGTTTTTGACCCCGCGCAGGAACTCGATATGCGCGCCATCCGGCTGGCGGGTGCGATCGCCGATCCACAGGAAATGTGCCGAGCAGGCATAGGGGTCGTTGGTCAGGCTGTCCACGCGGGTCAGCGCCTGCTCATAGGGCAGCAGCAGCGCCTCGTGGCTGGTGTAGAAATCGGTTTCGCGGATCTGCGGCGTGCTGGCCGCGTTGATGCCGCAGGCCGCCATGAAGCGCAGCGTTTCGTCGATCCGGTGCGCCAGGTCCTGATAGCGCGCAGCAAGCGGCGAGCGGGCGACGAAGCCGAGGTTCCAGCGATGGACCTCGTGCAGATCGGCATAGCCGCCGGAGGCGAAGGCGCGCAGCAGGTTGAGCGTGCCGGCCGATTGGAAATAGCCGAACTCCATGCGCGCGGGGTCCGGGATGCGGGCTTCGGCGGTGAAGTCCGGGCCGTTGACGATATCGCCGCGATAGGACGGCAGGGTCACGCCGTTTTTGGTCTCGTTGTCCGACGAGCGCGGCTTGGCGAACTGCCCGGCCATGCGGCCGATTTTCACGACCGGCATCGACGAGCCGAATGTCAGAACCACGGCCATCTGCAACAGAACGCGAAAGGTGTCGCGGATGATGTTGGCGGTGAAATCCTGGAAGCTTTCGGCGCAATCCCCGCCTTGCAGCACGATGGCGCGGCCTTCGGCGACTTCGCCCAGCGCGGCCTTGAGGCGGCGCGCCTCGCCGGCAAACACGAGCGGCGGATAGGCACGCAGCCGTGCCTCCTGGGCTGCGAGCTTGGCCGCATCGGGGTAGGTGGGCTGCTGCTTGGCTTCGTGGTTGCGCCAGGAATCGGGAGTCCAGGGGGTCATCGTATCACTCCAGGAGAACCGGGCGCAGGGCACAGCCCGCCGCCCGCCGAGGGCCGCTTCCCTCGGAGAGGGCGCATTATTCTCAGATGATGGGCGGCTTGGCTACTGCCGGGCGTGCAACCTGGGATTGAGCGGGGGGAAGGCCTCCCGCTTTCGCGCTTTATCGGATCGCCCGGTTCAGCCTGTTTTGCGATTCAGCCGAACATCATCAGGCTCTAGCCGGCCACTCTGGTCCGCGTTCGCATGGTGACGAATTCCTCGGCGGCCGTCGGGTGGATCCCCACGGTGCGGTCGAAATCGGCCTTGGTGGCGCCGGCGTTGATGGCGATGGAGAGGCCTTGCAGGATTTCCGGGGAGTCCTCGCCCAGCATGTGGGCGCCGAGGATTTTTTGGCTGGCCTGGTCGACCACGAGTTTCATGATGGTTTTGCGGGTGCGCCCGCTCAGGGTGTGGCGCATGGGGGTGAATTTGGTGAGGTAGATATCGGCCGGTCCGTTTTTGGCGGCTTGCGCCTCGGTCAAGCCCACCGTGCCGATCGGCGGCGAGGAGAAGACGGCGGTGGCGACGCGCTCGAGTTCCCATTTGCGCGGACCCGGCCCGTAGAGCCGGTCGGCCAGCGAATGCCCCTCGGCGATGGCCACGGGGGTGAGGTTCAGCCGGTCCGTCACATCGCCGATGGCGAAGATGCTGGGGGCGGAGGTCTGGCTTTCGGCGTTCACCAGCACGGCGCCGAAGCCGTTGGTGTCCACGCCTGCGGCAGCGAGGCCGAGGCCCTCGGTATAGGCGTGGCGGCCGAGGGCGGAGAAGACGAGATCGGTGTCGATCATGGTGCCATCGGCCAGATGGACCCGCCTGGCCGCGCCGTCGGCTGTGATGGAGGCGATGGTTTTGCCGCGGTGGATGGTGATGCCCTGGGTTTCCATCGCTTCGGCGAGGCCTTCGCGCATGTCCTCGTCGAAGCCGCGCAGCGGGAGGTTCTGGCGGATCACGAGGTCGACCTTGGCGCCCAATCCGGCGAAGATGCCGGCGAATTCGACGGCGATATAGCCGCCGCCGAGGACGACGATGCGTTTGGGGAGGTCAGGCAGGTAGAAGGCATCATCGGAGACGATGGCGTGTTCGGCACCGGGGAATGCGGGGCGGACCGGGCGGCCGCCGGTGGCGATGACGATGCGTTCGGCGGTGATGGTCTGGCCGCCGACATCGAGCGTGTGGGCGTCGATGAAGGTCGCGCGGGCGTCGAAGCTGGTGCAGGTCGCCATCAGGCGCTTGTAGGCGCCGTTGAGGCGGTCGATCTCCTTGTTTTTGGCGGCGATCAGGCGGGGCCAGTCATGCCGGCCGGGGGGGACGTCCCAGCCGAAGCCGGCGCTGTCGGCCGCGGCGGCGCCGTATTCGGCGGCCATCACCAGGAGTTTTTTCGGCACGCAGCCGATGTTGACGCAGGTGCCGCCCCAGAAGCGTTCCTCCGCCACGCCCACCTTGGCGCCATGGCCGGCCGCCATGCGGGCGAAGCGGACGCCGCCCGAGCCGCCGCCGATGACGAAGACGTCAAAGTCGTGAGAGTGGCTGGTCTGCCGCTCGCGCTCGGTTGCCGCGGTTGTCATTTTCATGTCCCGATCCCGCCGAGGGCGAGGTATTTGATTTCGAGATATTCGTCGATGCCCTGATGGGAGCCTTCGCGGCCGAGGCCGGAGGATTTGACGCCGCCGAAGGGGGCGACTTCGGTGGAGATGATGCCTTCGTTGATGCCGACCATGCCGTATTCGAGGGCCTCGGCGACGCGGAAGATGCGGCCGACGTCCTTGGCGTAGAAATAGGAGGCGAGGCCGAATTCGGTGTCATTGGCGAGGGCGATGGCTTCCTCCTCGGTGTGGAAGCGGAAGAGGGGGGCGACGGGGCCGAAGGTTTCCTCGCGGAAGATCAGCGCGTCATGCGGCACGTTGGCGAGCAAGGTGGGTTGGAAGAAATTGCCGCCGCTGCTGTGACGCTGGCCGCCGGTGACGATGGTGGCGCCGCGCTTGATGGCGTCGGCGATGTGTTCCTCGACCTTGGCGACGGCTTCGGCGTTGATCAGCGGGCCCTGGGTGACGCCGTGTTCCATGCCGTTGCCGACTTTCAGCGCCTCGACGGCGATTTTGAGTTTGGCGGCGAAGGCATCGTAGACGCCGTCCTGCACGAGGAGGCGGTTGGCGCAGACGCAGGTTTGGCCGGTGTTGCGGTATTTGCTCGCCATGGCGCCGAGGACGGCCTGGTCGAGGTCGGCGTCATCGAAGACGATGAAGGGGGCGTTGCCGCCGAGTTCCATGCTCGTCTTTTTGATGGTGGGGGCGCATTGGGCGAGGAGTTTGGCGCCGACTTCGGTGGAGCCGGTGAAGGTGAGTTTGCGGATGAGGGGGTTGGAGGTGAGTTCGGCGCCGACGTCGCCGGACGGGCCGGTGATGACGTTGCAGACGCCTGGGGGGAAGCCGGCGCGTTCGGCGAGGACGGCGATGGCGAGCGCGGAGAAGGGGGTTTGGCTCGCGGGCCGGATCACGCCGGTGCAGCCGGCGGCCCAGCCGGGGCCGGTTTTGCGGGTGATCATGGCGGCGGGGAAGTTCCAGGGCGTGATGGCGGCGAAGACGCCGATGGGTTCCTTGGTGACGATGATGCGGCGGCCCTTGGCGTTTTGCGGGATGGTGTCGCCGTAGACGCGTTTGGCTTCCTCGGCGAACCACTCGATGAAGGAGGCGGCGTAGGCGATTTCGCCTTTGGATTCGGCCAGCGGTTTGCCCTGCTCGGCCGTCATGATGATGGCGAGATCGTCGGTGTTGGCGATCATGAGGTCAAAGAGTTTGCGCAGCAGGGCGCTGCGCTCCTTGGCGAGCATGGCGCGCCAGGGTTTCTGGGCAGCGTGGGCGGCCTGGATGGCGCGGCGGGTTTCGGCGGTGCCGAGGGCGGGGACTTCGCCGATGATCTCACCGGTGGCGGGGTTTTTGACCTGGATGGTGCGGCCGGAATCGGCCTGGATCCATTTTCCGTCGATGTGGTTCGCCTGGCGGAAGAGCGAGGGGTCCTTGAGGGGGAGGGGGGCGATGGGGTTGAGCATGGGGGGTCTCCTCGCGTGCCTGGATGGATCGGCGGTGGGCTAGAGCCTGATGATTTTTGGTGGAATCACCAAAAATCTGAATCAGGCGATCAAACAAAGAGTTAGAGCGAGCCGGCTACTCCGCGGCTTCGGAACGTGCGGCGGATGGTTTGGTGTGTTTGATCTTCTCCATCGCTTCCTGAACATGGCGGGAGAAGACGTATTCGGCCGGGCGCTGCCGGTCGAGCGGGACATCGGGCGCCATCGGGCCATCGGTTTTTGGCCCGCGCAACGCCACCATGGCAGCCTTGATCGGATGTTTCACGGAGTCCATCACGGCAGTTGCCTCATATCCCGAGTGGACCATGCAATCCGCGCATTTCTCGTAGTTTCCGGTACCGTAGGCGTCCCAATCGGTGGTTTCCATCAACTCCTTGAAGGATTGGGCATAGCCCTCGCCCAGCAGGTAGCAGGGCCGCTGCCAGCCGAAATAGGTGCGCGTCGGATTGCCCCAGGGGGTGCAGTGAAAGGTCTGGTTGCCCGCGAGGAAGTCGAGGAACAGGTCGGACTGGTTGAACGCCCATTTCTTTTTGGCAGTTTTCCGACGCGAGAAAATGCCGCGGAACAGCGCCTTCGTGGCGGTGCGATTGAGGAAATGTTGCTGGTCCGGCGCCCGCTCATAGGCGTAGCCCGGCGAAACCGAAATGCCGTCGATCCCCATGTCCATTACGTCGTCAAAAAACCGTGCCATGCGCTCCGGATCGGCCTGGTTGAAGAGCGTGGCGTTGATGATGGTCCTGAAGCCGGCGGCTTTCGCTTTGGCGATGGCTGAGACGCAGCGATCATAGACGCCGTCCTGGCAGACCGATTTGTCGTGATCCTCGCGGTTGCCATCCAGATGGACCGACCAGGAGAAGAACGTGTTCGGTTTGAACAGGTCCAACTTTTTTTCGAGCAACAGCGCATTGGTGCAAACGATCACGTATTTTTTGCGGGCGATGATGCCCTGCACGACCTGATCGATCTCCTTGTGGAGCAGGGGTTCGCCCCCGGCGATCACCACCACGGGGGCGCCGCACTCGTCCACCGCCTCGAGACACTCGGCAACCGACAGGCGCTGGTTCAGGATCTCGGCGGGGTAGTCGATCTTGCCGCACCCCGCGCACGCCAGGTTGCAGCGGAAGAGCGGCTCAAGCATCAGGACCAGCGGGTAGCGCTTGCGGCCGATCAGATGCTGCTTGACCACGTAGGCGCCGACGCGGAGAGCCTGGTGCAGGGGAATGGACATGGCGCCCTCGAAATGCGAATGAGACGTCGCGTTTTATTCACCGCGCCGGACCCCGTCAACCGCACATGTCGATCACCCAGACCACGCGGCGCATGCCGCTCCAGGGCCGGAGCCAGGAGACGGTGCAGAAAGTCCTCGCCGCAACAATTGCCATGCTGGGGGCGGGGCAGTCGGTCGAACGCCTCACCACGGCGAGCATCGCCCAGGCCGCCGGCGTTTCGGTTGGGGCGGTTTATCGGTTTTTTCCGGACAAGCAGGCGATCGTCGATGCCATCGCACTGAACCATATGGACCAGTTCCAGGAGGCGATCGCGGCGCGGATCATGCTGGCGTTTCCGCCCGATGCGGGCGCTTTCCTTGCCGCTGTGCTGGACGGTTTTACCGAATATCTCTGTGCCCATCCCGATTTCCGCACCGTGGCCTTCGGCGCGGCGGGCGGGGGGCGGCATGTCAGTCGCCTCACCCGCGACGCCTATGCGGGGGCTGGGGATGTGATGGAAATGGTGCGCAGTGTGCTCATCGAGGCCTATGCAGTCGATATCACCGATGCTTTCGAACTGCGGATGCGCATCGCCATCGAAATCGGAGACCGGTTGATCGGCTATGCCTTTGAACAAGACGGCGCCTTGGCCCGCACTGCGGTTATCGAGGAAGCCAAGCGCATTCTTGCACTCACGCTCTTCAGCCCCTGATGGAGGGCATAGGCGGCGGCTTCGGTGCGGTTGGCGCAGCCGGTTTCGGTCGGAATTTTATGGACATGGCTCGCCACCATGCTGATGCCGATATCGAGCGCCAAGGCGGTATCCGCATGGCTTCGCCCGATTTCGGGGCGCTTGATGCTGCCGGGCAGGCGAATAAGATACGATATCGTAACAATTAGCGCGCGGAAAAACGGCAGGGGTCAGGCACGTTTTGGAAATTTTGGAGGAGCGGGGAGCCGGCGGGTGATGGCGATGCCGAGGGGTGGGGGCAGCGGGGTGTGGTCGGGGGTGAAGGAGGGTTTGGGGTCGGGGGGTGGCGGGTCGCCCGGCATGTGCAGGCCGAGGGCGTGAGCGAGGGGGCGCAGGAGGCGGGCGGCGCGGGGGACCTGGGCGAGGAAGGTCGCGCAGTCTTGCGTGGTGAGGAAGTGTTGGAGATGGCTTGCGCGGGCGTTGGCTTCGGTGGAGGCGAGGGCGCGGGTGAGCCAGGCCTTGCCGCTGGGGAGTCGGGGGGAGGGGGCGGATGGGGTTTTGCGGGGCGCGCCCGGGCTTGCGGCGTTGGGGCTTGAGGCATTGGGGCGAGGGGCGGGGAGGGCGTCACGCTGCCAGAGGGTGAAGAGGCGTTCGAAGCGCTGGATGGTGCGATGGAGGTGGTTGCTGACGCGGAGCAACAGGGGGACGGATTGGCGGTTTTTGGACGCGATTTGGGCGATGGTGGCCTGGAGGCCCTGGAGGATGGCGCGGAAGAGGGTGGCGAGAGGTAACATTAGATAGTTAGATAATATGATGGCGCCGGGTTTCAAGGGGCGGTTTGGCGAGGTGGTGCGGTGCGGAGGGGCGCTGCACCCTGGATTTTGTTGGGGGTTATTCGACGGTGACGCTCTTGGCGAGGTTGCGGGGTTGGTCGACGTCGGTGCCTTTGAGGAGGGCGACGTGGTAGGCCAGGAGTTGGACGGGGATGGCGTGCAGGATGGGGGCGGCGAAGGGGTCGATTTTGGGGAGGATGATGGTTTCGGCGGCGATGGTTTTGAGTTTTTCGGCACCTTCGGCGTCGGAGAAGACGATGACCTGGCCGCCGCGGGCGTTGGCTTCCTGGAGGTTGGAGGCGGTTTTTTCGAAGAGGGGGCCGGAGGGGATGATGGCGATGACGGGGACGTTGCGGTCGATGAGGGCGATGGGGCCGTGTTTCATTTCGCCGGCAGCGTAGCCCTCGGCGTGGATATAGCTGATTTCCTTTAGTTTGAGTGCGCCTTCGAGGGCGATGGGGAAGCAGGAGCCGCGGCCGAGGTAAAGCACGTCGCGCGCTTCGGCGATGCGCGCGGCGATGCGTTGGATGGCGGCGTCGTGGTCGAGGATTTCGGCGGCGCGGGAGGGGATTTCGAGGAGGGCGCCGGTCATGCGGGCTTCCTGCTCGGGGGTGATGCTGTTGCGGGCGCGGGCGGTGGCCAGCGCCAGGCAGGCGAGGACGCAGAGTTGGGCGGTGAAGGCCTTGGTGGAGGCGACGCCGATTTCGGGGCCGGCGATGGTGTGCAGCACGGCGTCGGACGCGCGGGCCATGGTGGATTCGGCGACGTTGACGATCGACAGGACGTGTTGCTGTTGGGCGCGCATGTAGTGCAGGGCGGCCATGGTGTCGGCGGTTTCGCCGGATTGGGAGACGAGCAGGGCGAGGCCGCCCGGGTCCATGGGGGGGGTGCGGTAGCGGAATTCGCTGGCGAAATCGGCATCGGTCGGGATGCGGGCGATCTGTTCGAACCAGTAGCGGCCGACGAGGCCGGCGTAGAAGGCGGAGCCGCAGGCGGAGATGGTGATGCGGGGGATGGTGGCGAGATCGAAGGGGATCGGGGGGAGGGCGACGGCGCGGGTGGCGGGGTTGATCATTTGGCGCAGCGTGTCGCCGATGACGGCGGGGTGTTCGTGGAGTTCCTTTTCCATGAAGTGGCGGTAGTTGCCTTTGCCGACGGCGGCGCCGGAGAGGGCGGTCAGTTTGATGTCGCGCTGGACCTCGGCGCCGGTGGCGTCATGGAAGGTGGCGGTGTCGGCGGTGACGACGGCCCAGTCGCCATCGCGCAGGTAGGCGATGCGGCGGGTCAGGGGGGCGAGGGCCAGGGCGTCGGAGCCTGCGAACATTTCGCCGTCGCCGAAGCCGATGGCGAGGGGGGCGCCGTGGCAGGCGGCGATCATCAGTTCGGCGTGGCCGGCGAAGACCATGGCCAGGGCGTAGGCGCCTTCGAGGCGGCGGAATGCCGCGCCGGCGGCCTCGATGGGGGGGAGGCCGCGCTGGAGGAGGAGATCGACGAGTTGGACGATGGTTTCGGTGTCGGTCTGGGTGGTGAAATGCTGGCCTTGGGCTTCGAGTTCGGCGCGCAGTGCGGCGTGGTTTTCGATGATGCCGTTGTGGACGACGGCGACGCGGGGGGTGGCGTGGGGGTGGGCGTTGGTTTCGGTGGGGGCGCCGTGGGTGGCCCAGCGGGTGTGGCCGATGCCGGTGCGCCCGGCCAGGGGGGCATGGTCGAGCACGGCGGAGAGAGTGCTGAGTTTGCCGGGGGCGCGGCGGCGGTCAATGCCGTCATCCACCAGGGTGGCGATGCCGGCGCTGTCGTAGCCGCGGTATTCGAGGCGCTTGAGGGCGTCGAGGATGAGGGGGGCGGCCGGGCGGCACCCGATGATGCCGATGATGCCGCACATGCTAGTGTTTCTCCTTGGTGCGCGCAGCGCGGAAGGCTGTGGCGTGGCCTGGGCGGGTTTCCTGGCGGGCGCGGCCGAAGGCCATGGCGTCGGCCTCGACATCGTGGGTCAGGACGCTGCCGGCGGTGGTCATGGCGTTGTCGCCGATGGTGATGGGCGCGACGAGGGTGTTGTTGGAACCGACGAAGACGTTGGCGCCGATGGTGGTGCGGTGTTTGTCTGTTCCGTCATAATTGCAGGTGATGGTGCCGGCGCCGATGTTGGTTTTGACGCCGATGGTGGTGTCGCCGATGTAGCTGAGGTGGTTGGCCTTGACGCCGGCGGCGAGGGTGGAGGCTTTGATTTCGACGAAGTTGCCGACATGGGCATCCATCCCGATATCGGCGCCGGGGCGCAGGCGGGCGAAGGGGCCGATGATGGCGCGTTCGTGGACGATGCAGCCTTCGAGATGGGAGAAGGATTTGATTTCGGCGCCTTTGGCGATGTGAACGCCGGGGCCGAAGACGACGTTGGGATGGATGATGACGTCGGGGCCGAAGGTGGTGTCGGTGCTGAGGAAGACGGTTTCGGGGGCGATGAGGGTGACGCCGGTGTCCATGGCGGCGTCGCGCAGGCGGCGCTGGATTTCGGCTTCGGCGCGGGCTTGTTCGGCGCGGGAGTTGATGCCGAGGACTTCGGCCTCGGGGGCTTCGATGGCGGCGACGCGGGCGCCCTGGGCGCGCGCGTGTTCGACGATGTCGCCGAGGTAGTATTCGCGCTGGGCGTTGTCGTTTTTGACGGCGCGGAGCCAGGCGAGCATGGGGGCGGCAGCGGCGCACAGGACGCCTGCGTTGCACAGGCCGATGGCGCGTTCGGCGGGGGTGGCGTCCTTGTATTCGACGATGCGTTCGACATAGCCGTCCTCGGCGATGACGCGGCCGTAGCGGGCGGGGTCGGCGGGGCGCATGGCGAGGAGGGCGAGGCCGACGTCGCCTTGTTGGCGGCGGGCGAGCATGCGGCGCAGGGTGTCGGGGGTGATGAGGGGGTTGTCGGCGTAGAGGACGGCGACTTCGCCATCGCCGAAATGGGCGGCGGCTTGCAGGGCCGCGTGGGCGGTGCCGAGGCGGTCATGCTGCACGACGCAGGGCCAGGGGGCGGCTTGCTGGCCGACGAGGGCGGTTTCGGGCCCGACCACGACGACGATGCGCTCGAAGACTGCGGCGCAACTGTCGATCAGATGGCGGAGCATGGGTTTGCCCGCGATTTTGTGCAGGGTTTTCGGGAGATCGGATTTCATGCGGGTGCCGAACCCGGCGGCGAGGATGACGGCGGTGGCGCTCATGGTCTCTCCTGCGCGGCGGTGCTGCTCTCGCACTTTGTTTTATCGCGTGATCCACGCCGCCGGTGCTTCCACCTTTGGCGATCACGTTCTAGCTATGCCAGACTCTGTTAATCACACATCAATTCAGTTGGCACCATATAACGAATGACCCGCACACTCCTACTCGATCTCGATGGCACATTGGTCGACTCGGTGCCGGACCTGACGGCGGCGCTCAATCGGCTGATGGCGGCGCGCGGCTTGGCGGCGTTCTCGCGGCCGGAGGTGACGGCGATGGTTGGTGATGGCGCGGCGGTTTTGCTGGAACGGGCGTTTGCCGCGCGCGGCGTGCAGCAGGACGATGCCGCGCTTGAGGCGTTCGTGGTCGATTACACCGCCAATACGGCGGTTGAGACGCGGCCGTTTCCCGGTGTGATCGCGGGGCTCGATGCGCTGACGGCGGCTGGGTGGCGCCTGGCGGTGTGCACGAACAAGCCCGAGGCGGCTGCGCGCGCGCTGCTCGCTGCCCTCGGCATCGATCATTATTTTGCGGCCGTTGGCGGGGGGGACACGTTCCCGGTGCGCAAGCCCGATCCGGCCCATCTGACCGCCACCTTGCAGGCCGCCGGGGGGGATCTGGGCCGCGCCCTGATGAGCGGGGATCATCACAATGACGTCGCGGCGGCGCAGGGGGCGGGGGTGAAGTGCATTTTTGCGGCGTGGGGCTATGGCACGGCGGCGATGGGGGCGGAGGCGGAGGCGGTGGCGGGGGATTTTGCCGAGATGGTGCGGATCGCGGGGGCGATGCTGCCGCGATAGCGTCCGAGGGTGAGAGCAACGGCGGGCTGCCTGCTGTGCCGCGTTGAGAAAATCACCGAAGCCGTTTGAAGAAATCCCGCAACAGGGCGGCGGCTTCGGTTTCGCGGATGCCGCCGATCACCTCCGGACGGTGCAGGGCGCCCTGGGTTTCATAGACCCGTGCCCCGTGCTCGATGCCGCCGCCCTTGGGGTCGTAGGCGCCGAACATGACCCGGCCGACGCGGAATGCAGCGGCTGCCGCCGCGCACATCGCGCAGGGCTCCAGCGTCACCACCAAGGTGCAGCCGGGCAGCCGGGGCGAGCCCAGCCGGGCTGCCGCAGCCCGCAGCACCAGCATCTCGGCATGGGCCGAGGCGTCGCACAGCGCCTCGGTCCGGTTGCCATCCTGTGCCAGGACCGCCCCGTCCGGCCCGAGCAGCACTGCGCCCACCGGCACCTCGCCCCGCGCGGCGGCGGCTTGCGCTTCGGCCAGTGCGAGGCCCATACCGTGCTCCATCATTCCCACCTGGCGCGTTGCATCATGAAAAGACCCCTCATCGGCGTAACCCTCGACAGCGAACCGGCTGGCGGCTGGTCAAAATATCCCTGGTATGCGCTGCGCACCAACTATGCCGGCGCGATCGCCGCCGTGGGCGGGTTGCCGATGGCGTTGCCGCATCATCCGGATCTCGCGGCGGAGTATCTCGACCGGCTTGATGCGCTTGTTGTCACCGGGGGGGCGTTCGATGTCGATCCATCGCTTTATGGCGATGGGGAGACGCATGGCACCGTGACGCTCAAGGTCGGGCGCACCCAGGCCGAACTGGCGCTGGTGCAGGGGGCGCTGGCGCGTGATTTGCCGGTGCTCGGCATTTGCGGCGGGCAGCAATTGCTGGCGGTCGCGCTGGGCGGCACGCTGATCCAGCATATTCCGGACAGCGTGTCCGACGCGCTGGCCCATGAGCAGCCCAATCCGCGCCACGAGGCGGGCCATGCTGTTGCGGTGACGCCGGGCACGCTGCTGCACCGGATTGTGGGCAGCAGCGCGATGCATG
Organism: Rhodospirillales bacterium; assembly: GCA_947447625.1. GTDB lineage: Bacteria > Pseudomonadota > Alphaproteobacteria > Acetobacterales > Acetobacteraceae > CAIYPH01. Next base: position 12,892 of record CANFKS010000023.1, on the reverse strand, counting down.
TGAATTCCGCGCATCATCAGGCGGTTCGCAGCGCGGGGGCGCATGCTGTCGTCAACGCGATGGCGCCGGATGGGGTGATCGAGGGGATCGAGGATGGGCGCTATACATTCTGTCTCGGCGTGCAGTGGCACCCTGAATTTTTTATTGATCAGGGCGATCGCAAAATTTTCGAGGCGCTGGTCGCGGCCTGCGTATAAGAGTGATGTCACATGATTATCGGACTGCCCCATGACTGAAGCAGGCGAACGCATCGCCAAATTCCTTGCCCGCGCCGGCGTTGCCAGTCGGCGCGACGCCGAAGTGATGGTTGCGGACAAGCGCATCCAGCTCAACAAGACGCTGGTGACGCATCCCGCAACATTTGTCACCGAGGGGGATATCGTGACTGTCGACGGCAATCCTGTCGGTGTGCAGCGCGAGCGGACGCGGTTGTTCAAGTATCACAAGCCGGATGGGCTGGTGGTGACGCACAAGGATCCGCAGGGGCGGCCGACGGTGTTTGATAAATTGCCGCCGGGCTTGCCGCGGGTGGTCAGCGTCGGGCGGCTCGATCTCAACTCCGAGGGGCTGCTGCTGTTGACCAATGACGGGGCGCTGGCGCGGCAGCTCGAACTGCCCGCCAATGCGTGGATCCGGCGCTACCGGGTGCGCGCGTTTGGCGACCTGACTCAGGCGGCGATTGCCGAGCTTGCGAAGGGGGTCGTTGTCGAGGGGATCAAGTATGGCCCCATCGAGGCCGGGCTCGACAGCCGCAAGGGCGACAACATCTGGCTCACCATGGCGCTCAAGGAAGGCAAGAACCGGGAGATCCGCAAGGTTCTGGGCCATCTCGGGCTGCAGGTTTCGCGGCTGATCCGGGTGGCTTACGGGCCGTTCCAGTTGGGTACGCTGCCGCGCGGGGTGGTGGAGGAAGTGCAGGCCAAGGTGCTGCGCGAACAAATCAAACTCGCGCCGTGAGACGCAGCTCGTGAGGATCGTCGCCGGGCTGTTCAAGGGCCGCATGCTCGCCACGCCGAAGGGCGACACCACGCGGCCGACGGCCGATCGTGTGCGCCAGGCGTTGTTTGATACGTTGATGCATGCGGATTGGGGCGGGCGCGATCTGATCGTGGGTGCGGCGGTGCTTGACGCTTTCGCCGGCACTGGGGCGCTTGGCCTTGAGGCGCTGTCGCGCGGGGCGGCGCATGGCTATTTCTTTGAGCAGGACCCTGCGGCGATTGTGGCCCTCAAGGCCAATATCGCGGCCTTTCGTGCCAAGGCTTCGGTCCATCGCGATGTGATGCGGCCGCCGCGTGGGCCGGCGTGCACGCTCGCGTTTCTTGATCCGCCCTATTATGACGGGCTGATCGAGCCGGCGATTGCGGCGCTGCGCTTTGGCGGCTGGCTCAAGCCGGGCTGCGTCGTGGTGACCGAAACGGCGCGCGACGAGGAGCCGCCCGCGCTTGGGGAGATGCTGGACCAGCGGCGGCATGGGGCGGCGCTGATGAGTATTTTTCGACTGGGCGAGGCGCGGGGGTAGAGGAAGCAAGCGCTTCTGTTTTTCGAAAAAGAAGGGCTTGCTTGCGGCCTTGGGCTCAAGCCGCCGCCGCGACCTGGGCGAGGATTTCGAAGGAGTGCAGGCGGGCCTGGTGATCGTGGATCTGGGCGGTGATCATGAGTTCGTCGGCGCCGGTTTCGGCGATGAAGCGGGCGAGGCCGGTGGCGATGGTTTGGGGGCTGCCGACGAGGGCGCAGGACAGGGCGTGTTCGAGTGTCATGCGCGCGCCTTGGGGGAGGCGGGATTCGAAATCTTCGACCGGCGGGGGGAGTTTGCCGGGGCGGCCGGTGCGCAGGTTGATGAAGGCTTGCTGGAGGGAGGAGAACAGGAGGCGGGCTTCGGCGTCGGTGTCGGCGGCGAAGACGTTGAGGCCGAGCATGACGCGGGGTTCGGCGAGGTGGGCGGAGGGGCGGAAGCGGGTGCGGTAGAGGTGAATGGCGTCGTGCATCTGGGCGGGGGCGAAGTGGGAGGCGAAGGCGTAGGGCAGGCCGAGGGCGGCGGCGAGTTGGGCGCCATAGGTGCTGGAGCCGAGGATCCAGACCGGGACCTCAAGGCCTGCGCCGGGGACGGCCTGGATGTGTTGGCCCGGGACGGCGGGCTCGAAGTAGCCCATCAGTTCGATGACATCCTGGGGGAAGTTGTCGGTGTCGGTCAGGTTGCGGCGCATGGCGTGGGCGGTGGCTTGGTCGCTGCCGGGGGCGCGGCCGAGCCCGAGGTCGATGCGGCCGGGATGCAGGGCGGCCAGCGTGCCGAATTGTTCGGCGATGAGGAGGGGGGCGTGGTTGGGCAGCATGACGCCGCCGGCGCCGATGCGGATGGTGGCGGTGCCGGCCGCGACATGGGCGAGGGCGACGGCGGTGGCGGCGCTGGCGATGCCGGGCATGTTGTGGTGCTCGGCCATCCAGTAGCGGTGATAGCCGAGGGTTTCGGCGTGCTGGGCTAGATCACGCGCGTTGCGCAGGGCCTGGCCGGCGGTGCTGCCTTCGGGGACGGGGACGAGGTCGAGGACGGAGAGGGGGGTCATGGAGAGGATATAGGGGTGCGAGGGTCGTACCGCCACCGGTGGGGTCAGTCGAACAGGGTGGCGAGGCGTTGTTTGATCGTGTCGGCGATGTAGAGGGCGAGGGCCTGGATGGTGGAGGTGGGGTTGACGCCGCCGGAGGTGACGAAGAGGGAGCCGTCGATGATGAAGAGGTTTTTGACGTCGTGGCTGCGGCCCCATGCGTTGACGACGGAGCGGGCGGGGTCGGTGCCCATGCGGGCGGTGCCGAGGAGGTGCCAGCCGCCGAACAGGATGGGGCGGTCGACGCCGATGTCGGTGGCCCCTGCGGCGTGGAGGATGTCTTTGGCGCGGGCGATGGCGTGGTCGAGCATGCGGTGGCTGTTTTCGGAGATGGTGTAGTCGATTTTCGGCGAGGGGATGCCGTTGCTGTCCTTGAGGGTGGGGTCAAGCGTGACGCGGTTGTGTTCCTCGGGCAGGTCTTCGCAGATGGCGGCCATGCCGATGCGGTGGTTCATCAGGCGGCGATAGGCATCGTGATGGCCCTCGCCCCAGGGGAGGCGGCCGGCGGCGGTGCTGGTGATGGCTTCGGTGATGGTGCCGACGCCGCGGCCGAGCTGGTAGGAGTAGCCGCGGACGAAGCCGCGGGAGAGGTCGGTTTCGTAGTGTTGGTGGCTCCACAGGCAGAGCGGCGGGGCCTTGTTGCCGTCGAGTGGTTCGTCGACGTAGCCGTAGATGCTGGCGTAGGGGTGGAACATCAGGTTGCGGCCGACCTGGCCCGAGGAATTGGCGAGGCCGTCGGGGTGTTGGGCGGAGGCGGAATTGAGCAGGAGGCGGGGGGTGCCGACGCCGTTGGCGGCGAGGATGACGATTTCGGCGGGCTGGAAATGTTCGACCCCGGCGGCGTCGAAATAGGTGGCGCCGGTGGCCATGCCGTCGGGGCCGGTTTCGATGCGGCTGACGCGGCAGCGGGTGCGCAGTTCGACGCCGGCGCGGATGGCGCGGGGCCAGTAGGTGATGTCGGTGCTGGCTTTGGCGCCCTGGGAGCAGCCGAATGTGCAATGCCCGAGGTTGATGCATTTGGCGCGGCCGTCATAGTCCGTCGTGGCCAGCGTGGTGTCGGACGGCCACCAGTGCCAGCCGAGTGTGTTGAGCGCATGGGCGAAGCGGGTGCCGGATTTGCCGAGGCCGAGGGGGGGCATGGGCGGGGTGTGGGCGGGGTAGGCGGGATCGCCGGCGAGGCCGGAGACGCCCATCATGCGGTCGTTTTCGGCGAAGAAGGGTTCGAGGGTCGCGTAGTCGACGGGCCAGTCATCGGCGACGCCATCGAGGGATTTGACGCGGAAATCGGACGGGTGGAGGCGGGGGTAGTGAGCGGCGTAGAGGATGGTGGAGCCGCCGACGGCGTTGAAGTTGAGGACCTTGATGGGGGAGTTGTCGTCGTTGACGGGATAGTCGGTGGTGCGGCCGCGCTTGTTGGGGCTGGGGTGGAAGTCGGAGAACTGGCGGGCTTCCCAGTCGCGCCCGTTGGTGGGGTATTCGGATTGTTTGATCCAGTCGCCTTGTTCGAGGCAGAGGATGCGCATTCTGGTGTCGGCCAGGGACCAGGCGGCGGCGGCGCCGGAGGCCCCGGAGCCGATGATGAGGACGTCGACCTTTTCGAGCATGGGTGCCGCCTCCTCAGACCGGGCGCCAGATCGGCGGGCGGGATTTGACGGGGTCGAGGAGCGACCAGTCGCCTTGTTCGAGGACATGGCCCTTGGGGAACGGCGGGCGGGGTTCGAGCCCGAGGGAGAGCATCACGCGGTCGTCGCGGTAGTAGCAGAGCAGAACGATGCGGGTGAGGACGGCGATTGGGGTGCCGCCTTGGGTGCGCAGATGGGTGGCGATTTCGGTTTGGCGGGCTTGCGGGAGGGAGGCCAGGGGCGCGCCGGCGATGGTGGCGAGGGCGGCGAGGGCGGATTGGACGTCGGGGAGATCGCGTCCGAGGCTGTTGAGGATGTCGGCGAAGATGAGGTCATCATTGGCGCCGGGGATGGTGTATTTGGCGCTGGGCGGGATGATGAGGGCGGCGAGGGCTCGGAAATCGGTGATTTCGGATGGGGTGAGGGTCATGATGGGGCTCAATCGAAGAGGGTTGCCAGGCGCTGCTTGATGCTGTCGGCGATGTAGAGGGCGAGGGCCTGGATGGTGGAGGTGGGGTTGACGCCGCCGGAGGTGACGAAGACGGAGCCATCGACGATGAAGAGGTTTTTGACGTCGTGGCTGCGGCCCCATTCGTTGACGACGGAGCGGGTGGGGTCGGTGCCCATGCGGGCGGTGCCGAGCAGGTGCCAGCCGCCATAGGCGACGGGGCGGATGGTATTGATGTGCCGCGCACCGGCGGTTTGCAGGATTTCGGTGGCGCGCGCGATGGCGAAGTCGAGCATGCGGTTGGTGTTGTCGGAGATGGTGTAGTCGATGCGCGGGGCGGGGATGCCGTGACGGTCCTTGAGGATGGGGTCCAGCGTGACGCGGTTGTGTTCCTCGGGGAGGTCTTCGGTGCAGATGCCGATGGACATCCGGTGGCCGACGAGGTCGCGGAAGGCGTCGTGGTGGTTTTCGCCCCAGGGGGTGAGGCGGATGGCGTCGAGGGCGACGGCTTCGGTGCCGATGCCGATGCCGCGATTGAACTGGAAGTTGTGGCCGCGGACATAGCCGCGGCTTTTGTCGGTTTCGTAGAATTCCTGGGACCAGACGCAAAGTGGCGGGCCGCGGTGGCCGTCCATCGGTTCGTCGACGTAGCCGTAGACGGTCGACCAGGGGTGGAACATCAGGTTTTTGCCCACGAGGCCCGAGGAATTGGCGAGGCCGTTGGGGAAGCGGGCGGAGGTGGAGTTGAGCAGCAGGCGGGGGGTGCCGACGCCGTTGCAGGCCATGATGACGACTTCGGCGGGCTGGAACTGCTCGCGGCCCTCGGCGTCGTAGTAGATCACGCCGGTGGCCATGCCGTCGGGGCCGAGGGTGATTTCGCGGACGCGGCAGTTGGTGCGCAGTTCGACGCCGGCGCGGATGGCGTGGGGCCAGTAGGTGATGTCGGTGCTGGCTTTGGCGCCCTGGGCGCAGGCCGGGGTGCAGTGGCCGAGGTTGATGCAGGGGGCGCGGCCGTCGTACTCGGTGGTGGCCAGCGTGGTGTCGGATGGCCACCAGTGCCAGCCGAGTTGGTTCATGGTCTGGGCGATCTTGGTGCCGGATTTGCCCAAGGGGAGCGGCGGCATGGGGGGGGCGTGGTTGGGGTAGGCGGGATCGCCGGCAAGGCCGGAGACGCCCATCATGCGGTCATTTTCCGCGAAGAAGGGTTCGAGGGTGGCGTAGTCGACGGGCCAGTCGTCGGCGACGCCGTCGAGGGTTTTGACTTTGAAGTCCGACGGGTGAAGGCGGGGATAATGGGCGGTGTACATCACGGTTGAGCCGCCGACGGCGTTGAAATTGACGACTTTGATGGGGGAGTTGTCGTCGTTGATCGGGTAGTCGGCGTCGCGTTGGCGGATGTTGGGGCTGGTGGCGTAGTCGGCGTAGAGGCGGGCCTCGAAGTCGCGGCCGTTGGTGGGGTATTCGGATTGTTTCATCCAGTCGCCTTGTTCGAGGCAGAGGATGCGCATCTTGGTCTCGGCGAGGCTCCAGGCGACGGCGGCGCCCGAGGCTCCGGAGCCGATGATGAGAACGTCGACTTTTTCCAGCACGTCTCGTCTCCCTGTTGTGCCGGGTGGGCTTGGTGCGGCCGGCCTGGTCGAAATAGAGCGGGGATTGGGTCGGGCGGCAAGAAGGGGCCCGAGCAGAATTCATCCCGCGCTCGCTCCGTGCCACTCAACCCAGCGCCTGGTTGATGAGGGCGAAGCGGTGGGTGGTGGTGGGGGTGGGGCGCGGGGGTCCGCGGCGCATGAGGGTGGCGCCGCCGGCATGGGCGAGGCCGCAGGCGGCGAGGAAGGGGGCGAGGGTGGATGCGGCAACGATGTCGGCGCGCAGGAACCGGCCGGGGTGGTGGTGAATGAAATGGTGCAGGAGGGCCTGGGCGGCTTGTGGGTCGGGGGCGATGACGGGGCCGATCTGGTGGCCGCGGCCGAAGCGGCGGAGGGTGGCGAAGCCGGCTTGGGTGTTGTGGCGTTCGAGGATCACGGTTTGGCCGATGGCGAGGAGCGCGGCGAGGATGTGGGTGCGATCGGCGCCGGTGGCGTGGCGGTCGAGAGCGGCGAGGGCGGGGAGGTCTGCCGGGGTGGCGGGGCGGATGGCGGCGTCGGGCGGGGGGCGTGGGGTGGCGAGGCCCTGGTGTTGGCTGATGGCGCCTTGGCGGGTGAAGCCGAGTTTTTCGTAGAGGGGGAGGCCGGCGGCGGTGGCGTGGAGTTCGATGCTGACGGGGCCGAGAGCGTGAAGTACGTTTTCGGTGATCCGCCGGCCGAGGCCTGCGCCCTGGGCTTCAGGGCTGACGATGATCATGCCGAGGCTGGCGGCGGCGGGGCCCTGGGGCCAGCCCATGGCGGTGGCGGCGAGTGTGCCGTTTTGTGCGGCGACGTGGCCGAAGCCGAGGTCGAGGACGAAGCGCCAGTCCTCGGCGCGGTGCGGCCAGGAGACGGCCCGGGTCATGGCTTCGGCCTGGTGCAGGTCGTGGGCGAGCATGGGGCGGAAGATGAAGGTTGCGTCGGCGGGCATGCGAGGCTTTCCTGGTGCGCGAGAGAGACGTGACGCAGAGATGGGGAACAGGCAATGGCCGATTTCAGACCGAAGTTCATTACGTTCGATTGCTATGGTACTCTGACCAATTTTCGTCAGGCGGAGGTGGCAAGCGCGGTCTATGGCGCGCGGCTCGGTGGGCGGATGGCGATGTTCATCCATGATTTCGCGGGATATCGGGTGGATGAGATCCAGGGTGCGTGGAAGCCGTATGCCGAGGTTTTGGCCAATGCGGTGGAGCGGACGTGCCGGCGGCATGGGATTGCGTATGATCCGGCGGAGGGGCGGATGTTCTATGACGCCATTCCGGGATGGGGGCCGCATCCGGATGTGGCGGCGGGGTTGGCGCGGGTGGCGCGGGATTATCCCTTGGTGGTGCTGTCCAATGCGGCCAACGAGCAGATCCGCGAGAACGTGGCGCTGCTGGGTGCGCCGTTTCATGCGGTGTTCACGGCGGAGCAGGCGGGGGCATACAAGCCGCGGTATCGGGCGTTCGAATACATGTTCGATCAGTTGGGCTGCGATCCCTGCGAGATCATGCATGTCTCGTCGAGCTACCGGTATGATCTGATGGCGGCGCATGATTTGCGGATCGGGCGGCGGGTGTTTGTGGCGCGGGGGCATGAGCCGTCCAACCCGTTCTATGGGGCTGTGGAGATCGGCGATATCGGCGGGCTGCCTGGTTTGTTGGGGTTGGCATGAAGCCGGTATCGTATTGGCTCGATTCGGCGCCGGCGTTTGCGGGCGGCGAGACGGGGGCGGTCGAGGGGGAGGTGGATGTCGCCGTGGTGGGCGGCGGATTTACCGGGTTATCGGCGGCGCTGGCTTTGGCGCAGGCCGGCGCCTCGGTGATGGTGCTGGAGCGCGGGCGGGTGGTGGGGGCGCAGTCCGGGCGGAATGGGGGGCATGTGAACAACGGGCTCGCGCATGATTTCGGGGCGACGGCGGGACGGCTTGGGTTGGCGCAGGCGCGGGGGCTGTATCAGGCGTTCGATGCGGCGGTGGATACGGTCGAGCGGATCGTGATGGATCAGCAGATCGCGTGCGATTTCAGGCGGGGCGGGAAAATCAAGCTGGCGGCGAGTGCGGCGCATTTCGAGGGGATGGCGCGGGGGTTCGATGTGTTGCAGCGCGAGGCGGATGCGGAGACCGAATTGCTGGAGCGGGGGCGGGTGAGGGAGGAGATCGGGTCGGATATTTTTCACGGGGCGCTCGTCTATCGGCGCAGCGCGCAGATGCATATGGGAAAGTTCGGGGCCGGGTTGGCGGTGGCGGCGGCGCGGCATGGGGCGCGGATCTTTGAGAATGCCGGGGTGACGCAATGGCGGCGGCAGGGGGGCGCTGCGTATCGGCTGACGACGGCGCGGGGGATTGTGCTGGCGCGGCGGGTGTTTGTGGCGACGGGGGCGGCGGTGGATGGGCCGTGGTTTTTCCGGCGGCGGATCATCCCGATCGGGAGTTTCATTATCGCCACAGCGCCCCTCAGCGAGGCGCAGGTGAACAGCATCATGCCGACGCGCAGGACGGCGACGACGACGAGGCATATTGGCAATTATTTCCGGATTGCGCCGGATAATCGTCTGATTTTCGGCGGGCGGGCGCGGTTTGCGCTGTCCAACCCGGCGTCGGATGTGAAGAGCGGGCTTGTGTTGCAGGGCCAGTTGCGGGAGATGTTTCCTCAGATCGCCGCCGTACCGATCGATTATTGCTGGGGGGGCGAGGTGGATGCGACGGCGGACCGTCTGCCGCGGGCGGGCGAGCGGGATGGGATGGTTTATGCGATGGGGTTGAGCGGGCATGGGACGCAGATGTCGGTGCATCTGGGGCAGTGCATGGCGCGCGTGATCGCAGGCGAGGCCGCGGCCAATCCGCTGGCGGGGCTCGCATGGCCGGCGGTGGCGGGGCATTTCGGGCCGCCGTGGTTTTTGCCGGCGGTGGGCTTGTATTATCGTATCAAGGATCGCTTGGGAGCGTGAGGCGCATGGTTCGGTTCGGCGGCTTGGTGCTGGTGATGCTGGCGGTATGCTGCGCAAGCGGGGCTTCGGCGCAGGAGGAGGAGAAGCGGGCCGGGGTTTGGGCGCAGGCCTATGTGGCGGGGCGGCCGGCTGATCCTTCGGTGCGGTTCGGGCAGTTGGAGAACGGGATGCGCTATGCGATCCGCCGCAATGCAACGCCGTTGGGTCATACGTCGCTCAGGATGTGGATCGGGGCGGGCTCGCTCGACGAGACGGAGGCGCAGCGGGGGCTCGCGCATTTCCTGGAGCATCTGGCGTTTCGCGGGTCAGGCAAGGTGCCGGCCGGGGAGATGGTGAAGGTGTTGCAGCGGCTTGGTTTGGCGTTTGGGGCGGATACCAATGCGCGGACCGGGTTCGATCAGACGGTTTATCAGTTTGATCTGCCCAAGAGCGATGCGCAGGCGCTGGGCACGGGGTTGATGCTGCTGCGGGAGATCGCGAGCGAATTGACGCTCGACCAGGGGGAGATGGATGCCGAGCGCGGGGTGGTGCTTGCGGAGGAGCGCTCACGCGATACGCCCGGGCTGCGGCATTTGGTGGCGGAGTTGGGGTTTCATTACGAGGGTCAATTGGCGGCGCGGCGGCTGCCGATCGGGTTGACCGAGGTGATCCGCGCGGCGCCGGTGTCGTTGGTGCGGGCGTTCTATGAGGCGCGGTATCGGCCGGATAATGCGGCGGTGGTGGCGGTGGGGGATTTCGATGTCGATGCGATGGAGGGAATGATCCGCGCGTCGTTTGGAGGATGGGTGGCGAAGGAGGGGGGGCGGCCGGGGTTTGATGCGGGCGCGGTGCTGCGGCGCGGGCCGGCGGTGCGGGTGTTGATGGAGCCGCGGATGCCGGCGTCGGTGTCGCTGGCGTGGATGGGGCCGTATGATCGAGGCGCGGATACGGCGGCGCGGCAGCGGCGCTATGGCGCGGAGGCGCTTGCGGTGGCGGTGTTGAACCGGCGGCTGGAACGGGTGGCGCAGGAGGGGGAGGCGCCGTTTTTGATGGGCAATGTGGGGCGGTCGAACGCGCTGCGTTCGGCGCGCATGACGCAGGTGCGGGTGCAGCCGCGGGATGGGGCGTGGCAGCCAGCCTTGGAGGCGGCGATCCAGGCGCAGCGCGCGTTGGTCGCGTTCGGGGCGCGGCCGGAGGAGATCGAGCGGGTGATGGCGGAGACGCGGCGGGGGATGCGGATCGCCGCTGGCGGGGAGGCGACGCGGGCTTCGGCGCGGATCGCGGACAGCATTGTCGCGGCGGTCAATCACGACGCGGTCTATACCAGCCCGGCGCAGGATATGGCCGAAATTGAGGGGATTCTGGCGGGGATCACGGCGGAGGAGGTGCAGGCGGCGGCGCGGGGGTTGTTCGAGGGTTCGGGACCGCTCGTGTTCGTGGCGGGGCCGCCGGGGATGGTGGCGGACGGGGCGGCGGTGGCGGCGGTTTTGACGGGCGCGATGGAGAAGACCTTGGTGGCGCCGGTGGCGCAGGGGGAAACCGGGTGGCCCTATGCGCTCGCGGCGCGGGCGGGGGCGATTGCCGAGCGGGGGCGGATCGAGGCGCTCGATGCCGAGGTGGTGCGGTTTGCCAATGGCGTGCGGCTGATCGTGAAGCGGACGGATTTCGCGCGGGAGGATGTCAGGGTTCGGGTGCGGATCGGCGAGGGGCGGCTTGGGGTGCCGCAGGGGTTGGCGGGGTCTTTGTGGCAGGTGAATGGGTCGGTCCCGTTGTTGCGGTACGGGGGGACGCGGGAATTGGCGTACGAGGCGTTTCAGCGGCTGACGGTGGACAACCGGATCGGGCTTGATTTGTCGATGGATGACGATGCGTTCCTGCTCGATGGGGCGACGCGGCCGGCGGATTTCGAGCGGCAGATGGAGTGGCTGGAGGCGATGACGCGGGGGCCGGGGATGCGGGCGGCGGCGTTCGAGCGGATGCGGGGGGCGTTGTTGAACCAGGCGGCGCAGCGCGATGCGACGGCATCGGGCGTGTTGGGGCGGATCCTGGGGCCGGCGTTGCGGGGCGGGGATATGCGGTGGCAGGCTGTGCCGGATGCCGAGGGGTTGGCGCAGGCGCGGGCGGAGGATCTGGCGGCGTTGATCGGGCCGGCCTTCGCGGCGGGGCCGATCGAAATCGTGGTGGTGGGGGATATCGCGGTCGAGCGGGCGATCGATGGGGTGGCGCGCAGTTTTGGCACAATGCCGGCGCAAGCGGTGCGCAAGGCGGTTGATCCGCGGCAGGCGCGGGTGCGGTTTCCGCCGGCCGGCACGCCGCCGTTGGAGGCGAGGCATGCGGGGCGGTCGGACCAGGCGGTGGCGGTGACGGCGTGGCCGACGGTGGATTTCTTTGCTGATCCGCCGGCGCAACGGGCGCTGGGCGTGATGGCGGCGATATTGCAGGGGCGGCTGACGGATCGGCTGCGCTCGGCGGAGGGGATGACGTATTCGCCGCAGGCATCGGCTGCGTCTTCGGAGGTGTTTCCGGGGTTGGGTTATGTCTATGCGATGCTGGAGTTGCCGGTCGACAAGGTGGCGACGTTCTATGGTGAGCTTGAGCAGTTTGCGGCGGCACTGCGGGATGCGCCGCCGACGGCGGACGAGTTGGAGCGGGCGAAACGGCCGCGGGTGAATGCGCGGATACGGATGCAGCGGGAGAACGGGTATTGGCTCGGGGCGCTGTCAGGCGTGATGCGGGATCCGCGGTCTGTTGAGGCGGTCCGCGATCTGGTGGCGGGGGCGGAGGGGGTGAGTGCGTCGGATGTGCAGGCGGTGGCGCGGCGGTTTTTGGTGGATGAGGCAGCCTTTCGGGTGATTGTGCGCCCGGCGGTTCGCTGAAGGGGGAGGGCCCGGCGGTTGTCGAGGCGGATTGTTCGGTGCGGGGGGATGGCTGGAGTGGGATGGCTTCTGATGGGCGCATTCATCCCGCTCTAAGTCTTTGTTTGATCGCCTGATTCAGACTTTGGGCGTTTCTGCCAAAAATCATCCCGCTCTAGCGGCGCGGCCGGAGGGATGCCAGAGTGGGAGGGGAGGGTCTGAACGAATGACAACAAAAATGACGCTGCATTGGTCACCCCGCTCGCCGTATGTGCGCAAGGTGATGGTTACGGCCCATGAGGTTGGGATGGCTGAGAGGCTGGCGTGTGTGCGGACCGTGGTGGGCGGGACGGAGCCGCATCTGGCGTTGATGCGGGAGAATCCGTTGGGGAAAATCCCGACGCTGGTGACGCCAGATTGTGGTTATCTCTATGATTCTATTGTGATTTGTGAGTATCTTGACCGCCACGCCAAGGGTGGGCTGTTCCCGGCGGCGTTGGGGGCGCGGATGCAGGCGATGCGGTGGCAGGCGTTGGGCAGCGGCATGCTGGATATTTCGCTGTTGCGGCTGCTCGAACGGATCAAGCCGGAGGGGCTGCGTTCGGTGGCGCATCAGGCGCTGTGGGAGGGCAAGATCCGCGCGTGTATCCTGGCACTGGAGGCCGAGGCGCAGGCGCTGGGGGCTGCGCCGTTCGGGATCGGTCATATCGCGATCGGGGTGGCGCTGGCTTATCTCGATTTCCGTTTTGCTGACGAGGCGTGGCAGCGCGAGGCGCCGGGATTGGCGGCCTGGCATGCGACGTTCAATGCCCGTCCGTCTGTTGTTCTGACTGCTTTT
>CANFKS010000022.1 GCA_947447625.1 Rhodospirillales bacterium | reverse complement strand
CGCAGCCTACCACAGGGAAATCGGTAGGGAAGCCACGGCACGTCAACATTGACATTGCTCTCCGGCGACGAAAGCGAGGCACTGACGCAGTGCTACCTCGCCCGTGCCTGGGCGAAGAGAGGAGCGGACCTGCGCGTTCCCGCACCGGGGCAGGTGCAGAAGGTCGCGATGCTGGGATCTCTCGATCACACGACCCGCCTGCTCATCGTGCACGCCTCCAAGACCAGGCGCAGCAGTGACTTCGTCGTGCATCTCGAACAGTTCGACCGGCTTTACGGTCCCAAGCCGGGACAGCCCGCCAGGCCCGTCGTGCCGGTCGGGGACAATGGCCCACGCCGCACAAGCAAACTCTCCCGGGCAGCGCGCGCTGTGCGGGCGCACTGGCGCATCGTCGAACGGCTGCCCGGATACGCGCCAGATCAGACCGAAAACGAAACATTTTGGCGCGACCGCAAAGCCCATCACCTCGCTCACCAAAGCTTCGCCGGCGCCCTTGACCACGCCATCCATAACGCCGTCCAAGCTCTCAATTCAGAGCGCATGCCCGTTCCTTTGGACGGGCTGCAAATCTCTGCTTAAGTCCGACAATCGGCTAGAGAAGCGCGATTCGATCAGCGCGATTCGATCAGGAGGCTTGCGATGCGTGGGTGTGGAACGCGGTTCGGTGCAGCGATGCTGGCGGGTGCGGTGCTGGCGGGTATGACGATGGTGGGTGTGACGTGGGCGGGAGCGGCGTGGGCCGATGTGACGGCGGAGCAGGCGGCTGGCGTGCAGCGCGATTTGCGGGGGTGGATCGTGGGGTTGTTGAGCCCGCTGGTGGAGGCGGGGCAGGTGCCGGTGACGGTGGTGCCGGCGGGGGACCGGTTCAGGATGGAATTCGGCGCAATGCCGGTGCCGGGGATGACGGTGACGATGGATCGGCCGGCGGGGGCGTTTTTGCGCGGGTTGGGGGATGGGCGCTGGGCAATGGAGGCGTTCACCATGCCGGCGCAGCTCGATGTGATGATGGCCGATGAGAAGACGCCGTTCTATTCGCTGCGCATCGGCACGCAGCGAGCGCGGCTGGAGATCGACACGACCTTGGCGACGGCGAGCCGCGGCGAGGCGGAATACAGCCAGATCGAGCAGATTTTGAAGGGCGGCGAGAGCGTCAGCAAAATTGCGCAGATCAGCACCAGGACCCAGTGGCAGCCGGGCGCAAGCGGGATGATGGCGATGTCAGGCGAAAGCCGGATGACGGGCTATGACGCGCGCGAGACGTTGCCGGATGGCACGGTGCTGATGCTCAAGGCGCGCGAGATTGCGGCGACGACACGGGGCGAGGCCATGCGGCCGGACCGGTTTGCGGGGGCGATGCGCCTGGTGGCGCGGCTTGCGGCCAGTGTGCAGGCGAGCCAGGCGCCGGATGGGCAGCCGTCGGCGGCGCAGCGCAAGATGTTGCATGCGCTGCTGGCCGAGGCGAGCGAGGTGTTCGCCCGGGTGGAGATGGACCAGACCTGGTCGGGTGTGAGCCTGATGAGCGAGGCGATGAGTGGCAGTCTGGAGACGGTGACGTTCGGCACTGCGATGGGTGCGCCGGGGGGCAAGACGGAGTTCGGGCTGAAACTGGAGGTGGCGGGGTTCGACTCGGCGATGGTGCCGAAGGGGGCCATGCGGGAGTTGATGCCCAAGCGGGTGATGCTGGCGCCGCGGGTGTCGGGCCCGAAGAAGGCCGATGTGGTCGCGCTGCTGGAGCGGGCGATCGACAATGCGGGCGATGACGATTTCGACATGGCGGATGAGGCGATGCAGCTGTTGGCCGGCAATCCGGCGGTCGTGTCGCTCGATGGGCTGGAGATCGATCTGGGCATGTCGCGGCTGCGGGCGAGCGGGCAGTTGGCGGTGGCGTCGGCGGAGGATGTGACGGGCAAGGGCGAAGTGCGGATGACGGGGCTTGATGCGCTGATCCGCACGCTCGGCAAGGTGCCGGAGGCGGCGATGGCCGGGCCGGTGTTGTTGATGCTGAAGGGATTGGGCGAGCAGAAGGGCACGGAGACGGTGTGGCGGATCACCTATGCGGCCAACAAGGTGTTGGTGAACGGGCAGGATTTGTCGGCGCTTCTCTCGGGCGGGAACTGATACGGATCTCCGGAAAGGCCCGTTCTTCCCGGCTTTATGGCAGTTGATGGTGAGCGCTGGTTTGGAGCGCGATGCCTTCTGATCGGCGAAGGCATCCGGCTCTAGCGCAACAGGCCGGATGCCTGGGCGAGATGGCGGGTGGCGGCCATCGAGGTGCTGACCTGCAGGGCTACGTCAAGCGCGCGGCGGCCGGCGGCGGCGTCAACCAGGACGGGGGCGCCATCGAGGATGGCGGCGGAGAAGCCCGCGTGTTCGGCGGCCATCGGGTCGGTGTCGGACCAGGTGGTTTCCTCGAGGCGGGCGCCTTCGAGGAGGGGGATCGGGGTGCCGTTGGTGGCGCCGATGGCGGTGAGGCAGCGGGCGGCGAAGTCGACGTTCAGATAGAGGTCCTGACCGAAGAGGCGCATGCGGCGTTCCTGCTTGAGGGAGACGCGGCTGGCGGTGAGGGTGGCGACGCAGCCGTTGGCGAAGCGGATGCGGGCGTTGGCGATGTCGTCCTGCGCGGAGGCGACGGGGGCGCCGATGGCGTCGACGGCGGTGACGGGGCTGTCGACGAGGGAGAGCACGAAGTCGATGTCATGGATCATCAGGTCAAGCACGACGGAGACATCGGTGCCGCGGGGTTTGAAGGGCGCGATGCGGATGCATTCGATATAGAACGGGTTGGGCAGGCGGGCGGTGATGGCGGCGTGTTCGGCGGTGTAGCGCAGGAGATGGCCGACTTGCAGGACGAGGCCGTTGCGGGCGGCGAGGGCGGCCATTTCGTCGGCTTCGGCGAGGGTGGCGGCGATGGGTTTTTCGACGAGGACGTGTTTGCCGGCGGCCAGCGCCTGCAGCGTGAGGCAATGATGCAGGGCTGCGGGGGCGGCGATGACAACGGCGTCCGACGCGGCGAGGAGGCCATCGAGGGACAAGGCGGGGCAGCCGATCTCGGCTGCGACGGCGGCGGCCCGGGCGGGGGCGGCGTCGTGCAGGCCGGAGAGGGTTGCGCGCGGGTTGGCGGCGATTTTCTGGGTATGAAAGCGGCCGAAATGGCCGGCGCCGATGACGCCGATGCGCAGAGGGGAGGTCATGGGCAGGGGT
Organism: Rhodospirillales bacterium; assembly: GCA_947447625.1. GTDB lineage: Bacteria > Pseudomonadota > Alphaproteobacteria > Acetobacterales > Acetobacteraceae > CAIYPH01. Next base: position 41,626 of record CANFKS010000022.1, on the reverse strand, counting down.
CCGGTTCGATGGGAGGTGTCGCGTAGCATGGGGGGCGGGCGATCGGCCAGAGTGGGGCGAGGGCGGGTATCGTGCTGCAAGACGTTGCTTATCGGCGGCCTTGGCGGCATTGTGGGGCGGCCTGGATGGAGCCTCCTGCCGCACTATGATGTATTTTTCGCGTCTGAAGACGACCCTTGTTCTCGGGGCTTGTTTGCTTGGGTTGGTGTTTGCGCTGCCCAATCTTTTGGCGGCCCCTGCGTCATGGGTGCCGTGGCGGGCGGTTCATCTCGGGTTGGATCTCCGGGGCGGGTCGTATCTGCTGCTTGAGGTGGATATGGCGGCGGTGATCAAGGAGCGGCTCGACAGCATGGCCGATTCGGCGCGGCAGGGGCTGCGCCGGGCCGGCGTGGCGCGCTTCGTGGTGACGCCGCAGGCGGCGCAGAACCGGCTTGTGGTGCGCATCGATGACCAGTCCAAGCAGGATGCGGCGCTGAAGGCGTTGCAGGAGTTGGGCCAGATTGTCGGCACTGCGGCGGTGGCGCGGCCGGATCTGGAGTTTGAATCGACGCCGGGGCAGATCATTGTGACGCTTTCGGCGCCGGCGCTGGTGGAGAAGGCGCGGGGCGCGGTGCAGCAGTCGATCGAAATCGTGCGGCGACGGATTGATGAGACCGGGGTGGTGGATCCGTTGATCAATGCGCAGGGCGACAGCCGGATCGTGGTGCAGTTGCCGGGGGTGGAGGATCCCAAGCGGATCAAGGATTTGTTGGGCAAGACGGCGCGGATGACGTTCCGGCTGACGGATGAGACGGCCAATGTGAACAATCCGGTGCCGCCGCCGGGGGTGGATTTTCTGGTGCAGGAGGGCGGGCCGGGGGGCAAGGTCGCGGTGCGGCGGCGGGTGGAGGTGGATGGCGCGAACCTGACGGATGCGCGGGCCGGGCAGAGCCCGCAAAGCGGGGAATGGGTGGTGAATTTCACCTTCGATTCCATCGGCACGCGGCGGTTTGCCGAAGTGAGCCGCAACAATGTGGGGCATCCGTTTGCGATCGTGCTCGATGACAAGGTGATTTCGGCGCCCAATATCCGCGAGGCGATCACCGCGGGGCGGGGGCAGATCAGCGGGAATTTCACGGCGCGCTCGGCGACGGATCTGGCGGTTCTGCTGCGGGCTGGGGCGCTGCCGGCGCCGCTGACGGTGGTGGAGGAGCGCTCGGTGGGGCCGGAGCTGGGGGCGGATGCGATCAAGGCGGGTGCTGTGGCGCTGGCGGTCGGATTCGTGCTTGTGATGGTCTATATGGCTGTTTTTTATGGGTTGTTCGGCTGGTTTGCCAATATCGCGCTGCTCGCCAATCTGGTGTTGATGGTTGCGATATTGTCGCTGCTGGAGGCGACGCTGACGCTGCCGGGCATGGCGGGGATGCTGCTGACGCTGGGCATGGCGGTGGATGCGAACATCCTGATCAACGAGCGTATCCGCGAAGAGGCGCATAACGGGCGGACGCCGCTGAATGCGATGGAGACCGGTTTCAAGCGGGCGTTCTCGACGATTGTGGACAGCAACGCGACGACGTTCCTGTCGCATGTGATGTTGTTCATCTTCGGCTCCGGGCCGGTGCGCGGGTTCGCGGTGACGATCACTGTGGGCATTGTTACGACGATGTTTACGGCCACGATGCTGGCACGGATGTTGATGGTGCAGTGGTACGGTCGCAACCGTCCCGCGGCGCTGCCGGTGTAGGAGAGCGCCATGTTTTTCCGTCCTCTGCTTCGGATTGTTCCGGACCACACCAAAATCAACTTCATGAAGGGGCGGCATGCGGGGCTGATTGTCTCGGCTCTGTTGTCGCTTGCCTCGGTCATCCTGTTCATCACGCCCGGGCTGCATTTCGGCATCGATTTCTCGGGCGGCATCATCATGGAAGTGCGCACGCCGCAGCCTGCGGACTTCACCAGGATCCGCGCCGCGCTCGATGCCCAGGGGGTCAAGGAACCCGGCGTGCAGCGGTTTGGCGAAGAGACATCGGTGTTGATCCGCCTGCCGGCGCAACCGACTGAGGCCGCCACGCAGATCATCGTCACCAAGGTGCGCAGCGCCGTTGAGCAGGCGCAACCGGGGTCCAAGGTGCTGCGGACCGATGCGGTCGGGGCCTCGGTGTCGTCCGAGTTGTTCCGCGACGGCATGCTGGCGCTTGGTGTCAGTTTGTTGATGATCCTCGTCTATATCTGGTTCCGCTTCGAGTGGCAGTTCGCGGTGGGCGCGGTTGCGACGCTGATTCTCGATGTGACCAAGGCGATTGGATTTCTCGCGCTGACGCGGTTTGAATTCGACCTGGTGATGGTGGGCGCGATTTTGACGATCATCGGCTACTCCACCAACGATAAAGTGGTGGTTTACGACCGGATGCGGGAGAATTTGCGTAAATACAAGACGATGCCGCTGCGCGAGTTGATCGATCTGTCGATCAACGAAACCCTCAACCGGACCCTTGGGACCTCGATGACGGTGTTTCTCGCAGCGCTGCCGCTGGCCCTGTTTGGCGGGACGACCCTCTCGGGCTTTGCCTGGGTGATGCTGTTCGGCATCGTGGTGGGCACGTCGTCTTCGATTTTCATTGCTGCGCCCATCCTGCTCTTCCTCGGCGAAAACCGCCTCCGCCGCGACATGGCACCCGTGGCGGTGAAGGCCGGCTGAGGGCGTTTCAGGACCGCGGCGGTGTTCCGGATACGCTGCTGCCGCAGTGATGAAGCGTTCATGGGGCCATGACGAGAGCCTGATGATTTTTGGCGGCATCGCCAAAAATCTGAATCGGGCGATCTGACGCGTCGGCTACCGAAGCTTGAAGCCGCGCTGCACGAAGACCTTCCGCGCGGCGGGGCCGGCGAGGAAGGCCATGAAGGCGCGTGCCTCGGCAGTGTCCCCCGCTTTGGTTACGGCGAAGGGATAGGAGATCGGATCATGGCTCGCGTCGGGGAATACGCCGGCGATCATCACCCCCGTGGCGACTGCCGCATCGGTGGCATAGACGATGCCAGCCGGGGCTTCGCCGCGTTCCACCAGGAGGAGGGCTGTGCGGACATCCGCGGTGCTGGCGAGGCGGGGTTGTAGCGTGTCCCACAGGCCGAGTGTGCGCAGGGCTTGCTGGGCATAGATCCCCACCGGCACATGCTTGGGATCGCCGGTCGCGAGACGTCCGTTTGGCCCGAGCAATGCCGCCACATCGAGTGTGGCATCCATCGTGATTTTGCGCGCCTTGTCGGCCGGCACGATGAGGACGAGATCGTTCCCGAGCAGGGATCGGCGGGTATCTTCTGCAAGCAGGGAGCGCGCGGCCAGGTAGTCGATCCATTTTTCGTCGGCCGAGGCGAACAGATGAGCCGGCGCCCCCTGCTCCATTTGGCGGGCCAGTGTCGAACTCGAACCGAACGACAGGCGCAGGGGCGGGTGGCCTGCCTTCAGCCAGAGTGTCGCGATGTCCTTCATCGCGTCGGTCAGGCTGGCTGCGGCGAAGATCGTGAGGCCTTGGGCCAGCGCCGGCAGCGGTGCGAGCAGCAAGGCCATCAGCAGGAAAACCCGCCAGGAGGCTGCCCTTCGGCTGCCGCCTGGCGCATCCGTCGTGCCTACCGATCGGGCGAAACCGTTACTTTGCGCGGGGGTCAAGGGCGTCGCGGAGGCCGTCGCCGACGAGGTTGAAGCTGAGGACGGCGAGGAAGATGGCGGCGCCGGGGAATACGGCGAGCCAGGGGGCTTGGGTGAGGAAGCGTTGTGCGGAGTTGAGCATGGAGCCCCAGGAGGGGGCGGGGGGTTGCTGGCCGAGGCCGAGGAAGGAGAGGGAGGCTTCGGCGATGATGGCGGCGGCGATGGCCAGCGTGGCTTGGACCATCACGGGGGGGACGATGTTGGGCAGGATGTGGCGGGCGGCGACGCGCCAGGCGGGGTTGCCGAGGGCGCGGGCGGCTTCGACGTAGTCGTTGGTGGCGGCGTCGATGGTGGCGCCGCGGGAGATGCGGACGAAGACGGGGGCGGCGGTGACGCCGATGGCGATCATCGCGTTTTGCAGGGACGGGCCGAGGAAGGCGGCCATGGCGATGGCGAGGATGAGGAAGGGGCAGGCGAGCATGGCGTCAACGATGCGCCCGACGAGCGTGTCGGTCCAGCCGCCGGCGAAGCCCGCGATGAGGCCGACGGGCACGCCGATGCCGGCGGCGATGGTGACGGAGATCACGCCGGCGGTCATGGAGGCGCGGGCGCCGAAGATGACGCGGGAGAGCACATCGCGGCCGTTTTCGTCGGTGCCCATCCAGTGGGCCCAGGAGGGGGCTTTGCGGATGAGGGTCCAACTGGTTTTGATCGGGTCGAAGGGGGCGACCCAGGGGGCGAAGGCGGCGACGAAAATGAAGAGGGCGACCACGACCAGGGCCGCGACGGCGGCGGGGCGTTTGCAGAAGCGTTGCCAGGCGAGGCGCTTGGGGCTGAGGGAGACGATTTTGAGGGCGGCCGGGGTGGCCAGGGTCGCGCTCATGCGCCGCGCAGCCGCGGGTTGATGAGGACGTAGAGCACATCCGCGATGAGATTGAGCGAGACGTAGACGGTTGCAGTCACGAGGACGACTCCTTGGACGACCGGATAGTCGCGGTTGAAGACGGCATCGACGATGAGTTTGCCGAAGCCGGGGACCGAGAAGACTTGTTCGGTGAGGACGGCGCCGGAGAGCAGGGTGCCGAGTTCGAGGGCGCCGAGGGTGACGACCGGGACGAGGGCGTTGCGCAGCGCGTGGTGGATGACGACGGTCCATTCGCGCAGGCCTTTGGCACGGGCGGTGCGGACATAGTCCTGTTCGAGGGCGGTGAGCATGGCGGAGCGGGTGTGGCGCATCAACACGGCGGCGATGGCGTTGCCGAGGACGAAGGCGGGCATGATGGTGGTGGCCAGCGACTGGCGCCAGTCCTCCGAGAGGGGGACGTAGCCGGAGGGGGGCAGCCAGCCCAGTTGGACCGAGACCAGCAGGATCAGCATGATCCCGAGCCAGAAATTGGGCGTGGATAGGCCGGCGAGGCCGATGCCGTTGGCGAGGTAGTCGAGGAAGCCGTTTTTGTTGACCGCCGAGATGATGCCCATCGGCACGCCGATGGAGATGGCGATGATGAAGGCCATGGAGCCGAGTTGCAGGGTGACCGGCAGTTTCTGGCCGATGAGCATGGCAACGGGCTGGCGGATGCGCCAGGAGAAGCCGAAATCGCCGGTCAGCACGTTGCCGATCCAGTGGAAATACTGAATCACCAGGGGGCGGTCGAGCCACAGCTCGGCACGGATCTGGGCGAGAACCTGGGGGTCCCGCTCCTCGCCGGCGAGGACGAGGGCTGGGTCGCCCGGCATCAGCTGCTGGAGGCAGAAGACGTAGATGCTGACCAGCAGCAGGGTCGGGACGACCTGGAGGATGCGTATGCCGAGATGACCGCGCACGGAGCGTGTTCCTTACTTCGCGAGCGTGATGCCCTGTGGGCGGATGATGCCGTCGGCGACCGGGATGTAGCCTTCGACGCGGGTGGACATGCCGGTGATCCACTTGTTGATGTAGAGATACATCAGGGGGACGTCGGCGATATGGGCCTTGGCGACCTTGGCGTAGAGGGCTTGGCGGGATTTGACGTCGGTGACGGCGCGGGCTTCATCAAGCCAGCCATCGACGTCCTTGCTGCTGTAGCGGCCCACGTTGAGCGGCGTGCCGGTGTGGAGGAAGTTGTAGAGATTGCCATCGGCGTCGGCGCGGCCGGACCAGCCGATGAGGTGGGCCGCGAAGTCGCCGCGGTCATCGGCATCGAGGGAGGCGGCGAATTCCATGGCGCGGACCTTGACATCGAAACCGGCTTCGCTGGCCATCGACTGGATGACTTCGCCGGTCTGCACCTGATCGGCCGAGTTGGTGACGGTGAGTTCGACGGTGACGGGGAGTTTCATGCCGGATTCGGCGAGAAGTTTTTTGGCGCGGGCAAGGTCGCGCTTGGGGGCGGGGGTGCTGGGGTCATAAAACGGGCTGGCCGAGGGGATCGCCTGGGCCGATGGGGTGAACATGCCGGCGTAGACGACCTGGACGAGGGCTTCGCGGTCGATCGCGGCGTCGAGCGCCTGGCGGACGAGGGCGGATTGGCCGAGCGGGGTTTTGGAGCGATCGCCATGGCCGACGTTGAAGGTGATGCCCTGGTAGCCGAGGCCGTCATACACCGCGAGCGCGAGCTTGGCGTTTTTTCTGATGGCGTCGACATCGGTCGGCTGGATGCGTTCGGCCATGTCCAGCGCGCCGGCCTGGAGGTTGGCGTTGCGCACGGAGGGGTCGATGACGGTGCGGTAGATGATGCGGTTGATTTTGATGGCGGCGGCGTTCCAGTAGCCGTCGAAGCGCTCGAGGGTGATGTGGTCCTGGGCGACGCGTTCGACGAACTTGTAGGGGCCGGCGCAGACCGGCTTGTTCGGGAAGTCCTTGCCGGCGGCCTCGGCGGCCTTGGGGGAGATGATCATGCCGGCACGGTCGGTCAGCGCCGCGAGGAAGGGGGCGGTGGGGGTTTTGAGGACCATCCGCACCGTGAGCGGGTCAACCACCTCGACGCGATCGAGGGTGGAGATTTCGCCGCGCCGGGCACTGCCCGGCATGGTGAGGTGGCGTTCCATGCTGAATTTGACGGCCGCGGCGTCGAGATCGGTGCCGTCATGGAATTTCACGCCGGGGCGCAGCTTGAAGACGAGGGTTTTGCTGTCGGTCCATGCGTAGGAGGCGGCGAGTTGGGGGACGATGTTCAGGTTGGCGTCGATGTCGACGAGCTTGTCGCACAGCCCGGCGAAGACGATGCGCCCGACGAAGGAGCGGCCAAGCGTGGGGTCGAGCAGGTCGGGGTCATCGGCGAGGCCGATGCGCAACGTCGAGCTGTCTTGGGCAAGGGCGGGCAGAGGGGCCAGCACAAGGGAGGCGAGGGCGGCGGCGAGCAGGGCGGTAGCGAGCAGCGACGGGCGCGTCATGGTGATCCCCTTGGTGGTCGGCGGTTGCGGCCGGTTGAGCCGGTCAGAGGTGGTGTTGCCGTTATGTGTCACGGAAGCGGCAGGCGGCAAGGCGTGGTCAAGCAAGACGTGCGCCAGTCAGCCCAGGCCCTTGGCGGTGGCGGCTTCGGCGGCGGCGATGGCGGCGTCGATCTCGGCGCGGTCATAGAGGCCGCAGGGGCTGTCGCGGCCGGCGAGGAAGGTGCGGAAGGTGGCGTAGCGCTCGCGGCTGACGGCGTGGAGGCGGCGCAGTTCGGCGAGCGGATCGGGATGGTCGTCGGCACGGATGTCGAGGTCGGGGTAGGGGTCGTTGGTGCAGATCTTGAGGGCGGCGGATTGTTTGCCGCGCTTGTCGCCGCCGGCGGCTTCGCCGGCTTCGAGGGCGGTGAGGAGGCGTTCGGCCATGGTGCCGGTGCTGGCGCGCCAGGCCGCCAGGGTGTGGGCGACGACATCGGGGCCGGCCAGCATGTTGCCGGCGACGCTGACGTCATGGCCGGCGAGGTGTCCGGCCCAGGTGATGCAGGCGCTGCCGGTGAACTGGGAGATGCGGCCTTGTGCATCCAATATGTGCAATTGCCTGTGTTCGCGCCCGGCATCGGCGGCGAGCAGGGCGGCCGAGAGATGGCCGGGCGGTTCGCCCAGGCGCAGGCGAGGCATGCCGTGGACGGCATACATCGGGTTGATCAGCGCCTGCGTCGCCAGAGCACCGACGCCGCCCTCGACATGAATGCAGATGGCGCCGACGGCGAAGAAACGGGTGGCCACGGCGGCGCCGAGTGCGCCGGTGGTGGGATCGCGAGCGAGGATGGACCAGGTCATGGTGGAAATTGAGCCGCTAATGGGTTCCCCGGCAAGCCCCTGTTTCGGTGGTGGGGCTGTTTGGCCTAGACTTGCGCGATGCAGCCCGTGATGCCCGTTCACACCGATCTTGTTCTGCTTGGCGCCGGGCATGCCCATGCCGAGGTGTTGCGTCAGGCGGCGATGCGCCCGCTGCCGGGGGTGCGGGTGACGCTGATCGCGCGGGAGGCGGAGACGCCGTATTCGGGGATGCTGCCTGGGTTGGTCCGTGGCGAATATCGCCATGAGGAGGCGCATCTGGATTGCGCGCGGCTGGCGGCGGCGGCGGGGGCGCGGCTGATTTTGGCTGCGGCGACGGGGATCGATCCGGTGGGGCGGGCGGTGCGGTTCGGGGCGCGGCCGGATTTGCCGTTCGATCTGTTGTCGATCGATGTCGGCGGGGAGCCGCAGGCGGGGACGGGGGGAATCCCGGTGAAGCCGATCGGGCGGTTTTTGGCGCGGCTCGCGGAACTGGAGTCGCGGATCGAGGCCGGGGGGCGCATAGCGGTGGTGGGTGGCGGGGCGAGCGGGGCGGAGTTGGCAATTGCGGTGGCGATCCGGCTGCGGGGGCGGGCAGTGGTGGTGTTGGTGAGTGCGGCGAGTGAGGTGTTGGCGGGGGCGCCGGGGCTGGTGCGACGGGCGGTGGCGCGGGGATTGGCGGCGGCGGGGGTGGCGGTGGTGAGCGGGGGGCGGGCGGTTCGCCATGAGGGGGGGCGGCTTTATCTCGACGATGGGCGGGAGATCGTGGCCGATGCGGCGCTGTGGGCAACGGGGGTGCGGGGGCCGAGGTTGCTGGCCGAGTCGGGGCTGGCGTGTGACGCGCTGGGCTGTGTGCGCGTTGATGCGATGTTGCGCAGCGTGAGCCATGACGGCGTGTTTGCGGCGGGGGATTGCGCGTCGGTCGAAGGGGGCGGGCGGCCCAAGGCGGGGGTGTGGGCGGTGCGGGCGGGCGCGCCGCTGGCGGAGAATCTGCGGCGGGCTGCGCAGGGGCGGGCGTTGCAGTCCTGGCGGCCGCAGCGCGATGCGGTGGCAATTCTTGGGCTTGGCGCGGGGCGGGCGGTGGCGTGGCGCGGGAGGCTGGCGGTGGAGGGGGTCTGGGTGGCGCACTGGAAGGCGTGGATCGATCGGCGCTGGATGGCGATGTATCAGGCGTTGCGGCCGATGGGGGCCGACGCGGGCAGCGTGGTTGCAGGGGGCGCTGGTGTTGGCGGGGCTGGGGATGGCGGGGCTGGTCTTGGCGGGGCTGGGGGTGGAGCCGAGTCCGGCGGATGAGAACCGGGTGGCGCTCGATAGAAGGGGTGAGCCGGGGGTGGCTTTGCTGGTGGACCCGCAGACATCCGACGGGTTGCTCGCCGGGCGGGTTGCTGGCCGGGGCGGTGATCGGGGGGCGGTGATCGAGGGGCGGTGATCGAGAGGCGTCCGGGGCGGCTTGGGTGTGCTTGACTTGAGGGGATAGGGGGGGCATACCGCATGGAGGTCAGTCCGCCGCTCCGCGAAGGTTCGCGCAGCGGCGCGATTTGCATTGAGAGGTTTGACGCGTGTTCGAAGGTTTGACGGGCAAGCTTTCCGGGGTGTTCGATCGGCTGCGCCAGAGGGGCGCGCTGAACGAGGCCGACGTGACGGAGGCGCTTCGCGAAGTGCGCCTCGCGCTGCTCGATGCCGACGTGGCGCTCGATGTTGTCCGCGATTTCATCGCCAAGGTGCGGGAGCGGGCGGTCGGGCAGGAGGTTCTGGCGTCGGTTTCGCCGGGCCAGCAGGTCATCAAGATCGTCAATGACGTTCTGATCGAGGCTTTGGGCGGCGCGGGGGCGGTGCCGATCAATTTGGCCGCGGCGGCGCCGGTGCCGATCCTGATGGTGGGGTTGCAGGGCTCGGGCAAGACGACGACGGCGGGCAAGCTCGGGATGCGGCTGGCCAAGCGCGATCGCAAGAAAGTGCTGCTGGCGAGCCTGGATACGCAGCGGCCGGCGGCGCAGTTGCAGTTGCAGCAATTGGCCGAGCGCGCCGGTGTGACGAGCCTGCCGATCATCATGGGGCAGACGCCGCTGCAGATCGCCGAGCGGGCGATGGATACGGCGCGGCGCGAGGTGTTCGACGTCGTTATTCTCGACACCGCGGGCCGGTTGTCGATTGATATGGTGTTGATGGCGGAGGTGGCCGCCATCCGGCGCGCGACCAATCCGGCCGAGACCCTGTTGGTGGTCGATGCGATGACCGGGCAGGACGCGGTCAATACCGCCAAGGCGTTCAACGAGGCGGTCGGTGTGACCGGCATCGTCATGACCCGGATGGATGGCGATGCGCGGGGCGGCGCTGCGCTGTCGATGCGTTCGATCACCGGGGCGCCGATCAAGCTGGTGGGCACCGGCGAGAAGCTCGATGCGCTTGAGGAGTTCCATCCCGAGCGCGTGGCCGGGCGGATCCTGGGCATGGGCGATGTGGTCGGGCTGGTGGAGCGCGCCGCCGAGACGATCGACGAGGCCGAGGCCGAGAAGCTCGCCAGGAAGATGGCGAAGGGGACGTTCGATCTGGAGGATTATGCCTCGCAGCTCAAACAGATCAGCAAGATGGGCAGTATTTCGTCGATCCTGGGCATGTTGCCGGGCGCCGACAAGCTCAAGGCGCAGATCGGCGACAAGAACCTCGATACCAAGGTGCTGGGCCGGCAGGCGGCGATTATTTCGTCGATGACGGCCAAGGAGCGCAAGTTGCCCGATATCATCAAGGCGTCCCGCAAGAAGCGCATCGCGGCGGGGTCCGGCACCACGGTGCAGGAGGTCAACAAGCTGCTCAAGCAGTTCGATGACATGTCGACGATGATGAAACGGATGAGCAAGCTCGGCCAGAAGGGCCTGATGCGGCAGGGGCTTTCGGCCCTGATGCCGCAGGGCAGAAGGCCGTTTTGAAGAGATAGCGGCGGTTGGCCGTTTGGAGTGAATGCGGCCGGTGGCCGTTGTGAACATCGCCTTTAGATGACTGAATTCGAAGGAGTATCCGACTGATGGGACTTAAGATCCGCCTCGCTCTCGCCGGTGCCAAGAAGCGCCCTTACTACCACATCGTGGTCGCCGACAGCCGTTCGCCGCGCGATGGCCGCTTCATCGAGAAGGTGGGCAGCTACAACCCGATGCTGCCGCAGGAGCATACCGACCGTATCCGCCTGCAGGGCGAGCGCATCACGCATTGGCTGAGCAACGGCGCGCTGCCGACCGAACGCGTGGCGAAGTTCCTTGGCCATGCCGGGCTTGCGCCGATGCCCGTCTACAGCGAGCAGCCCGTCCAGTCGGCGCCGAAGAAGAAGGCGCAGGAACGCGCCAAGGCGAACGGCTGAGCCATTAGATGCCCGAGCGCACCATCCTGCTCGGCGTGATCGGCCGCCCTCACGGGGTGCAGGGGTTCGTGCATGTCACGAGCTACACCGCTGATCCGGCCGATATCGCTGGCTACGGCCTGCTCGCCGATGGGCGGGGCCGGTTGTTCCGTCTGCGCTGGCAGGCGGAAGGGGTGGCGCGCGTGGCCGAGATCGTCGATGGCAAGCCGGTGTGGGTCAGCAGCCGCGAGGATGCGGCGAAGTTGACCAACACGAGGTTGCTCGTCGAGCGCGACCGCTTGCCGGCACCGGCCGAGGACGAGTTCTATCTGACAGATCTGGTGGGCCTCGCGGCCTTTGCGCCGGATGGGCGGGAACTCGGCACGATTGCCGCCGTGCATGATTACGGCGCTGGGGCGAGCCTGGAGATCGGGCCGCTGCTGGTGCCGTTCACGCGTGCGGCGGTGCCGGATGTCGATATCGGAGCCGGGCGGGTGACGGTGTGTCCGCCCGGGGAAATCGTGGTCGACGGGGAGGCCCGGGCATGACCTGGCGCGCGTCCGTGCTGACGCTGTTTCCTGCGATGTTCCCTGGTCCGCTCGGCACGTCGCTGGCGGGACGGGCGCTGGAGCGCGCGGTGTGGTCGCTGGAGGCTCGGGATATCCGGTCCTTCGCCACCGATCGGCATCGCACGGTGGACGATACGCCGTTCGGCGGCGGCGCCGGGATGGTCATGCGGCCCGATATCATCGACGCGGCGCTTGCCGGGTTCGATGACGGGCGGCCGATGATCTACCTCACGCCGCGGGGCCGTCCGCTCAGCCAGCAACGGGTTCGTGCCCTCGCTGCCGGGCCCGGTGCGGTGCTGTTGTGCGGCCGCTACGAAGGGATCGACGAGCGGGTGATCGCGGCGCGGCGTCTCGAGGAGGTCAGCATCGGCGATTACATCCTCTCGGGCGGCGAACCGGCCGCCTTGGTGCTGCTCGATGCCTGCATCCGCCTGCTTCCGGGCGTGATGGGGGCGGCGGAAAGCGCCGATGAGGAGAGTTTCGCCAGCTTTCTGCTCGAATACCCGCACTACACGCGCCCTGCGGACTGGCAGGGCCACGCCGTGCCGGACGTGCTGCTCTCCGGCCATCATGGCGCCGTCGCGGCCTGGCGCCGGGCGGAAGCCGAACGCATCACCCGGGACCGGCGTCCCGATCTTTGGTCAGCCTATCAAGCCCATCACACAACCGGCCAGGCGGGAGCGGCTGCCGCCGCCCCCGCCGCGCCCTAGACGAAATCCGACGAAAGGACCAACCCCATGAATATCATCCAGCAGTTCGAAGCGGAGCAGATCGAGAAGCTCACCGCCGAACGCAAAGTCCCTGATTTCCGCCCGGGCGACACGCTGCGCGTCGCCGTGAAGGTGGTCGAAGGCGAGCGTTCGCGCCTGCAGAATTTTGAAGGCGTGTGCATCGCCCGCTCCAACAAGGGCCTGCATTCGAACTTCACCGTGCGCAAGATCAGCTATGGAGAAGGCGTGGAGCGTGTGTTCGCGCTGTACGCGCCGACCATCGCGGAAATCGCGGTCGTCCGTCGCGGCGATGTGCGCCGCGCGAAGCTCTATTACCTCCGCGGCCGGCGCGGCAAGTCGGCGCGTATCGCCGAACGGCCCCGTGACGTCGTCGCCGAGACGCCGGCGGCGAGCTGAGGCGTTCGGGCACAAGGCAAGGAAGGCGGGGGGCTTCGCCCCCTCGACCCCCGCCAGGGGCCGAGCCCCTGGGCCTTCATGCCCGAAGTTGTAAGGGCTTAACAAAAAAGGGGGCCTACGGAGCGGTTGCCAGCGCTGTGTTGGCCCTCTTGCCGGTTGAGCCCTTATCTTCGGTATGGGGTTCCAAGGGCTCAGCCCTTGGTGGGGTCGAGGGGCAAAGCCCCCGCCTAGCTCACTGTCTACCAGGCGGCCTCAATCCGCCGCCTGCATCTTGAGGGAGACGACATGGCGGGATCGAAGGTGCGGACCTTGTTTGACAAGGTTTGGGATGCGCATGTGGTGGAACGGCTGCCGGATGGCACGTGTGTGCTGTATATCGACCGCCATCTCGTCCATGAGGTGACGTCGCCGCAGGCGTTTGAGGGGTTGCGGCTGGCGGGGCGCACGGTGCGCCGGCCGGATGCGACGATTGCGGTGGCAGACCACAATATTCCGACCATGGGCCGGGCCCAGGGCATCCTCGAAGACGACAGCCGCATCCAGGTGGAGACGCTGGAGCGCAATGTTGCTGAGTTCGGGGTCCCTTATTTCCCCATTTTGAGCCCGCAGCAGGGCATCGTGCATATCATCGGGCCGGAGCAGGGGATTTCGCTGCCGGGCACGACGATCGTCTGCGGGGACAGCCATACCTCGACGCATGGGGCGCTGGGCGCACTTGCGTTTGGGATTGGCACGTCCGAGGTCGAGCATGTGCTGGCGACGCAGACGTTGTTGCAGCGGCCGGCGAAGAACATGCTGGTGCGGGTGGATGGTGATCTGCCCGTCGGTGTGACGGCGAAGGACATCGTGCTGGCGATCATCGGCAAAATCGGAACTGCGGGCGGCACCGGGCATGTGATCGAGTTCGGCGGTTCCGCGATCCGCGCGCTCGACATGGCGGGCCGCATGACGGTTTGCAACATGTCGATCGAGGCGGGCGCGCGGGCCGGCATGATTGCGCCGGACGAGACCACGTTCGCGTATGTGACGGGGCGCCCGTATGCGCCGAAGGGCGCGGCGCTGGACAAGGCGTTGGCCTGGTGGAGGTCCCTGCCGTCGGATGAGGGGGCGGTTTATGACAAGACGGTGGTGCTCGATGCCGCCGAGATCATGCCCATGGTGACATGGGGGACCAATCCCGAGGCGGTGGTGGCGATCAATGGCGTGGTGCCGGATCCGTTGGCCGAGGCCGATGAGGGCCGGCGCGTGCAGTTGACGCGCATGGTTGAATACATGGGTCTCACGGTCGGGCAGAAGATGACGGATCTGCCGATCGATGTGGTGTTCATCGGATCCTGCACGAACGGGCGGATCGAGGATATCCGCGCGGCGGCGACGATTGCCCGGGGGCGCAAGGTGGCGCCGGGTGTGCGGGCGATGATTGTGCCGGGTTCGGGCATCGTGCGCGATCTTGCGGAGGCCGAGGGCATCGACAAGGTGTTGATCGAGGCCGGTTTCGAGTGGCGCGAGCCGGGCTGTTCGATGTGTCTGGGGATGAACCCGGACAAGCTGACGCCGGGGCAGCGTTGTGCCAGCACATCCAACCGCAATTTCGAGGGGCGGCAAGGGCCAGGGGGGCGGACGCATCTGGTGTCTCCCGCCATGGCGGCTGCGGCGGCGATTGCGGGCCATCTGGTCGATCCGCGGGAGTATGCATGATGGACGCCTTCACCAAACTCACCGGCATTGCGGCGCCGATGCCGATGGCCAATGTCGATACCGACAAGATCATTCCGGCCCGCTTCCTCAAGACGATCAAGCGCACCGGGCTTGGCGTGCATTTGTTCGACACGCTGCGGTATGACGCTGAGGGCCGGGAGCGGCCGGATTTCGTGTTGAACCGGGAGCCCTATCGCAAGGCCGAGATTCTGATCGCGCATGAGAATTTCGGCTGCGGCTCGTCGCGCGAGCATGCGCCTTGGGCGTTGCTTGATTTCGGCATCCGCTGCGTGATCGCGCCTGATTTCGCCGATATTTTCCACACCAACACGTTCAAGAACGGCATTCTGCCGATCAAGCTGTCGCGGGAGATCTGCGATCAGCTGATGGAGGATGCGAAGCTTGGCGAGAACGCCCGGATCACGGTGGATCTGGCGGAGCAGGTGGTGGTACGGCCGAATGGCGAGCGGATCCCCTTCGAGATCGACCCGTTCCGCAAACATCTGCTGTTGAACGGCTTGGACGATATCGGCCAGACCTTGCAGCACGCGCCGGCGATCGATGCCTACGAGGCGTCACAGCGGGCCGATAAATCCTGGATGCCCGGCATTTCCGTTTGATCGTCATGAACGGATAAAAGTTTTTTGCTTCTTTTTTTCAAAAAAGAAGCCCTTTCTTTTTCGCGATAGCCTCAAGGATCCAACATGGCCGCCAACAAGAAGCTTCTCGTCCTGCCCGGTGACGGCATCGGCCCCGAGGTGATGCGCGAGACGATCCGTGTCATCGACTGGATGGACCGCAAGCGCCGCGCGAGTTTCGATCTGCAGGACGATGTTGTCGGCGGTGCCGCGATCGACCTCAAGGGCACGCCGATTACCGAGGAGACGGTGGCCCGCGCCAAGGCGGCGGATGCCGTGTTGTTCGGTTCGGTAGGCGGTCCGAAATGGGACAAGCTCGGGTTCGACATGCGGCCTGAGTTGTCGATCCTCACGTTGCGGCGCGAGTTGGGGTTGTTCGCCAATCTGCGTCCGGCGATCGTGCTTGATCCGCTCGTGAATGCCTCGACGCTCAAGCCCGAGGTGGTTCAGGGGCTTGATCTCATGATTGTGCGCGAGAGCACGGGTGGCATCTATTTCGGCGAGCCGCGCGGCATCGAGACGTTGGCGGACGGCTCTCAGCGCGGCATCAACACCGAGGTCTACACCACGATGGAAATCGAGCGTGTGGCGCGGGTGGGCTTGGATCTGGCGCGCAAGCGGAGCAAGCGGGTGTGTTCGGTCGAGAAGGCCAATGTGATGGAGTCCGGTCTGCTGTGGCGCCAGGTGGTGACGAAGCTGGCGGCGGCGGAATATCCGGATATCGAGCTGTCCCACATGTATGCCGATAATTGCGCGATGCAGCTGGTGCGCAATCCGCGGCAGTTCGATGTGATCGTGACCGGCAATCTGTTTGGCGACATTCTGTCGGACCTGGCGTCGATGCTCACCGGCTCGCTCGGCATGCTGCCCTCGGCGACGCTGGGGGCGCCTGACAGCTCAGGACGGCGCCATGCGCTGTATGAGCCGATCCATGGCTCGGCGCCGGATATTGCGGGCAAGGGTGTGGCGAACCCGCTGGCGCAGATGATGAGCTTTGCGATGCTGCTGCGCTATTCCTTCGACATGGAGGAGGATGCGGCGCTGATCGAGAAGGCCTGCACCAATGTGCTGGCGAGCGGGCTGCGCACGCCGGATGTGATGGCGCCGGGCTGCGCGAAGGTCGGCACGTCGGTGATGGGCGAGGCGGTGCTGCGCGAACTCGACAAGCTGGCGGGCTGAGCGAATCGGATATCGGGCGGATAGGGTGAAAACTATCCGCCCTCCCATGCGTTCGGGGTATTGCTAGGCCCCCCATCATCAACTACATAGCGCGCTCTCTGCTGCACCCGTAGCTCAATTGGATAGAGCACCAGACTACGAATCTGGGGGTTGGAGGTTCGAGTCCTTCCGGGTGCGCCATTGTTCGCTGTCGATCGGACAGCGCAGAGAAAGCAAGGGCAGGGCTTTGCCCTGGGCCCGCTGGGGGCTGAGGCCACAGGCGATCCCCGCCCGCCGAAATGATGTTCAGATCAGGGGCAATTGCAGCGCGGAAGCGGCCGCTGTGCTTGCGGCAGAGGGGGATTATCGTCCGGCGCGGAAGCGCTGGCCGAGATCGGCGTAGTGGATTGCCGTCTTGTCGAAGCGGGCGCGGGTGTCGGCGTCCATCACTTTCCAGAGCTTGGCCGGCGCGCCCGACCACAACTCGTTGCGGCCGATCCGCTTGCCCGGCGTGAGCAACCCGCCGGCGGCGAGCATGCCGCCCTCCTCGATCACCGCACCGTCAAGCACCGTGGCGCCCATGCCGACGAAGGCGCGGTTCTCCAGGGTGCAGGCGTGGATGATGCAGGCGTGGCCGACCGTCACATCGTCGCCGATGATGGTCATCTCGCGCCCGGCATTGACGTGGATGATGGTGCCGTCCTGGATGTTGGAGCGCGCGCCGATGCGGATGTAGTTGGTGTCGGCGCGCAGCACGCAATGGAACCAGATGCCGGATTTCTCGCCGATGGTGACATCGCCGATCACGGCTGCGGTGGGCGCGATGAACGCATCGGGCGCCACGACGGGGAATTTTCCCTCGAACCCATAGAGCGGCGGGCGGTCCCGGGTCGGTGTGACGTCACCCATGGGCCATCTCCTTGCTGCCGATGGCGGTCTCGCCGAGGCCGAGCATCAGCCCGATCGATTGCACTGCCGCGCCCGAGGCGCCCTTGCCGAGATTGTCGAGCCGCGCGACCAGGATCGCGTGGCGCCGGTTCTCGTTGGCGTAGACTCTGAGTTCCAGCACATCGGTGTCATTGAGGGCTTCCGGCTCGAGCTTGGCATCCGCCGTTGGCGGCAGCACACGCACCAGGCGCTGGCCGGCGTAAAAGCCGGCGAGAATGTCGTGCAGGTCGCTGCCCCTGGTGCCGGGCGCCAGTGTGTCGAGATGCAGCGGCACCGAGACGATCATGCCCTGCGCGTAATGGCCGACGGAGGGCACGAAAATCGGCCGCCGCGTGAGCCCGCTATAGCTCTGGGTCTCCGCCACATGTTTGTGTTCAAGACCCAGCCCATACAATTCGAACGCCGGCCCGCCGCTGGAGGCATGTTCGCCAATCATCGACTTGCCGCCGCCGGAATAGCCGCTCACCGCATTGATCGTGACCGGAAAATCGGTCGCCATCGCGCCGGCTGCGACCAGCGGCCGCAGCAGCCCGATCGCCCCGGTCGGATAGCAGCCCGGATTGCTCACCCGGGTCGCTGCCGCGATCTTCTCGGCCTGGCCGGGTGCCATTTCGGGAAAACCATAGACCCAGTTCGGATCGACCCGATGCGCGGTGGAGGCATCGATGATGCGCGGCCCCTTGGCGCCGAGGCTGTCGGCCAGCGCCACGCTTTCCTTCGCTGCCGCATCGGGCAGGCAGAGGACCACGAGATCGACCGACTCCATCATTTCGCGCCGCGCGCCAGGGTCCTTGCGTCGGTCTTCGGCGATCGAGCGCAGCGCGAGCCCGGGCACGCGCAGCAGACGCTCGCGAATCCCCAACCCCGTCGTCCCAGCTTCGCCATCAATAAAGACCGTCTTTTTGACCATGTAAGCGCTCCTTCCGCTGTCTTATGCTGACCAGCCCGACGCCCCCGTTGCAAGCACCAACTGCGGTGGCCAGGATTGCGCGTCATGAGGCGTAACCGATGAAAACCCTCCTCCTCGTCAGCCATTCCCGCACCGGCGGCGCGCGCCAGATGGCCGAAGCCGCCGCATCAGCCGCGCGCGGCGAACCCGTCATCGTCCGCCATCTTGCCGCCGAACACGCCACCGCCGAGGACCTCATTGCCGCCGACGGCTACATCTTCGCAGCGCCGGAAAACCTGTCCGCCCTTTCCGGCGCAATGAAGGACATGCTCGATCGCTGCTACTACCCCTGCCTCGAGCGCCTCAACGGGCGCCCCTATGCCGGCCTGATCTGCGCTGGTTCCGACGGCAGCAATGCCGCCCGCCAACTCGCCCGCATCCTGACCGGCTGGCGCCTGCGGGAAATTGCGCCGCCCCTGGTTGTCTGCACCTTCGCCCAGACCAAGGAGGCCATTCTTGCGCCGAAAATCATTGGGCCCGTGGATCTCGCGCGCTGTGCGGAGCTGGGGGCGGCGATGGCGGCGGGGGTGGCGATGGGGGTGTTTTGAGACGAAGCAAGCGATTCTTTTTCGAAAAACGAATAAAAAACTTTACAATCAATGAGTTACCGGGAAATTCCGATGGAATCATCAGATGCGCCGTCTTCTATCCGCAATCCCCCCGCCCCAAACGGGGAAACGTTTTTTGCTTCTTTTTTTCAAAAAAGAAGTGCTTCCCTTCCCCCTTACTTCGCCGCCGCCGGACATTCCGCGGCCGGCGGAACGCTCCCATCGGCGACGCACAGCGGCACCGTGACCGTCCGTACCGCCGTATCCCCCGGCAGGGGCGCGCAGCCGGTCCCGGCCGGCACGCAGGTTCCGGCGGCCAGTGCGGTGATCATGATGCTGCGCGGCAGTTTGGCCCGGTCGATCGCATAGCCGACCTGGAAGGTCTCGTTGATCAGCGCGTGCCCGGGTCCGCCTTTGGCGTCATCGGCCGGCACTTTGAGGACGCTCACCAGGGAGCCGCCCTGAAGGAGGTGCCCGTCGGCGGAAAACAGGACGGGCCGATAGGAGAGGGCGTAGACCGCGGCGCTGCCCGAGATGGCGGCGCAGGCCTGCAACTGAACGATGGTTTGGCGCGATTGGGGACCTCCGCCCGGCATGGCGGTGTCATAGACCACGATCTTGGCGTCGCGGATCGCGACCGGGCCATCCTGCGGGCCGGTGGGCGCGAGGCACGCCGCCGTTTGTGCCTGCACGGCGCCGGAGGCGAGGAGCGCGGCGGCGAGGAGGGTGAGATGGCGCATCACGGGTTCCTTCATATCACGGCACGGTTTTGGTCGATTTCAATCCCACGCCACCACGGTCCCGCGTCCTGCCGCCTCGGCAAGTGCCAGGATTGCCATGGTGCCGGCGAGATCCTGGGCTGCGACGCCGAGCGAGCGATAGAGCGTGATGTCCGCGGCCGTCATCCGGCCGGGCCGCGCGCCGTTCAGCACCTCGCCGATTTCGGTGAAGGTCACGTCCGGCCCCACCAAGCCTGTGCGCCGCGCGTCGATCACCTCGGCCGCCTGGGCCTCGAGCGAGGGACGGTAGTCCGTCACCAGATGAACCGCCGGCACCACATCGGTGGCGATTTCCTGCATCGTCGGGATCGAGGCGCCGACTGCGTTGATGTGCAAGCCCGACCGCAGCATCGCGCGCATCAGCAAAGGTTCGCGCGCCGGCGTGGTGGTGCAGACGATATCCGCCCCCTCGATCGCCGCGGCGACCGACCCCGCCACCTCGACGCCGTTCTCGCGCCCGAACGCTGCCGCCTTGGCCGCATCGCGCCCCCACACGACGATGGAGGTGATCGGCCGCACCGCGCGCATCGCCGCGATATGGCTGTGCGCCTGCTCGCCACACCCGATCAGCGCAAGCCGCGTCGCATCGGGCCGGGCGAGCGCATCGGTCGCCACCGCGGTCGCTGCCGCCGTGCGGATCGCGGTCAGTTCGGCCGCGTCGATGCAGGCCGAGGGCAACCCCGTTTCGGCATCAAAAATCACCTCAACCCCGCAATGGGATGATCGCCCGTGGTTTGGGTTGTCCGGATACAGGCTGAGCAGCTTGGCGCCATGCACGTCGGGCTCCCGCATCGCTCCGGTCATGATACCGAACAGCCGCCCGCCGCCGACCGGGATCATGCTGCGCAGCGGCATGTCGGTCTTGCCCTGCGAAACCCGCTGCATCGCCGCGCGTATCGCCGGCACCAGCGCCGCCACATCGACGAGCGCGCGGATATCGGCCCGGTTGAGAATGCGCATCATCCCTCCTTGATCAATTCCGCCCGCGCCGCAGCGAGCCCCAGCCGGGTCTGCTCCGGAACGCTCGGCACCTTCAGATCCAGCTTCTCCAATGCATCCACCATCGCGGCCACCACGACAAGCCGGGTGAACCATTTATGATCCGCCGGCACCACGAACCACGGCGCATCGTCCGATGCCGTGGCCCGGATCGCGGCCTCATAGGCCTGCATGTATTCGTCCCAGTGCTGCCGCTCGATCACATCGCCGGCGCTGAACTTCCAGGTCTTGTCGGGCTGATCGAGCCGGTCGAGCAACCGCCGCCGCTGTTCCTCGCGCGACACGTGGAGAAAGAACTTCAGCACCACCAGGCCCTGCCGCGCCAGGTAGGTCTCGAAATGGGCGATATCCTCCAGCCGGTGCTGCCACATCTTGCGGCCGCGCAACGCGCCGGGAAGGCGCTCGCGGTCAAGCATCTCGGGATGCACCCGCACCACCAGGACCTCCTCGTAATGGCTGCGGTTGAAAATCCCGACCTGCCCGCGCTCCGGCAGTTCGCGCATCACGCGCCACAGGAAATCATGCGCCAACTCCTCCTCGCCCGGCGCCTTGAACGCCTTCACCCGCACTCCCTGCGGGTTCACCCCGGACATCACATGCTTGATGGTGCCGTCCTTGCCCGCCGCGTCCATCGCCTGGAACACGGCGAGCAGGCTCCAGGAGCGCTGGGCGTAGAGCAGTTCCTGCAACGCCGACAGCCGCGCCACCCCCTGGGCCAGCAAAGCCGCCGAGTCTGCCGGGTTGACCAGTTTGGGCGCCACATCGGCCGGATCGTGATCTGCAAGCCGGAAAGTCTTGCCGTCGGTCACCCGGTAGCGATCGAGCAATTTTCGTGCGGGCAATTTGGCCATCGCCTTATCCCTATCCCGGTTCGAACCGCCTCACTCTGCGGGTTTGGCAGTGCCGGATGCAAGCCTGTGTTCAGCGCACAGGCCGCCCGGCGCGGCGCGGCCAAATCGAGCAGCAGCCTGGCCTGCGGCAGCGTGATCCGCGCGAAGCGGCCGAGCGTGGTGTTCAGGGAATGCGGAACAGCGCCGATACGGGGCAATGATCCGACAAATGCGCCTTCATTCCCGCTGCCGTCTCGCGATACACCATCACCTTGAGCGATCCCGGCACCAGCCAGCCTTGCGCCGGCCCGCCCGCGATCACGTGGTCGATGAACCCGCCGCCGCCCCAGCACGGCGAAGAGGCCCCCTCGGTCGCCCGCACGAGCGGTGCGGCCTGGCGCAGCCCCGCCCAGAACGCATCCCCGTTATCCATCCAGCGATTGAAGTCTCCCACGATCGCGAACGGCACCCCCTCGCCCCGGCGCTGCGCAAGCCAGCCCTGCATGGCCACCAGTTGGAGTCGCAAGGTCGCGCATTCCGGCCGCGCCGAATGCGCCAGCGGGTCCTGCCGGCATCCTGACTTCAGATGCACTGCGAGCAGCCGCAGCTTGGCTCCGGGCAGGTCCAGCGTGATATCGGCCCCGCTGCGCAAATGCCGCCCCGCGCCATGGGCGGTATCGAGGCTCACCAGATCCGGATTGGCGGTGAACGCCAGCCCCTGTCGAACCGCGAAACCAACGCGCTGGACGACATGATCCTTCGTTATATGAATGTGATAGCGGCCGGCCGGGAACAGCCTCGCCGCCATCTCGGGTCCATCCACCTCCTGCAGCGCCACCACATCGGCCGCCAGCATCTCGGCATAGCGCGCCATCCGCGCCAGATCGGCCGGGCCCTTCGGCACCACGTCCTTGGGCAGCGCCGGATCGCCTTGGGGCCGCGCGGTCAGCCATTCCACATTCCAGGTCGCGACCTTGAGCTCCGCGCCGAGGGCGGGAAGGGGGGGCAGCAGGGCGGACAGGAGCAGCCATAAAACCGGAAACCATCGCATCACCGCATCATCCCCCCTTCCCAACCGACGAACCAGCCCCTAGGTGGATGCAGACTTGGCCCCCTACCGGCGCGTTGGGCACGATGGCATAGTCGGCAACCCGGTTCACCCGGCGCCGATCAGAATACACCAAGCGGCGGGGCCGCACGAGATGGGAGTGTCTGCGTCTTGAAGCCAACCGACATACGTGATCCCGACTATTTCCATAAAGTCGTAGATTGCCAGTGGGCCTGTCCCGCCCATACCCCGGTCCCCGAATATATCCGCCTCATCGCTGCCGGCCGATATGACGACGCCTATATGGTCAACTGGAAGTCCAACATCTTCCCCGGCATCCTGGGGCGGACCTGTGACCGGCCCTGCGAGCCGGCCTGCCGCCGTGGCCGTGTCGATGAAGAGCCGGTTGCGATCTGCCGCCTCAAGCGCGTCGCCGCCGACAACAAGGGCGACGTCCATCGCCTGATGCCGCAGGGGCCCTTCGCCAGCAACGGCAAGCGCGTGGCCATCGTCGGCGCCGGCCCCGCCGGTCTCGGCGTCGCGCGGGATCTCGTGCCCGCCGGCTACCAGGTCACGGTGTTCGACAGCGCCCCCAAGGGCGGCGGCTTCATCCGCAGCCAGATCCCCAAGTTCCGCCTGCCCGATTCGGTGATCGACGAGGAAGTCGGCTACATCACCGACCTTGGCGTCGAGACCCGCTATAATTCCTATATCTCAAGCCTCAAGGGCCTGATGGACGACGGTTACGACGCCGTCTTCGTCGCCTCGGGCGCGCCCCGTGGCCGCGAACTCGATGTTCCCGGCCGGCAGGACTCCGCCGCGAACATCCATATCGGGATCGACTGGCTCTCCTCGGTGTCCTTCGGTCACATCACCTCGATCGGCAAGCGCGTGATCGTGCTCGGCGGCGGCAACACCGCGATGGATTGCTGCCGTTCCGCCCGCCGCCTTGGCGGCACCGAGGTGAAAGTCATCGTCCGCTCCGGCTTCGAGGAAATGAAGGCCTCCCCCTGGGAAAAGGAGGACGCGATCCACGAGGACATCCCCATCATCAACTTCCTCGTTCCCAAGGAAGTCATCCACAAGCACGGCAAAATCGTCGGCATGAGCTTCGACAAGGTTGAAGCCACCTACGACGAAAAGGGCCGCCGCAGCCTGATCCCGACCGGTGCAATCGTGCAATACGCCTGCGACGATGTGCTCGTCGCCATCGGCCAGGAAAACGCCTTCCCCTGGATCGAGCAGGACATCGGCATCGCGTTCGACCGCTGGGGCATGCCCAAGGTTGATCCCGTCACGTTCCAGTCGACCAATCCCAAGGTCTTCTTCGGCGGTGATGCCGCTTTCGGCCCGAAAAACATCATCTGGGCCGTCTCCAACGCCCACCAGGCCGCCATTTCGATCGACCGCTTCTGCCAGGGCCAGGACATCAATGATCGTCCGCCGCCGGGCGTCACCCTCGCATCCCAGAAGATGGGCATCCACGAGTGGAGCTACGACAACGATGTCTCGATCGATCTGCGCTTCAAAGTGCCGCACCGCGACAAGGAGGTCTCCCTCGTCGACATCAAGACCGAAGTCGAACTCGGCTTTGACCAGGTGCTCGGCTTCAAGGAAGCCCAGCGCTGCCTGAACTGCGATGTGCAGACCGTCTTTGCCCCCAAGCTGTGCATCGAATGCGATGCCTGCGTCGATATCTGCCCGGTCGATTGCATCACCTTCACCGAGGATGGCGAGGAAGCCGAATTGCGCGGCCGCCTCAACGCCCCGGCCGACAACATCAGCCAGGACATCTACGTCTCCGATGGCCTCAAGACCGGCCGCATCATGGCCAAGGACGAGGATGTCTGCCTGCATTGCGGCTTGTGCGCCGAGCGATGCCCCACCGGCGCCTGGGATATGCAGCGCTTTCTGCTCGACATGGCTCAGGTCAACCCTGTCCCGGCCAAAGTGGAGGCGCTCGCGTGAGCCAGCTGCAAGCCGTCAACGACTTCGTCGTCAAATTCGCCAACGTCAACGGATCCGGTTCCGCCAGCGCCAACAAGCTGTTCGCCCAATCCATCCTGCGCATGGGCGTCACCGCGACGCCGCGCAACATCTTCCCCTCCAACATCCAGGGCCTGCCCACCTGGTACGAAGTGCGGATTTCGGAAAAGGGCTATATGGGCGCCCGCGGCGGCACCGACCTGATGGTCGCCATGAACCCGCAAACCTGGGACCAGGACATCAAGTCCATCGTCCCAGGCGGCTACCTGTTCTATGATTCAACCCGCGTCATCCCGCCCTCGAAGTTCCGGGCTGACGTCAACGTCATCGGCGTGCCGCTGACCGCGATCTGCAACGCGCAGTACACGCTCAGCCGTGAACGCCAGTTGTTTAAAAACATCATCTATGTCGGCGCCCTCTCGGCCCTGCTCGACATCGACCCCGATGCCATCAAGGGCCTGCTGGCCGAACAGTTCCGCGGCCGCGACAAGCTGATCCAGGCCAACTACAACGCCCTCGAACTCGGCCGCGACTATGCGCTGAAAAACCTCGCCTGCCCGATCGGCCTCACCGTGCGCCGCGCCGACCAGATCGGCGATCGCATCCTCTTTGAAGGCAATGCCGCCGCCGGCCTCGGCGCCGTCTATGGCGGCGCCACAGTCTGCGCCTGGTATCCCATCACGCCGTCCACCTCCCTCGCCGAGGGCTTCACCAAATACTGCGAGAAGTTCCGCAAGGACAAGGAAACCGGCGAAAAGCGCTACGCCATCATCCAGGCCGAAGACGAACTTGCCTCCATCGGCATGGTCATCGGTGCCGGCTGGAACGGCGCGCGCGCCTTCACCGCAACCTCCGGCCCCGGCATTTCCCTGATGCAGGAATTCCTCGGCCTGGCCTATTTCGCCGAGATCCCCGCCGTGCTGTTCGACGTCCAGCGCGCCGGCCCCTCCACAGGCATGCCGACCCGCACCCAGCAATGTGACGTGCTCTCCGCCGCCTACGCCTCCCACGGCGACACCAAGCACATCCTGCTTTTCCCCGAAGACCCGAACGAGTGCTTCGTGATGGGCGCCCAGGCCTTCGACCTCGCGGATCGTCTGCAAACCCCGGTCTTCGTCATGCTCGACCTCGACATCGGTATGAACGACCGCCTCTGCGCCCCCTTCAAATGGGACGACACCAAGCGCATGGACCGCGGCAAGGTGATGACCGCCGCCGAACTCGACGCCGGCCGCGATTTCGGTCGCTACCTCGACGTCGACGGTGATGGCATCCCCTACCGCACCTACCCCGGCACCCACCCCACCAAGGGCAGTTTCTTCACCCGCGGCACCTCGCGCGACCGCTATGCGCGCTATACCGAAGAGGGCGCGGCCTACCAGGACAACATGGAGCGTCTGCTCAAGAAGTTCCGCACCGCTGCCACCATCGTCCCCCCCGCCATCCGCCGCGACGCGAAGGATGCCACCAAACTCGGCGCCATCTATTTCGGCTCCACGGCGCCTGCGATGGACGAGGCGATCGACATGCTCGCCGCCACGGGCATCGCCATCGACGCGCTGCGCATCCGCGCCTTCCCCTTTGGCGCCGAAGTCGAGACATTCATCGAGGAACACGACCAAGTGTTCGTCGTCGAACAAAACCGTGACGCCCAGATGCGCACGCTGCTGATCAACGAGTTGGAAATCAACCCGAAGAAGCTCCAGCGTGTCCTGCACTATGACGGCTCGCCGATCACCGCCTCCTTCATCGCCGGCGCCATCGAAGACACCGCCGCTTCCCTCAAAATCGTTCCGCTCCGGAAGGCCGTATCATGACCTTTCTTCCCAAGCCCAAGCTCCACCACCCCAAGCTCGCCGAAAACGGCCTCGGCTTCACCCGCCGCGACTATGAGGGCTCGATCTCGACCCTCTGCGCCGGGTGCGGCCATGACAGTATTTCGGCTGCCATCATCCATGCCTGTTTCGAGCTCGACCTGCCGCCCCACCGCATCGCCAAACTCTCCGGCATCGGCTGCTCGTCGAAAACGCCGACCTACTTCCTCGGCAACTCGCACGGCTTCAACTCCGTCCACGGCCGCATGCCCTCGGTGCTGACCGGCGCCAACCTCGCCAACCGGGACCTCATCTACCTCGGCGTCTCCGGCGACGGCGACAGCGCCTCGATCGGCTTCGGCCAGTTCGCCCACTCCATCCGCCGCGGCGTCAACATGACGTATATCGTTGAAAACAACGGCGTCTACGGGCTCACCAAGGGCCAGTTCTCCGCCACCGCCGACAAGGGCGCCAAGTCGAAAAAGGGCGTCGCCAACAACGACGAGGCCATCGACCTCGTCGCCGTCGCCCTGCAACTCGGCGCCACCTATGTCGGCCGCAGCTTCTCCGGCGACAAAGCCCAGCTCATCCCCCTCATCAAAGGCGCGCTCGCCCACAAAGGCGCTGCCTTCATCGACTGCCTGAGCCCCTGCGTGACCTTCAACAACCATGAAGGTTCGACCAAAAGCTTCGACTATGTCCGCGAACACAACGCCGCCGTGAATTTCCTCGACGTCATCGAAGGCCGCGAGGAGATCACCGCCGACTACCCCGCCGGCTCCGTCGAAATCGTCCGCCAGCACGACGGCTCGCTGCTCAAGCTGCGCAAACTCGCCAACGACTACGACGCCACCGACCGCATCGCCGCGATGAACTTCCTGCAGCAACATCACGCCCGCGGCGAAATCGTCACCGGCCTGCTTTATGTGGACGGTGAGTCCGGCGACATGCATGACCTGCTCGGCACCGCGCAGCATCCGCTCAATGGGATGAACGATGATATGCTGTGTCCGGGGTCGGCGGCGCTTGAGAAGTTGAACGCGTCGCTGCGGTAAGCAAGGGCTTCTTTTTTTGGAAAAAAAGAAGCAAAAAAACTTTATCCGTTCAGCAAGGGCGACATAGCATCGTCCAAAACGGGGGAAAGTTTTTTGCTTCTTTTTTTCAAAAAAGAAGCCCTTCCTTCCTACAAAACCGCCAACCACCCCCCATCCACATAAATGATCTGCCCGTTCACATAGCCCGACGCCTTCGACGCCAGAAACACCGCAGCCCCCACCAGTTCCTCCGGCCGTCCCCAGCGCTGGGCAGGATTGCTCGCCTTCACCCAGGCATCGAATTGCGGATTATCCACCAGCGCCTGGTTCATGTCGGTCAGAATATAGCCAGGCCCGATCGCATTGGCCTGGATATCGAACTGCGCCCATTCGGCGGCCATCGAGCGCGACAGCAGCTTGATCCCGCCCTTCGCCGCCGTATACGGCGCCACCGTGGCGCGCGCTGCCTCGCTGGTGAGCGATCCGATATTGATGATCTTGCCGCCCCGCTGGCGCGCGATCATCCGCCGCGCCGCCTCTCGCCCCACCAGGAACGCCGCGGTCAGATTGGTGTCGATCACCCGCTGCCAATCGGCCAATGCGAGGTCGAGCATGGGCTGGCGATGCTGGATGCCGGCGTTGTTGATCAGGATATCGATCTCCAGGCCAGCCGCATCGAACCCCGCGAAGGCGGCCTCGACCGCGGCAGCATCGGCGACATCGAACGCCGCACTCTGCGCCTGCAAACCCATCGCCCGCAGTCCTGAAGCCGCCGCCTCGGAACTCCCGGCCTGCCGCCCGTTGACGATCACGCGCGCGCCGGATTGCGCCAACCCCTGCGCCAGCGCCAGGCCAATGCCCCGCGCCGACCCCGTGATCAGGGCGGTGCGGCCGGTCAAGTCGAACAAGGCGGTGCTCATGGGTGTGTTCCAGCCAGACAGTGAATGACGGGGTCTAGTACCGTCGGAGCGCCCTCTACCGCAACCCCGCCTCAGCCCCCGATCGCCCGCCGCAGATTGGCCCGCGCTTGTGCGTCGCAGCGGTCATGGAAATAATCCGTCAGATACAACCGCTCCCGCGCAAGGAACATGCCCAGCACGGCCGGCCGCCGCGCCCGCCACACATCCTCCGCAACGGCGGCATATTCCAGCCTGATCGCTGCGTCATACCATGCGAATGTCGCCTCATCCGCGCCCAGGATGGTAAGGTCCATGTCGAGAAACCACGCAGAATCCGCTGCCACATCCGGCGGCAGACCCGGGGCAATAGCATGGAACCGGGTGGCCAGCACCAGCGCCGCCGCCGTCTCGATCAGCCCCGGATCAGCCAGCCCCGCGAGATCCGCCCGCAGCAATGCGGCACTCTCGATTTCGTTGTCGGTGCTCATCGGCACATAGACCGCATCATGATACCAGATCGCCGCCTCAACCGCATCCGGCGCCGCCAGATGCCCCCTGATCTCGCCGAACAGCCCAAGCAGAATGTCGATATGGCGCTGCCCGTGATAGGCCCGCCCCGGCTCGGCATAGCGCGCCCTGAGCCCGGCCAGACGAGCATCGATCCCGCTGAACATCAGCCCGGCCGCCGCGCCATCACGTAAGTCACGCCGAATTCCAACACCACCGCCCCATCCTCCTGCCGTGCCTCGCCCTTGAGCGCTGCCACGCCGCGAGCCGGATTGCGCGACGACGGCCGCACCTCGTGCCACCAGGCCGAAACCGCGTAATGCCGGTCGGGCCGCACCGGAACATGGAACATCGCCCGATCGAGCGACGCCCCTGCAATCACCGCAATATCATCCAGCCGCCGCACCACACAGCCCAGCGCCGCCGCCTGGGTATGGATGCCCGAGGCACTCAACCCCTTGAAATACGTCTTTTGCGCCGCGTCCTCATCGAGGTGGAACGGCTGCGGATCAAAGCGCGCGGCAAAATCGATGATCTCGTCTCGCGTGAAACTGAACCCGCCGCACGCAAACGGCCGGTCCAATTCCAGGTCCTCCAGATAGCGAAGGTCCAAGGCGTGCGATCCTACCGGTTGGCCTTCGCTTCCTTGCGCCGGGCATGCAGCACGAACTCGGTGTATCCGTTGGCCTGGCTGCGCCCCCTGAAAATCAGATCGCACGCCGCCATGAACGCCACCCCGTCGAACGCCGGCGCCATCGGCGTGTAGAGCGGATCGCCCTCGTTCTGCCGATCGACCACGCCCGCCATCCGCAGCAGCGTATCCATCACGGCCGCCTCGGTGACGATGCCGTGATGCAGCCAGTTCGCGATATGCTGGCTCGAAATCCGCAACGTCGCGCGGTCCTCCATCAGCCCGATATCATGGATATCCGGCACCTTGGAGCAGCCCACGCCCTGGTCGATCCAGCGCACCACATAGCCCAGGATGCCCTGGACGTTGTTGTCGAGTTCCTGCTGCAAATCCTCGGCCGACCAGTTCGGCCGGTCCGCCAGCGGGATCGTCAGGATCGCACCGAGATCGGCCGGCACCCGGTCCGCCAACTCGGATTGCCGCGCCGCGACATCGACCTGGTGATAATGCAGCGCATGCAGCGTCGCCGCCGTGGGCGAGGGGACCCACGCCGTATTTGCCCCGGCGCGGGGATGGCCGATCTTCTGCGCCAGCATGTCCGCCATCCGGTCCGGCGCCGCCCACATCCCCTTGCCGATCTGCGCCCGCCCGCGCAACCCGCTGTGCAGGCCGACATCGACGTTGTTGTTCTCATACGCCCCGATCCAGGCCGCCGCCCGCATGTCGTTCTTGCGGATCATCGGCCCAGCCTCGAACGAGGTATGGATCTCATCGCCGGTGCGATCGAGGAAGCCCGTGTTGATGAACACCACCCGCTCCCGAGCGGCATGGATACAGGCGGCGAGATTGATCGTGGTGCGCCGCTCCTCGTCCATGATCCCCATCTTGAGGGTGTTGCGCGCCATGCCCAGCATGTCCTCTACGGCGGCAAACAGATCCGACGCGAACATCACCTCGTCCGGCCCATGCATCTTGGGCTTGACGATATAGACCGAGCCGGCCCGGCTGTTGTGCAGCGCATGCGTGCCCTTGAGATCATGCAGCGCGATCAGGGACGTGACGGCCGCATCGAGGATCGTCTCGGGAATATCGTCCCCCTCGTCATTCGTCACCGCGTCGGTGAACATGTGATGCCCGACAGTGCGCACCAGCATCAAAGACCGCCCCGCCACCGTCACGGTCTCGCCCGACGGGCTCGTATACGCCCGGTCCGGATTGAGCCGCCGCGTGATCTTGCGCCCGCCCTTTTCCAGATCGGCCGACAACGTGCCGTTCATCAGGCCGAGCCAATTGCGATACACCTCGACCTTGTCCTCGGCATCCACTGCCGCGACACTGTCCTCGCAATCCATGATCGTCGTGATCGCCGATTCCAACACCACGTCGGCAAGCCCTGCCGCGTCGGTCGATCCGATCGGATGCGACCGGTCGATGCGCAACTCGATATGCAAGCCATGGTTCTTCAACAAGATCGCCGACGGCGCCGCCGCCTCGCCCTGATAGCCCGCGAGCGTGCCCGCTGCCGCGAGCGTCGTCGTCGCCCCGCTGTTCAGGCTCGCCTGCAACACCCCGCCGATGATCGCATACCCCGTCACATCCGCATGGCTCGCCTGCACCAGCGGCGCCGCGCCATCCAGCACCGCCTTCGCCCTGGCCACCACCGCGGCCCCACGAACCGGGTTATACGCCCCCGCCCGCTCCATGCCGTCCTCCTCGCCAATCGCATCCGTGCCGTAGAGCGCGTCATACAGACTGCCCCAGCGCGCATTGCCGGCATTCAACGCATAGCGCGCATTGCTGACCGGCACGACAAGCTGCGGCCCGGCGATCGAGGTGATCTCGGGGTCGACATTCTCCGTCGCCACGCTGAATGCCGCCGGCGCCGGCAACAGATAGCCGATGCCGCGGAGAAAATCGGCATATTCGGCCGCATCGATCGCCTGCCCACGCCGCGCCAAATGCCAGGCATCGATCTGCGCCTGAAAATCATCCCGCTTGGCCAGCAGCGCCGCATTCCTGGGCGCAAACGCATCGACGATCTTGGCCAGCCCGGACCAGAAGGCAGTGCTGTCGACCCCAGTGCCCGGCAGAGCCTCGGTGTCGATGAAATCCTTCAAAAGGCGCGAGACATGAACGCCATGGGCCGGCACATGATCCATCGGGATACCTCGGTGGGAGTTTGAGTCAAAAGCTTTGCGGGAAAGAAGCCCGGTTTGTCGAGTGGCAATATCGCAGTCGGGTTATTCGCGCGCGCGGCGCCACACCTCGAACGCAGCCTTGGTCTCCTCGTTCGGCGGATAGGTGTCCGGCAGCCGCGCCCCCCCCTGGATGCGGGTCAACAGGAATTCCTCCAGCACCTCCTGCTCCGCGCAATCCCGCGCCACCTCCTCCGCCAGATGCGCCGGGATCACGACAACCCCATCCGCATCCCCCACCACCATGTCGCCCGGATAGACCGGCACGCCCCCGCATGCGATCGGCACGTCGATATCCACCGCATGATGTCGCGCCAGATTGAGCGGCGCCGACGGCCCCGCGCAATAGACCGGCAGCGTCATCCGCCCGATCGCCGCCGCATCGCGCATCCCGCCATCGCTGACCACCCCCGCCGCGCCCCTTATCGTGAGGCGCGTCATCAGAATCTCACCGCCCGACGCCGCCCGCGTATCCCCGCGGCAATCTATCACCAGCACCCGGCCCGCCGGCGCCTGTTCAACCGCCTTGCGCTGCGGATGCTCCGGATTGGCAAACACCCCGACATGATCCAGATCCTCGCGGGAAGGGATATTGCGCAGCGTATAAGCCGGCCCCACCATGTTCTCGCCCAGCACACCGAGCGGGCGGACCCCCTGGATGAAGCAGTTGCGCAAGCCGCGCTTGAACAACTGCGTCGTGATCGTCGCTGTGCTCACCCGCTTGAGGCGCGCGGTGCATGCGGCGGTGAATTCGGTCATCGGCATCCTCCGGTTTTGTCCAGGCTAGCAGCGCCACCCCGCTTGCGCCAAATTCATGCCTCGCAACACCAGGAGGTCCGCGTGGCGGCCCATCTCATAAGCCTCGTTCCGCCCTGCTTCGAACTGCTCGACAGCTACGCAACTGCTCTCGAACAGGGCTGGTCGCCCGACAACACCCGCGATGTCAGCACCGAGCAACTCGCCGCCCTCCGCGCCGATTCGGCCGCCTTCCTCGCCAGCCAACTCGACCAGACCGGCACCATCACCCTGCACGACGGCCGCGTTGTCCCCAAACTCCCCGGCTTCCGGCACTGGATCTCCGATGGCACCTTCTGCGGGTCGATCGGATTTCGCCACCAGCCTGGCACCGAGGCGTTGCCGCCCTACGTCCTCGGCCATATCGGCTACGCCGTGGTGCCCTGGAAACGCCAGCGCGGCTACGCCACCGCCGCCCTGCGGCTGATGCTCATCGAAGCCGGGAAAGTGGGCCTCGCTCGGGTGATGATCACCTGCTCGGATCACAACGTCGCATCACGCCGGATCATCGAAAACGCCGACGGAGTGCTGGAACGGAGCGACACGCATCCGGTATTTCCGCGGGAGCTGCAATTGGTATTCTGGGTGCCGACGGGGACGTAAGGAGGGCTTTCTTCTCCTACCCCGCCTTCGTATTCCGATCAAAAAACTCCCGAACCTTGGCAAAGAACCCATGCGTCTCCGGTGAGCCCTTGTGATGCCCCTGCGCCTCGCCCTCGAATTTTTCGAGCAGGTCGCGCTGCCCCGGCGTGAGGTGCTGCGGCGTTTCAACCGCGATCTGGATAAACATGTCGCCGCGCTGGTTCGAGCGCAGCACCGAGAACCCTTTGCTGCGCAACCTGAACTGCGCCCCGGTCTGCGTGCCCGCCGGGATCTTCACCCGCGCCTTCGACCCGTCGATCGACGGCACCTCAACCTCCGCGCCCAGGGCTGCCTGCGTCATGCGGATCGGCACATGGCACATGATATTGGCGCCTTCGCGCTGGAAGATCTCATGCGCCTGCACGCCGACATGCACATACAAATCCCCCGCCGGCGCGCCAGGACCGCCGGCCTCGCCCTGCCCGGTAAGCCGGATCCGCGTGCCATCCTCGACACCGCCGGGGATATCGACACTGAGCGAACGCTCGCGCTGCACGGTGCCGGCCCCGGCACAGATGCGGCATGGATTGCGCACCACGCGCCCTGCGCCGCCGCAGGTCGGGCAGGTCCGCTCGACAATGAAGAACCCCTGCTGCGCCCGCACCTTTCCGGCGCCGCCGCACCCGGTGCAGGTCTCGCTGCCTTTTTCCTTTGATTCCGAACCCGTGCCGACACACGCCTCGCACGCCACCCGCGTCGGCACGCGGATCGTCCGCTTGGCCCCTTTGAACGCCTCCTCAAGCGATATCTCGACGCCGGCGCGCACATCGGCCCCGCCGCGCGGGCCCCGCCTCCCGCGACCGCCGTTGCCGCCCATGAATTCGCCGAACATCTGATCGAAGATATCGCCGAGGCCTTCCCCGCCGCCGAAACCAGGCTGCTGCGCCCCCCCGCCGTTTTCGAACGCGGCATGGCCGAAGCGGTCATAGGCCGCGCGTTTCTGCTCGTCCTTCAGGACGTCATAGGCCTCGTTGACCTCCTTGAACTTGGCCTCGGCTGCCGGATTCCCCGGGTTGCGATCGGGGTGATACTGCATCGCGGCCTTGCGATATGCCTTCTTGAGGTCATCGGCGCTGGCCTCCCGGGCGGCGCCCAAGGTGGCGTAGTAATCAGGTTTCGCCATCTCAGTCCTCTTCGGTCCGGTCCAGCCGGCTGCTCAATGCCCAGCCAGGGCCGGGCCGTCAAAACGACGTCGCGCCCGGCTTCGTGGAAGCACGGGCGCGACGGGTTACACGATCGTCGCGAAAGGCTACGACTTCTTCTTCTTGTCGTCGACCTCTTCGAACTCGGCGTCGACCACGTTGTCGTCCTTCTTCCGCCCGGCCGCACCGGCCTCGGCACCAGCACCCGCACCGGCGGCAGCCTGCTCGGCCTGCTCGGCCTTGTAGACGGTTTCGCCAATCTTCATCGCGGCCTGGCTCAGGCGATCGCCTGCCAGCTTGATCGCCTCGGCCTCGCCGCCCTCGATCGCCACGCGCGCGCCGGCGACGGCGGCCTCGGCCTCGGTCTTGTCGGCCGCCGGCAATTTGTCGCCGTGTTCCTTCAGGTTCTTTTCGACCTGATGGATCATCGCCTCGGTCTGATTGCGGGCTTCGACCGACTCGCGCTTCTTTTTGTCCGAATCGGCGTTGGCCTCGGCCTCGCGGACCATGCGCTGGATATCGTCATCCGACAGCCCGCCAGAGGCCTGGATGCGGATCTGCTGCTCCTTGCCGGTCGCCTTGTCGCGCGCCTGGACCGAGACGATGCCGTTGGCGTCGATATCGAACGTCACCTCGACCTGCGGCATGCCGCGTGGGGCGGGGGCGATGCCCTGCAAGTCGAAATTGCCGAGCAGCTTGTTGTCGGCGGCCATTTCGCGCTCGCCCTGGAACACTTTGATGGTCACCGCGGTCTGGTTGTCCTCAGCCGTCGAGAACACCTGGCTCTTCTTGGTCGGCACAGTGGTGTTGCGGTCGATCAGGCGGGTGAACACGCCGCCGAGGGTTTCGATGCCGAGCGACAGCGGCGTGACATCAAGCAGCAGCACGTCCTTCACGTCGCCCTGCAGCACCGCGCCCTGGATGCCGGCGCCGATGGCGACGACTTCGTCGGGGTTGACGTTGCGGGCCGGCTCCTTGCCGAAGAACTGCTTCACCGCCTCGATCACCTTCGGCATGCGGGTCATGCCGCCGACCAGGATGACGTCGTCGATTTCGCTGGCCTTCACCCCGGCGTCCTTCAGGGCGGCGCGGCAGGGCTCAAGGGTGCGCGCAATGAGGTCATCGACGAGGCTTTCGAGCTTCGCGCGGGTCAGCTTCATCACGAGATGCTTCGGGCCCGAGGCATCGGCGGTGATGAAGGGCAGGTTGACCTCGGTCTCCTTCGAGGACGAGAGCTCGATCTTGGCCTTCTCGGCCGCTTCCTTGAGGCGTTGCAGCGCGAGCTTGTCGCTGCGCAGGTTGATGCCCTGGTCGCGTTTGAACTCGTCCGCGAGGTAGTCGATAATCCGCAGATCGAAGTCTTCGCCGCCGAGGAAGGTGTCGCCGTTGGTCGATTTCACTTCGAACACGCCGTCGCCGATTTCGAGCACCGAGACGTCGAACGTGCCGCCGCCAAGGTCATACACCGCGATGGTGCCGGCCTTGCGCTTGTCCATGCCATAGGCGAGGGCGGCGGCGGTCGGCTCGTTGATGATGCGCAGCACTTCGAGACCGGCGATGCGCCCGGCGTCTTTCGTGGCCTGGCGCTGGCTGTCGTTGAAGTAGGCGGGCACCGTGATAACGGCCTGGGTGACGGTCTCGCCGAGGTAGGATTCGGCGGTTTCCTTCATTTTGCCCAGGATATAGGCGCTGATCTGCGAGGGGGCGTAGCGCTCGCCGCGGGCTTCCACCCACGCGTCGCCGTTTTCGCCGCGGACGATGGGATAGGGCACCATGTCCTTGTCCTTGGCCACCATCGGGTCGTCATAGCGCCGGCCCATCAGGCGCTTCACCGCATAAAGCGTGTTGGTCGGGTTTGTCACACCCTGGCGCTTGGCGGACTGGCCGACGAGGCGCTCGCCGTTCTCGGCAAAGGCGATGATCGAGGGGGTGGTGCGGGCGCCCTCGGCGTTTTCGATCACCCGGGCATCCTTGCCTTCCATGATCGCCACGCACGAATTGGTGGTACCGAGGTCGATACCAATAACCTTGCTCATGATAGTCTCCTTGCTAGCGGATCAGGTCAGCCCGAAGCACCGGCCGGATCCCCGAATGTGTCACGTCCCCGATGTATTCAGCGCGATGCCCAGGGACAAGGGCCATGTGCGCATATTTTGTGCAAATCAAAGGTTAACCGTCGTCGTCTTTCACGGAGGCTTCGCCACCCAGCGCCGCGGCTGGGGCCTTGGCAACCACCACCATGGCGGGGCGCAGCAGCCGGCCATGCAGCGTCCAGGCCTGGGTCCAGGCTTGCAGCACGGTCCCCGCCGGATGGTCGGCCGATTCCTGCTCCTGCATCGCCTGGTGCAGATTGGGATCGAACAGCGCGCCGGTCGGATCCTGCGATTTGATGCCGTGGCGTTCGAGCAGCCCGAGAAAGCTGCGCTCGACGCCGATGAACCCGTTGCGCAGCTTTTCGATGATCTCGTTATCGCCCGCGGGGGGCATCGCATCGATGCCGCGGCGAATATTCTCGGCCGCCTCGGCGACATCCTTTGCGAAGCCCTGCACGGCATATTGCCGCGCATCATCGACATCGCGCTTGGCGCGGGCGCGCACGTTCTGGGTCTCGGCCTCGGCGCGGATCCAGCGATCCTTCATCTCGGCGAGATCGGCCTCGATCTCGGCGATGCGCGGATCGGCAGGCGGATCATCCTGCGCCGGGGGCGGCGTCTCGATGGAGATGCTCTCGCCGGATGTCGCGGCGGGAGCGTTCGGATCGGGGATCGTGTGTTCGGTGCTCATGATTGCGTCAGTTAGTCATCGCGCCCCGCCGCTGCAAGACCGCTTCAAGCATGGGGCCTATCCGAGAAGGCGGCCGATGACCCGTGCGGTGTAGTCGACCACCGGTATAATGCGGCCGTAGTTGATCCGGGTGGGGCCAATCACCCCGATGGCGCCCACGATGCGGTTGGCGGCATTGCGCGCCGGCGCCACCACCATCGAGACGCCCGATGTGCCGAACAGGCTGCTTTCCGCGCCGATATAGATGCGCACGCCCTCGGATCCCTCGGCGAGTTCGAGCAGGCGCAGCATGGTCTCCTGGGTTTCGAGCCGTTCGAACAGGTTCTGGATGGCGGAAAGCCGCTCGATCTGGGTGATATCG
Source organism: Rhodospirillales bacterium (assembly GCA_947447625.1). Lineage (GTDB taxonomy): Bacteria > Pseudomonadota > Alphaproteobacteria > Acetobacterales > Acetobacteraceae > CAIYPH01. The sequence goes on along the minus strand of CANFKS010000022.1, from coordinate 4,386 downwards.
GCAAGCAAACGGGCCTGACCCCGCACAATGAGCGAGCCGCCGCGGCCTTCGGAGGTCCAGGTGGCGAGGCCGGCTTCGACGATTTTCTCCGACAGCGCATCAAGCTCCGTGCGGTTCTCGGCGATCTCGGTGCTCACGATCTGCCGCAGTTCAGGCAGCGCGCGGTTGGTGAGGCGGGAATTGAGATAATTGCTCGCCTGCTGCAGGGACGAGGGCGGCATCCCCGGCGGGATCGCGATCACCCGGTTTTCGACATGGCCCTCGGCGTTGACGAGGATCACCAGGGCCCGCCCCGGACCGAGCGGGACGAATTCGATGTGGCGCAGCGGGCCCTCGGATTTCGGCGCCAGAACCATGCCCGCGGCGGCCGAAAGGCCTGAGAGCATGGCGGAGGCCTCGGTCAGCGTATCTTCCATGCTGCGCCCGGAGAGGGCGAGCTTGGCGGAGATCGACTCGCGCTCGGTCTCGGTCAGTTCGCCGAATTGCAACAGCCCGTCGACGAACAGCCGCAGGCCCAGATCGGTCGGCAGGCGGCCGGCCGAGGTGTGGGGCGCAAAAAGCAGGCCCGCATCCGTGAGATCGGACATCACATTGCGGATCGTGGCCGGCGACAGCCCCATCGGCAACCGCCGGGACAGCGTGCGGCTGCCCACGGGCTCGCCGGTTTCGACGTATTGCTCGACGATTTCGCGCAGCACCGCGGAAGCGCGGGCATCGAGGGAGGAGGTCGGACGGGAGGGCGGGATGTCCATGATTCGCAGTGTGACAGGTTTTGCCGGGACGTGGGAAACCATCATGCCGCTATGAAGCGGGTCTGTCATGGCGATAGAGGACGCGCACCATCTCGGGCACATGGCGGTATTCGCGAAACCCGCTGGCGAGCAGCACGCCGCGGGACGCCCCGTTGTCCGGATGGGCGAACGCATCGACGCGGGCCGCCCCGCCGGCCCAGGCGGCGGCAAGGCTGGCAGCCACCAGTTCGCGCGCCAATCCCCGGCCCTGGGCGACGGGCGCCAGGAAATAAGCGACCTCCAGACCCCAGCCGGGATCGAACGGGTCCTCGTAAAGCCCGCCGAAGCCGATGATGCGGGCAGTGGCGGTTTCGATCACCGTCCAGGGACCGAACCCGGTCTTGCCGCGCTGACACGCATGGGCGGCGAGGGTGCGGCGCAGGGCTCGCAGCGAGGGGTGGCAATGGGTGAGCCGCATGACGGCAGGGTCCCCCATGAAGCGAAACAGCGCCTCGGTATCCGCAAGGCGCGGTGTCCGCAGGCTCAGCCGTGCCGTTTCAGGCAAGGCTGGCCAGGCGGCGGGTTTGGCGGTCGAGCAGGAAGTCGATCTCGGCCAGTTCACGGGCGGTGAGGCTGACACGCGGGGCACGCTGCGCCGGCGAGCCGATGGCACCGCGGCGGTGGAGGATATGTTTGCGCACGGCGAGTCCGGGGCCCGGCTGCTGTTCGTAGCGGGCGAGCGGGAGATAGGCGTCGAAAATATCCGAGGCACGCTGCGCATCGCCGGCGCGGTGGGCGGCAAGCACGCCGGACATCATTTCGGGGAAGGCGAAGCCGGTCATCGCGCCGTCGGCCCCGCGGCGCAGTTCCTCCGGCAAAAACACGCCGCCATTGCCGGTCAGGATGGCGATGCGGCGCATGCCGGCAGCCTCGCGCAGCCAGGTGATTTTGGCCAAGCCGGGCCAGTCCTCATGCTTGAGCATGACGCAGGTGGGCAGGGCGTCGACGATGCGGCGAATGACGGCAGGCGCGATCTGCACGCCGCTGGCCTGGGGGAAGTCCTGCAGAACGAAAGGCGTGTCGCCCAGGGTTTCGGCGGTCTGGCGGAAATAGGCAAAAATCTGGTCGTCGGTTCGCAGACTGCCGGGCGGGGCGATCATCACGCCGGCGGCGCCATCGTCCATCACGGCCCGCGCGAGTTCGCCCATGGCAGCAAAGCCTGGGCTTGAGGCGCCGACCACGAGGGGCACACGCCCGGCAAGGCGGGCGGCGACGTGGCGGGAGAAGGCGATGGCTTCGGCGCCGGACAGCTTGGGGGCCTCGCCCATCATACCAAGAATGGTGAGGCCGGTGGCTCCGTGTTCGAGGTAGAATTCGATCAGCCGGTCGGTGCTGGCCAAGTCGATGGCGCCGGTGTCGGTGAACGGGGTGATGGCGATGATGTAGACGCCGTTGGCGGTTTCGTCGAGGCGGGGCATGGAGGGGGTCACCAGTGATCGGAGGCCTTGGCCTCCCAAAGGGCGGGGGTTGCAAGGATTTCGGCAAGGCGGGCGGCATAGGCGGTGAGCAGGCGTTCGCCGGTTTGCGGCGTTGCGGCGGCGGCATTGCCGATGACGCCGCTGCGGGCGCGGGCGTTGAGGGCTTGCCAGCGGAACACCTTGGGTCCGACGAGAGCTTCGATTTCGGGGCGGTCCTGGTCCGGGCCATGGGCGGTGGGAAGGTGCTCGTGGCGCACGAGGGCGGGCTCGGAGGCCATGATCATGGCGGTTTCGGCTTCGCAGGCGTGCAGAACGGCGGATTGGGTGGTGAGGATGGTTCGCGTGGCGGTGTCGTTGGTCTCGTAATAGGTGAGGCTGACCAGGGGGATACGAAGTTCGACGGTCAATTCGCTGACGCAGACCGTGAGGGGCGCGATGTTGCCGCCATGACCGTTGACGATGCAGATGCGCCGAAACCCGCCGCGGACCAGCGAGCGGACGATGCCGCGGATCAGGCCGTGCAGGGTGGCGTAGTCGATGGTGATGGTGCCGCCCAACTCCATGTGGTGTTCAGAGAACCCGGTCCAGACGGTGGGGGTGACGAGGATGGGGTGGCCCCCCTCATCGAGGATGCCGGCGGCGCGGAAGGCGGCTTCGGTGGCAAGCCGGTGATCGACCATGACGGGAAGATGCGGCCCGTGCTGCTCGGTGGCACCGAAGGGGATGAGGACGATGGCGTCCCGCGCCGCGAGATCGCGGAGCTCCGGCGCCGTGTGGGCGGCGAAGGCAAGGGGGCTGGCGGCGCGGTCCATGGTCTTAGAGGGCCTTGTGGCTGCCGTCGCAGAGCGGGGCCTTGCCGGTGGCCTTGCAGGCGCAGAACCACGCGTCACCGGTTTTTTCGGCGGTCCATTTCTGAGGGGTGAAGCTGCCGCCCTTGTGGCTGCCGTCACAGAACGGCTGCCTGGCGGACTTGCCGCAGGAGCACCACCAATAATCCTTGCCCGCCTCGACGGCGATTTTCATGGGGGCCTTGGCGGCGACGACGGGGGATTCGGACATGGCGCTCTCCGGTGTTGTGCGGCCCAGGTCGGGCCGGTTGCCGGCATGCTAGCCCTGCGCGGCGCCAGCGCCAACCGGAATGGGTCAGGGTTGGGTTGAAACAACACGAACACCGCCGCAGGGAGCATCGGTCCGCGGGACGGCTATCGGCTGCCGCGCAGTCGGCTTGCGAGGGTGCGCAGCACGGCGGTGAAGCGCCGTGCATGCAGGGTGGCGGCGTGCGGGGCGGGTTTTCCGTGGAGTTGGGTTGTCCCTGTGGCGCTGATCACCTCCAGGGTGGCAAGGCGGCTGCGCAGCGCGGACAGCCAGGGATGCAGCAGGCGGTCGGTTTCCTCGATGACAGCGCCATGGGTGCCAAAAGTTGCACGCGCTGCGGCATCGCCGCCGATAGCGGCGGCATAGAGGGCATCGGCAAGAGGGCTGGAGGACGAGTCCCCGGTCTGGTGGCGCAGCGAAGGGGCGAGGAAGGCGTCGATGGCAGGGGCCGCGGCTTCGGACGGGATCGGCCAGGTCAGGCCAAGGGTCTCGGCGATGGCCTCGGTGGTGCCGCGCCAATCCGCGAGCAGAGAATCGTAGCGGCTCCAGGCACGAGGGATCGCGCGGGTGTGGAACTCGGCGCCGAGCAGTTCGCGGATCTGCAGCAGTTCAGCGGTCTGAGCCGGGATGTTGTCGCGGGCACTCAGCGAGGCTGCGGCGGCGGCGGGATGGCGGAGCGGGATGATGGCACGCGGCCTATAGCCAAGGCTGCTCAGGGCCGCGATGGTGAGCGGGGCGAGGCGACACAGGCGCGGGTCCTTGATGATGGGCAAGGTCGTGTCGGCATACTCGGCGCTGATGGTCTCGGCGATGCGGCGGGTAAAGGCAGCGGCTTCGCTGCTGGCAAACCAGGCGGGGGAGATGGTTAAGGGGTCGAAATAGCTGATACCCTGGGCCGCCAGGACCTCATCGTTGAGGTCCACCAGGCGCTGGGGCTCGAAATGGCCCTGCAGGTTGCCGGGTCCGGGGGGCATGAGCGTGGCAGGCAAAGCGGCCCCCCGCATCGAGAGCACGGCGGTGAGGGCGGAACTGCCGGAGCGGCTGGGGCCGATGATGAGAAGGGCATGTCGCATGAGGTGTTT
>CANFKS010000021.1 GCA_947447625.1 Rhodospirillales bacterium | reverse complement strand
GGGCGGGTGTTCTATTTCGGGGAATCGGTGTTGCTGGCGGCCTATCGGGGGCGGGGCGTGGGGGTGGGGTTTTTTGCCGCGCGGGAGACGCATGCGCGGCGTGTGTCGGACTGCGATTTTGCGGCGTTCTGTGCGGTGATGCGCCCGGCGGCGCATCCGTTGAAGCCGGCGGGCGCGGTGCCGCTCGACGGGTTCTGGCGGCGGCGGGGGTTTGTGCCGTATCCCGACATGATAGCCCGGCTGGCGTGGAAACAGGTGGATACGCCCGGGGCGGTGGAGAATGCGTTGTCGTTCTGGATGAAATCGGTGAGCGGGGCGGCGCTGCCATGAGGCTCGGGGTGTGCCAGTGGGCGGTGGGGCGGCCCGCGGGCCTGGCGGGATGGGCCGCGCGGCTGGAGCGTGAGGTGGCGGCGGCGGTGGCGCAGGGCGGGGAGGTGCTGGTGATGCCGGAGTATGCGCCGCTGGAGATGGCGGCGGGGGATGTGGCGGATGTCGATCGCGAGTTGAGGGTGGCGGTTTGCCTGGCGGGAGCGGCGATCGAGGCGGCGCGGGCGGTGGCGCGGCGGCATCGGGTTTGGCTGGTGCCGGGGACGTTTCCGATGGAGATGGACGGGCGGATCGTCAATCGGGCGCCTTTGATCGCGGCGGATGGGGCGGTGGCGTTTCAGGACAAGCATGTGATGACGCGCTTCGAGGATGAGCGCTGGGGGGTGGTGGCGGGGGCGCCGCCCGCGGTGTTCGAGACGCCTTGGGGGGTGATTGGAATATCGGTGTGTTTCGATATGGAGTTTCCGGCGCTGGTCAGGGCGCAGGTCGAGGCGGGGGCCTGGCTGATCCTGGGGCCGACCTGCACGGATACGATGGCGGGGTTCAATCGGGTGCGGATCGCGGCGGCGGCGAGGGCGATGGAGAATCAGTGTTTTGTGGCGATCGCGCCGACGGTGGGGGAGGCGCCGTGGTGTGGGACGCTGGATGTCAATCGCGGCTATGCGGCGGTGTTCGGGCCGGTGGATCGGGGGTTTCCGGAGGATGGGGTGCTGGCGCGGGGGGCGTTGGATCGGGGGGGGTGGGTGTTCGCCGATGTGGAGCGGGCGGCGCTTGATGGGGTGCGGGACGGGGGGCAGGTGCGCAATCATCGGAGTTGGCCCGCTTCGGTGCCGCCGGCGCGGCTGGTGGTGGTGGGATGACGCTGATCTATCTGGTGGCGGGGGAGGAGAGCGGCGATGTGCTGGGGGCGCGGCTGATGGCGGCGCTGATGGCGCAGCGTCCGGGGGTGCGGTTTGCGGGGCTTGGGGGGCGGCGGATGATGGCGCTTGGGTTGGAGCCGCTGTTTCCGATGCGGGAACTGGCGGTGATGGGGTTGCTGGAGGTGTTGCCGAAGGTGTTTCGGTTGCGGGCGCGGCTGCATGAGATGGCGGCCGATGTTTTGGCGCGGCGGCCGGATGTGGTGGTGACGATCGACAGTCCCGGCTTCACGTTGCGGCTGTTGGGGCTGTTGCGGGGGAGCGAGCTGAAGCGGGTGCATTATGTGGCGCCGCAGGTTTGGGCGTGGCGCGAAAGGCGGGTGAAAAAATTTCCGGGGTTGTGGGACCGGTTGTTGTGTCTGTTGCCGTTCGAGCCGGGGTTTTTCGCGCGGCATGGGTTGGAGGGGGTGTTTGTCGGGCATCCCGTGTTGGAATCGGGGGCGGATCGTGGGGATGGGGCGCGGTTCCGGGCGCGGCATGGGGTGGCAGCGGGGGCGCGGTTGCTGGTGGTGATGCCGGGGAGCCGGGGCAGCGAGGTCAGCCGGTTGTTGCCGGTGCTGGCGGCGACGCTGGAGCGGTTGCGGCCGCGGTTTCCCGACCTGGTGGCGGTGGTGCCGGTGGCGGATGCGGTGGCGGAGACGGTGATCGCGGCGACGGCGGGCTGGGCGGTGAAGCCGATCGTGGTGACGGAGATTGAGGACAAGCATGATGCGTTCGCGGCGGCGGCGGCGGCGTTGACGAAGTCGGGGACATCGACGCTGGAGCTGGCGTTGGCGGGGGTCGCGATGGTGGTGACGTATCGGGTCAATCCGCTGACGGCGATGATTGCGCGGCGGCTGATCCGCACAAAGTTTGCGGCGATCGTCAATATTCTGGCGGGGCGGGCGGTGGTGCCGGAGCTGATCCAGCAGGACAGCAATCCGGCGCGGCTGGCCGATGAGATCGGGGCGTTGCTGAGCGATCCGGCGGCGGCGGCGGCGCAGCGGGCGGCATTCGCGCGGGTTGTGGAGGATTTGCATCCGCAAGGCGGGCTGCCGTCGGCGGCGGCGGCGCAAGCGGTGCTGGGGTTGTTGACGTAGGCAGCGATCGTGGCGGCGAGCCCTGTTGACCCAGATGGCCGAAGCGACTCTGCTGCGCGGCGTCCGCGATGGCGAGCCTCACATTCCTCCCCCCGGCAGCCCCCCCGCTGCACCTCCGCCTGCGGCCCGATCGGGTCCGCTGGATGGGTGCTGCGGCACAGCGTGCCCTTACCAGAACCGAGACCCCGGCATGACGACACATCGTATCCAGGCGGCACATGACACGCTGCGTGCCAATGACCGCGGCGGCGATCCGGTGCGGGATTCGCGGGTCCATCCGTTGCAGTCGCACCCGCTCCAATCGCACCCGTTGCAGTTGCGATGGGGTTCGGCGTTTGTCGCCATGGGGTTCGCCACGTTCGACATGCCGCGCGCGTTCGATGAGATCGATCTGCTGCTGAAGCGGCAGTGGGACAACGCGATAGTGCCGCATATCGCGGTCCGTCCGCCGGCGGATTCTGATTTGCCGGCGCCGGAGATGTGGGGGGCGAACCAGGCGGTGCTGGCGTCAGCGGCGCGGTGGGTGTGGGATCGCTCGAAGGGGAATGCGGCCTGCGAAGCGCGGTTGGCGGCGATCTATCCGGGGCTGGTGCGGTATCATGACGGGTGGAGCACGGCGCGCGATCCGCAGGGGACCGGGCTCGTTGCGGCACTGCATCCATGGGAGACCGATGGCGCGCAGTGGCCGGCCTGGGATGGGCCGTTGGAGCGGGCGCCGGCGGAGGCGCCGTTCAGGGTGGCGGATATCGGGACGAATGCCATTCTGCATCGGGCGGAGTTGGATCTGCTGACCCTGTCGCATCGCTTTGGCACTGCGGCGGAGCGGGGGCGGATCGTCGGGCGGATTGCGCCGATGGGGGCTGCGATCGGGCGGCAGTGGGATGCGGCGGATGGGCATTTCTATTCGCGCGACCTGATTTCGGATGCGCCGATCAAGGTGGCGACGTCAGCGGGGTTCCTGCCGTTATGGGCGGGATGCGCGAGTGCGGCGCAGGTCGGGGTGCTGGAAGGGGTTTTGAACCGGTGGGTGTCGCAGGTGGCGTATGCGGTGCCGTCGATCGATCCGGCCGATCCGCGGTATGAGCCGCGGCGGTATGGGCGGGGGCCGATCTGCCCGGTGGTCAACTGGATGATCGCCGAGGGGTTTGCGGGCTATGGCTATGAGACGGCTGCCCGGCGTATCCGGGGGGATACGCGGGCGCTGGTGGCGCAGAACGGGTTATGGGCGTGTTTCGACCCGCGCGACGGGGCGGGGCTCGGCGGGACGGAGTCCGCGGAAACGGCGGCGATCGATTTGTTGTTGACGCCCGAGGCGTGACCCGGTTCAGCGCCGGGTTCGCAGCGGGGACCCGGCGGCGATGAAGCCCGCGTCGATGGCGTCGAGGTCGGTTTGTCCGGCGGGGTTGGCGCGGCGCGGGGCGTTGGCGAGGCCGGGTTCGCGGTCGCGCTGCCAGATGGCGAGGAGGCGGCGCAGTTCGACGAGGGGGTCGGAGTGGTCGTCGACGCGGATGTTGAGGTCCGGGTAGTCCTCGGTGGTGATGACGAAAAGGGCGGCGGATTGGCGGCCGCGGCGGTCCCCGCCGGCGGCCTGGCCGGCATCCATCGCGGCGAGCATGCGCTCGGCGAGGCGACCATCGGTGTTTATGTAGGTGGCGAGCGTGTTGTCGATGACGGCGGGGCCGGCGAGCATGTTGCCGGCGACGCTGACGCCGGGGGCGGCGGCGGAGCCGCAGAAATCGACGCAGTGCTCTCCGGTCCAGGCGGCGCTGTCGCCCGTGCGGTCGAGCGTGTGGATCTGGCGCAGGCCCCTGCCCTCGTCACCCGCGATGACCGAGTCGATCGCGCGGCGGGGCGAGAGGCCGCGGGCCAAGGCGTCGAGCGTGGGGGGGCCGAGATAGCGGTTGGAGAAGGATTGCGAGGCGCAGACGCCGATGCCCGCGCGCAGGAACGGCACGCCGGCGCCGACGGCGAAGTTGCAGGTGGAAACCGCGAGGCCGAAGGCGCCGGTGGCGGGATCGTGGGTCAGAATCGACCAGGTCATGGGAGGGCTCCTCGATTGTTCGGCCGGTATGGCTTGACACTCGGCCGGCGCGGCGGGACTGACAAGGGAGGAAGGAACCGCCATGCACGAGTTTATGGTTGCGCCGGAGCCCGATGATCCCGCTTTGACCCGCGCGGTGACGGGGATCGATCACATGGGCGCGCGGGTGACGTCTCGCGTGCCGGTCGAGCGGCCGTTGACGGTGTTTTTGAACAGCCAGGAGATCGTCACGATGATGACGATCGGGGATCGGCCGGAATGCCTGGCGGTGGGGTATCTGCTGAACCAGGGGATGCTGCTGGCGGAGGATGCGATCGAGGCGGTGGAGCATGACGATGTGCTTGAGCTCGTCGTGGTGCGGACGGCGCGCAAGACGGATTATGAGGAGAAGTTGCGGCGGCGGACATTGACGTCGGGCTGCGCGCAGGGGACGGCGTTCGGCAACATGATGGAGCGCTTCGAGGGGGTGGTGCTGGATCGGGCGGCGGAATTGCGGACTTCGTGGCTCTATGCGCTGTCGCGGAAGATCAACACGCGGCCGAGCCTGTATCTGGCGGCGGGGGCGATCCATGGCTGCGTGTTGTGCGAGGCGGATCGGCCGCTGGTTTATATGGAGGATGTCGGGCGGCACAATGCGATCGATAAAATCGCGGGGTGGATGCATCTCAACGGCGCGGGGCCAGAGGGAAAGCTGTTCTACACGACGGGGCGGCTGACGTCGGAGATGGTGATCAAATGCGTGCAGATGCGGATCCCGATCCTGGTCAGCCGCAGCGGGTTTACGGCATGGGGGGTCGAGTTGGCTCGGCAGGCCGGATTGACGCTGGTGGGGCGGGCCAAGGGGCGGCGGTTTTTATGCCTGGCGGGGGAGGATCGGCTGCGCTTCGATGCAAGGCCGGATGAGGCGGTGAGCGAGGGGCGGGAGCGGCTTGGAGCGCGGGACGAGGACTGAGGCGGTGGTGTTGGATGGGGCGGTTGGGCTGGCGCTGGGCTCGGCGGGGTTTCTGGCGCTGGCGTTGATCCTGGCGCGGCTGGGGTTGCGGGCGCGCCCGGTGATCGCGGCGGCGGCGACATCGGTGCCGACGGCGACGGTGCTGATGTGGCTGGCAGCTCCGGTGGCGTTGGATGTCGGGCGGTTCGATCCGATGGCGGCGGCGATATTCGCGGGATGCGGGGTGTTGTTCCCGATCGGGCAGACAGTGTTGTCGTTCGAGACCAACCGGCGGATGGGGCCGGCGCTGGCGGGGGCGCTGAGCAATGTGACGCCGCTGTTCGCCCTTGGACTCGCGGCGCTGATCCTGGGCGAGCAGGTGACGGCGTGGCGCGGGGTGGGGGCGGTGGTGATCATTCTCGGCGTGGCGCTGTTGAGTTTGCGCGGCGGGACGGGGCGGCGGGATTGGCCGCTCTGGGTGCTGGTGCTGCCGGTGGCGAGTGCGGTGATCCGCAGCGTGACGCAGACCGGGGTGAAGGCGGGGCTGGCGTTGTGGCCGAGCGCGTTCGCGGCATCCCTGGTGGGGTATACGGTGTCGAGCGCGGTGATTCTGACGCTGCGGGCGGTGCGGAAAGTGGCGCCGGTGCCGTGGCGGGAGCATGGGATGTTCATGCTGGTGGGGGTGTGCAACGCGGCTGCGGTAATGCTGATGTATGCGGCGCTGGCGCGCGGCGCGGTGAGTGTGGTGGCGCCGCTGGTGGCGACGTATCCGCTGTTCACGCTGGGATTGAGCGCGCTGATGCTGCGCGATGAGCGCATCCACGCCCGCCTGCTGGGCGGTGTCGCCGTGACGGTGGCGGGCGTGGTGCTCGTTCTCGTAGGCTGAGTGCGACGACCGCCAAGGGGCGGTCGCGCGGGGTAGAACGCGACGACCGCAAAGAGGCGGTCGCGCGGGTTAGAACGCGACGACCGCCAAGAGGCGGTCGCGCGGGGTAGAGCGCGACGACCGCAAAGAGGCGGTCGCGCGGGTTACTCCACCGTGTCGGTTTTGCGGATGCCGATGCCGGCGAATTTCTTGTTGAATTTGGCGACCTGTCCGCCGGTGTCCATCATGCGCTGCACGCCGGTCCAGGCCGGGTGGGACTTCGGGTCGATGTCAAGACGCAGCGTGTCGCCGGCCTTGCCGGAGCAGGAGCGGGTCTTGAACGCTGTCCCATCCGTCATGATGACGTTGATTTCGTGGTACTCGGGGTGAATTCCGGGCTTCATGGCATACCTTGCTTGACTGACCCCGCCGATCCGACCGGCCGGGCAAGGGGCGGGATATACCGGGGGAGCAGGCGGGCCGCAAGGGAGGCGCGTGTGATGCCGCGCGGGGGTTCTCAGGCAGGAGGGTCCTGCAGGCCGATGGCGCGCAGGCGGGCGCCCTCCTCGTCCCAGCCGGCGCGTTCCTTGACGTTGAGGAAGAGATGCACCTGGCGGTCGAGCAGGCCGGCGAGTTGGGCCCGGGCCTTGGCGCCGATTTCGCGGATGCGGGTCCCCTTCTGGCCGATCAGGATGGCTTTGTGGCCGGCGCGGGCGACGTAGACGGTGGCTTCGATGCGGACCGAGCCGTCTTTTTTTTCCTTGAAGCTCTCGGTTTCGACCGTGGTGCCGTAAGGGATTTCATCGTGGGTTTGCAGGAAAATCTGTTCGCGCACGATTTCGGCGGCAAGCAGGCGATCCGGCACGTCGGTCAGGTCGTCCTCGGGGTAGAGGTAGGGGCCGGTGGGCATGGCGGCGGCGATGGCGTCGAGAAAGGCTTGCAGGCCGTCGCCGGTCGAGGCGCTGACCATGTAGGTTTCCTCGAAGGCGGCGATCTCGTTGAGGCGGGCGACGAGGGGGAGCAGGGCGCCGGGGGTGACGAGGTCACATTTGTTGAGGACGAGCCAGGCGCGGCGCTTGCTTTCACCGACGCGGGTTGCGATCTCCTTGACCTGTTCGGTGATGCCGGCCTTGGAATCGATGAGCAGGAGGACGAGGTCGGCGTCGTCCGCGCCGGTCCAGGCGGCGGCGACCATGGCGCGGTCGAGCCGGCGCTTGGGCTTGAAGATGCCGGGCGTGTCGACGAGCAGCACCTGGGTGGTGTTGTGCATCAGGATGCCGAGCACGCGGGCGCGGGTGGTCTGCGCCTTGGGCGAGACGATGGAGAGCTTGGCGCCGACGAGGCGGTTGAGCAGGGTGGATTTTCCGGCGTTCGGGGCGCCAACGATGGCGGTGAAGCCGCAGCGGGTTTGGAGGGTGTTCATTTCAGCCTTGCGAGGAGGTCGGTCGCGGCCTCGGTTTCGGCCGCCCTTTTGGTGCCGGCGGTGCCGGTACCGGTGCGGCCGGCGATGGTAACAGATATCACGAATACGGGTGCGTGCGGGGGGCCTTCGCGGGAGGCCACGAGATAGTCGGGCAGCGGGTGGCCGCGGCCCTGGGCCCATTCCTGCAGCGCGGTCTTGGCGTCCTTCGGCGGCGCGGCCTGGCCGGTCATGGCGGCGCCCCAGGCGCGGCGGACGAAGCCGCGGGCGGCTTCGATGCCGCCATCCATGTAGAGCGCGCCGATCGCGGCCTCGACGGCATCGGCCAGGACGGTGGCGCGGCGGCGGACGCCGGCTTTGGACTCGCCCTCGGCCACCGCGAGGACGGCGGGCAGGCCGATCTGCTCGGCGATGTCGGCGAGGACGGGTTGCGAGACCAGGACGGCGAGGCGCGGGCCGAGCTGGCCCTCCTGCTCGCGGGCATAGCGCTCGGCAAGCCACTCGGCGATCATCAGGCCGAGCACGCGGTCGCCCACGAATTCAAGACGTTCGTTGGAGCCCGCACCCTTGGCGCCCGCGCCGCGGCCGCCGGGATGGGCGGGGGCGGCGGAGCGGTGGGTGAGGGCTTCGCGCAGCAGTTCGATCCGCGTGAAGCGATGCCCGAGCAGGGCCTCGGCGGCGGCCTCCTCGGCGGCGCGGCCCAGGGCCGTTGGCGCCGGGGCGGGCGCGGACACCGTCAGGTGATTCCCTTGAACAGGCGGTTCCAGCGAATTTCGAACGGCCATTCCCAGATCTCCCACCACGGCGCGGTGGCGTTGACGGAGAAGAAGATGAATTCGGCGCGGCCGACCAAATTATCGACCGGGATGAAGCCGACCGCATTGAGCACGCGGCTGTCGAGGCTGTTGTCGCGGTTGTCGCCCATCGCGAAGACGTGGCCTTCGGGGACACGGAACTCATCGGTGTTGTCGAGTTGTTCGTTGTCGGAGGCCTTGAGGATGTCATGGGCGCGCGGGGCGTCGCCGTCCTTGGCCGGGGGCAGGGTTTCGATGTAGCGCTTCATCAGCATGCGCGGGCCGTCGCTGTCGGACATGAACTGACCGGCGGCGGCGCGCGGGACGATTTTGCCGTTGATGTAGAGTTGGGCGCCCTTCATCTGCACGCGATCGCCGGGCAGGCCGACGATGCGCTTGATGTAGTCGGTCGCGTTGTCGCGCGGGAGTTTGAAGACGGCGACGTCGCCGCGCGCGGGGAGGCGGCCGAACAGGCGGCCGGAGAACAAAGGCGGCGCCAGCGGCATGGAATAGCGCGAGTAGCCGTAGCTGTATTTGGAGACGAACAGGTAGTCGCCGATCAGCAGGGTCGGGATCATCGAGCCTGACGGGATGTTGAACGGCTCGAAGGCGACGGTGCGGATGCCGACGGCGATCAGGCCGGCATAGAGGATTGTCTTGATGTTTTCGGTGAGGGTAGAGGGTTGGCGCGACATGGAGGACCGGCATCCGGACGGAGTGAGCGCGGGTTGAACGCCAACCCCCGCTTGGTGTCAAGCAAACCCGCAGGATTCTGAAGCAGGAGGCCTTCAGAGAGGCGCAGCCATCCTGCTTTGGGGAGTCTCCATCGCTGGTACGGCGGAGATGATCACCTGGGCGAAGGCGTAGGGGTATTCGTCGGTCAAGGTGAGGTCGATGCGGCCGGACATGCCGGGGGGGACGAGGGCGGCAAGGCGCGAGGCGGCGCCGCCGGTGAGGGACATGACGGGCTGGCCGCCCTTGCGGGTGACGACTTCGAGGTCGGACATGAAGACGCCCCGGGCAAAACCGGTGCCGAGGGCCTTGGCGCAGGCTTCCTTGGCGGCGAAGCGCTTGGCGTAGGTGCCGGCGCGGCTCTGGCCCTGGCGGCGTTCGGCCTTGGCGATTTCGCCCGCGGAGAAGATGCGTTCGGCAAAGCGGCGGCCGAAGCGCTCGAGCGCGCGCTCGATGCGGCGGATGTCGCACAGATCCGAGCCGATGCCGAGGATCATCAGCCGCGGGCCCGGTCGACCTGATGCACGCCCGGGGCGGCGCGCAGCGAGGCGATGACGTTGATGAGCTGGCGCAGGTCCCGCACTTCGACATCGACGGCCATTTCGCAGAAATCGGCGGCCCGGTGAACGATGCGCAGGTTGACGACGTCGCCGTCCTGCTTGGCGATGGCGTTGGTGACGCTGGCGATGGATTTGGAGCTGTTTTCGGCGATGACGCTGATCCGCCCGGTATAGCCTTCGCCTTTGCCGGCGCGGTCGGGGAGGGCTGCGAGGTCCCAGTCGATGTCGATGAAGCGTTCGGGGGTGGCGGAGAAGCTTTCGAGGGTCGGGCAGTCCCGCGTATGGACGGTGACGCCCTTGCCGGTGGCGACGATGCCGACGATGTGGTCACCGGGGACGGGGTGGCAGCAGCCGGCGTAGTGGATGGCCATGCCGGGAACGAGGCCGGTGATGGGCATGCCGGATGGGCCGGAGGGACGGCCGCGGGCCGGCAGGGGCATCATCATGCGCGGCGTGCGGGCGGATTGGCGCAATTCGGGGTAGGCGGCGGTGACGACATCCTTGGCGCTGAGGTTGCCATTGCCGACGGCGACGTAGAGATCGTCGAGATTGGCCTGTTTCAGGGCTTTCAGAATGGGATCGAGGATTTTCTCGGAGCCGTCGAGCCCGTCCTGGCGGAAGGCCTTGGCGAGGGCGGAGCGGCCCTGGTCGCGGCTCTGCTCGCGCTGCTGGGCCTGCACGAAGCGGCGCACGCGGGCGCGGGCCTTGCCGGTGACGACGAAGCGTTCCCATTGCGGGCTTGGCGTGCCGCCGCGCGAGGTCATGATTTCGACCTGGTCGCCGTTCTGCAGTTCGTGGCGCAGCGGGAGCAGACGGCCATTGATTTTGGCGCCCACGCAGGTGTCACCGACCTGGCTGTGCACGGCGTAGGCGAAATCGACCGGGGTGGAGCCGCGGGGCAGCTGGATCAGGCGGCCTTTGGGCGTGAAGCAGAAGACCTGATCCTGGTAGAGCGCCAGCTTGGTGTTGACGAGGAATTCCTCCATCGAGGAGTTCTCGAGGATTTCCTTGAGGTCCTGCACCCAGGCGAACTGGGCGGCTTCGCGCGCCGCGGCGCCGCCCTGCTTGTAGGCCCAATGCGCGGCAACGCCGTTTTCGGCGACATCGTGCATTTCGGCGGTGCGGATTTGGACCTCGATCTTCTGGTTGCGCGGCTCGCGCAATGTCACGCCGGTGTGCAGGCTTTGATAGCCGTTGGCCTTGGGGGTGGAGATGTAGTCCTTGAAGCGGCCGGCGATCACGGGGTAGGCGTTGTGCACGGCGCCGAGGGCGGCGTAGCAGGCCTCGCGGCTGGGCAGCACGATGCGGAAGGCCATGATGTCGGAGAGCTGCTCGAACTGGACATTGCGGCGCTGCATCTTCTCCCAGATCGAGTAGGGCGATTTTTCCCGGCCGGTGACTTCCGCGACCGGCACGGCTTGATCGGCGCAGATGCGGAAGAGCTCGCCGCGGACTTCCTCGATGACATCCTGGCCCTGGCCGCGCAGGAAGTTGAGGCGGGCGAGGATGCTTTCATAGGCCTCGGGGTCAAGCTGCGCGAAGGCGAGGGTTTGCAGCTCGTTCTTGATCATGTCCATGCCGATGCGCTCGGCGAGCGGGGCATAGATCTCCATGGTTTCGCCGGCGACGCGCTTGCGCTTTTCGTCCTTCACGACGAAGTGCAGCGTGCGCATGTTGTGCAACCGGTCCGCCAGTTTGACAAGCAGGACGCGGATGTCCTTGCTCATGGCCAGGACCAGCTTGCCGAAGTTCTCGGCCTGCTTGTTGCGGTCGGATTGCAGTTCGAGGCGGGTTAGCTTGGTGACACCGTCCACCAGGGCTGCGATTTCAGCGCCGAAGCGGCGTTCCATTTCGGCACGGGTGAATTTGGTGTCCTCCAGCACATCGTGCAGCAGGGCGGTGGCGAGGGTGGCGTCATCGAGGCGGTAGCGCGCGAGGTTCTCGGCGACCGCGAGAGGATGGGTGATGTAGGGGTCGCCGTTTTCGCGCTTCTGGCCTTCGTGGGCGGCCTCGGCGATATCGTAGGCCGCTTGCAGCATGGCGATGTCGCTGTCCGGATTGTAGCGCCGGACGGATTCGAGCAGCGATTTGGCCGGGCTGTCCTTCAGGAGCGGAGGGGCAGCGGGCCCATCAGGTCCGCATAGCCGCACGGCGCGCCAGAACTCCGGTGCGCCGTGGGTCATGGCTGGGCCTTAGCGGCGACGGCCGCCAAGTTCCGCCTCGATGGCAGCTTCCAGATCGTCGGGGGAAAATTCCTCGGCCTCGACGGGGAGGGCAGCACTTTCCTCCTCGGCAGAGATGTCCTGGAGACCAAAAATGTTCTGGTCGGTCGGGATGAGGTCCATCACCTCTTCGTCGGCAGGCTCCGGCTCGGGGGCGCGCGAGAGGGACTTGATCAGGTCATGCTCAAGCTTGTCGAGCGCGATCGTCTCCTCGGCGATTTCGCGCAGGGCGACGACGGGATTTTTGTCGTTGTCGCGTTCGACGGTCAATTCCTCGCCGCGCGCGAGGTTGCGCGCCCGCTGGGCCGCCAGCAGAACCAGCTCGAAGCGGTTGGGAATCTTCTCGACGCAATCCTCGACGGTCACGCGCGCCATGCACTCACACTCCGCTTGTCAAAAATCCGAACTGGCCAATTAATCCTCAACCCCGGTAAAAGCAAGGCGATTGCTGCACCACACCGCATGTCAGCATTGCCTTACGGCAATCCGGCCAGCAAGGCCGCGGGGCCAAGCCCGAGGCGGGGATGAATCCAGTCCGGTGCAACATCACGAAGCGGCAGCAAGACGAAGCCGCGCTGGTGGGCGCGCGGGTGCGGCAGGATGAGCGGGCCGTCGCGCAGGGCGTCGTTGCAGTCGATCAGGTCAAGATCAAGGACACGGGCGGCGTTGGCGACGCTGCGGACACGTCCCGCTCGGGCTTCGATGGCATGGAGGTGGTCAAGCAGCCATTCGGGCGCGCAATCCCCTTCAAGACGGGCCATGCCGTTGCAGAAATCAGGCTGGGCGGAGGCCGGGACGGGGGCGGTGCGATACCAGGGCGAGACGGCGGTGACGCGCAGGCCTGGGAGGCTCCGCAAGGCCTCCACACCGGCGCGGCAGGTCACCAGCGGCAACGCCCCGGCGCGGTCTGGCAGGTTGGCGCCAATCGCAACCAGGATCATCGCCGCGTCACCTGAACAAAAATCCAAATGGTTGAAACTTTCACAATCTTGACAATATCTCGCCCGTGGTCGAATTGCGACCTCTACCCCGGGGTGCCGCCTCGCGTTTTTTGAGACAGGCCGGTTCCCTCAGTTTATCCGCTAATAAAGGTTTCTGAACGATGCATTTTCTGCCGACCGAGCGTGTTGCCCTGTTTATCGATGGCGCGAATCTGTATTCGGCATCCCGCAACCTCGGTTTCGATGTTGACTACCGCAATCTGCTGGATTTTTTCCGCCGCAAGACCCATGTCGTCCGGGCGTACTACTACTCGGCCGTGCTCGAAACCGAGGAATACTCGCCCCTCAAACCCTTGACGGACTGGCTTGCCTATAACGGGTTTTCGCTGGTGACGAAGCCCGCCAAGGAGTTCACGGACGCGCTGGGGCGGCGGCGGGTGAAGGGCAATATGGACATCGAGTTGGCGGTCGACATGTTGGAACTGGCGGACAAGATCGATCACGCCGTGCTGTTCAGCGGCGACAGCGATTTCCGCCGGTTGGTGGAGGCTGTGCAGCGTCGGGGGGTCCGGGTTTCAGTGGTGTCATCGATCCGCACATCGCCGCCGATGGTCGCCGATGAGTTGCGCCGGCAGGCCGACCAGTTCGTGGAGTTGTCGGATATCGCGCCCGAGTTCACGCGCAGGCAAATGGACCCGCGGCCGGCGCGACCGGGTGGACGGTCGACAGCGTCGGACCCCGATATGCTCGATTTGTCGGATATGCCCTGAAATACGGCGGCCTGGAAACCGGGCGTTAATCATTCAGGTCTAGCCTGCGTCGGATGGACAGACCGATGCATGACAGTTTTGCCCCCGCCGCCCCATCGCATGATTGTGCGCTCTGTCCGCGGCTCTGCGCCCATCGCGCCAAGGGTGCCGGCCATGGCCCGATCGCCAGCCATGGGCCGGTCTCGGCCCGTGTTCTGATCGTGGGGCATGCGCCGGATCCGCAATGCGATGAAGGCGGCACGAGCCGGCTCCTCTACCCGGCGCTGTACAGGCTCGGCCTGGCGCTGCATCCCGGCAACGCGGCCTCCCCCCCGCCGCTGTCGGACACGCGGGTGACCTTCGCCGTGCGATGCGCGCCACCGGACCAAATGCCTGACCCGGCGGAGGTCCGCACCTGCAACCAGTATCTGGCGGGTGAGTTGGCAACATTGCCCAATCTGCGCGGCGTGCTGGCGCTCGGGGCGCTGGCCCATGCGGCGGTGCTCAGCGCCTGCGGCATTCCGCCGGCACGGATCCGCTTTGCGCATGGCGCGATCCATCTGCTGCCGGATGGACTCATCGTCGGGGATTGCCACGGGAGCGGGCACGACCTGACCGCGGCTGCGTTGGAGGCGAGCATCCTGGCGCTGCTGCGCTATCTTGAGACCGAAGCCTGATGGACCCTCTATCCGACGACGGCTTTGCGGGCGATGAGGGCCTCGATGCGGGCCTGATCGACACCGAGTTCGGCAAGCAGGGCGCGGCTTTGTTCCCCCAGTTCCGGCGCGGCCGAGCGCAGCGCACCGGGCGTCGCGCTCAGGCGGGGAACGACGTTGTGCATGGGGAGCCTCCCGGTTTCGGCATCCGGAACGCTGACCAGAACGTCGCGGGCGACGACATGAGGGTCGGTGATCAACTGGTCGATGTCATAGATCGGCGCGGCGGTGATTTCCTCGCGCGCGAACAGAGCCATCACCTCATCGAGGTCTCGCGCGGCGATGAAGGCCGCGACGGGTTTTTCGGTCTCCTCGACATTGGCGACGCGGGCGGTGTTGGTGGCGAAGCGCGGGTCAGTGATCATGTCGGGCCGGCCGACGACGCGCAGCAGGCGTTCGGCCATGGTCTGGATCGACGCCGAAATCGCGATCCAGCGTCCGTCCCGCGTGCAAAAGACGTTGCGCGGGCTGGTGGTGCCGGAGCGGCTGCCGCTTCGCACAGGGGGTTTGCCCGACAAGTGGAACGAGGCGGCCTGGGGGCCGAGGATCGATATCATGGGATCGAGCAACGGCAGGTCGATCACCTGGCCCTTGCCCCCTTTTTCCACCTCGCGTCGCGCGATCATCACCGCGAAAGCGCCGTAGAGGCCGGCCACCATGTCAGCCAAGGCCAAAGGCGGCAGGACAGGCTCGCGGTCGGCAAAGCCGTTCATCGACGCGAAACCGCTCATGCCTTCGATCAGCGAGCCGAAACCGGGGCGTTCGGCGTAGGGGCCGTCCTGGCCAAAGCCGGAGACGCGCAGCACGATCAGCTTGGGGTTGCTGCGCCAAAGCGTATCAGGCGCAAAGCCCATGGCTTCGAGGGTGCCGGGGCGGAAGTTTTCGATCAGCACGTCGGCGGTGGCGATAAGGGCGCCGAGGAGAGCAAGACATTCGGGATCGCGGAGCGAGATGGCAAAGCTTTTCTTGTTGCGGGCATAGACTTTCCAATGAACCGAAACACCCGCGACCCGCCAGGCGCGGAGCGGATCGCCTTTGATGGGGTCTTCGATCTTGATAACCTCGGCGCCGTGATCGGCCAGTTGCAGCGAGACCATATTGCCGGCGACGAGCCGGGAGAGGTCGATCACCCGCAGGCCGGTGAGCGGCGGCGTGGCCTCCGGCGAGAATTCGATGTGGTGCATCCATGCGTTCCTGAACGTCGTGTTGCATCACTGTGCCCGATGGTGCGGCGACGGCAAAGCGCGCCCCGCTTGCCGCCTTCCCGCCCCCCCGATACGCTGCTGGAAAGCAACCCGCCGGAAACCGCCAAGATGTCACTTGAACTTCGTGATACCGAAACCCTCGCGCTCACCTCGCCTGCCGAGCATGTCCTGCAAATCACGCTGAACCGCCCGGATGTGGCGAATGCGATGAATACGCAGATGGGGCTCGACATGCATGACGTGTTCGACGGGCTTGCAGCCGATCCGGCGGCGTTTCGCTGCGTGATCCTGACGGGCGCTGGGCAAAGGGCATTTTGCGCCGGCGGGGACCTCAAGCAGCGCCACGGCATGACGGACCAGCAGTGGCAGGACCAGCATCTCATATTCGAGCGCAAGGTGCGCGCAATGCAGGCGTGCCCGATCCCGGTGATCGCGGCGATCAATGGGGCGGCCTATGCGGGCGGGCTCGAGATGGTGCTGAACTGCGATTTTGCCTATGCAGCGCCGCATGCCCGGTTCGCGCTCACCGAAGTGACCCTCGGCATCATGCCCGGCGCAGGCGGCACGCAGACGCTGCCGCGGGCGATCGGGGCGCGGCGGGCGAAGGAAATCCTGCTGACCGGTCTGCCGTTTACAGCCGAACAGGCCTTGGCCTGGGGCCTCGTCAATCGGGTGTGTCCGGCGGAGACATTGATGGAGGAGACGCTGGCCACCGCGGTGCGGATCGCCAACAACGCGCCGATTTCGACCCGGCAGATCAAGCACAGCGTGAACTTCGGGGGGCAGATGGATCTGGCGAGCGCGCTGATGTTCGAGATCGAGGTGTATAACCGCATGGTGCCCACCGAGGATCGCCGCGAGGGGATCAACGCCTTCAACGAAAAGCGTAAACCCGTTTTCAAAGGACGCTGAGCGATGGGCCTGCAAGTGGAACTCGCGCGGCTCAGCCGCGCCGTCAGCTACGAGACGATCCCTGAGGAAATCCGGGCATTGGCGCGGCAGTGTCTGCTGGATGTCATCGGCGTGGCGATTGCCGGGGCGGATGACGCGTTGGTGCGCATTCTGGCGGCGGAGCTGGCCGAGCAGGGCGGGGCCGCGGTGGCGGGGGTGCCGGGGCTCGGGCTGCGGCTGCCGGCGCGTTCGGCGGCGCTGCTGCATGGCACGGTTGGGCATGCGCTCGACTATGACGATGTCAACATGTCGATGCCGGGGCATCCGTCGGTGGCGATTTTTCCGGCGGTGCTGGCCTTGGCGGAGGAGCGGGGCAGCGACGGGCGCGCGATCATCGCAGCCTTCACGGCGGGGTACGAGTTGGCATGCCGGCTCGGACGGGCGCTGTCGCCGGGGCATTATGACGGGATGGGCTTTCACGCCACCGGCACGATCGGGACGTTCGGCGCGGCGGCAGCGTGTGCGCATCTGATGGGGCTTGATGAGACGCAAACGGTCCATGCGCTCGGTATTGCAGCCACCGAGGCGGCGGGGTTGAAGTCCTTGTTCGGGACGATGTGCAAGCCGTTGCATGCCGGCCGGGCGGCGGAGGCGGGGCTGTTGGCCGCGCGTCTCGCAGCCCGGGGGTTCACGGCGCGGCCGGATGCGATCGAGTGCAAGCAGGGGTTCGCGGCCACGCATAGTCCGGATTTCCATCCCGAGCGGGCGCTGGCGGAGCCGGAGGCGGGGTGGCATCTGCGGGCCAACCTGTTCAAATACCATGCGGCCTGCTATCTGACGCACGCGCCGATCGAGACGGCCAAGCATCTGAAAACGCTGCATAATGTGGCGGTCGAGGATATCGCCGCGATCATTTTGCGGGTGGATCAGACGACGGATCGGATTTGCAACATCCTCTCGCCGACGACGGGGCTTGAGGCAAAGTTCAGTCATCGCCTGACGACGGCGATGGCGTTGGCTGGGGTCGCGACGGACAGTCTTGGATCGTTCAGCGCGGAGACGGCGAATGATCCGGCGTTGATGGCATTGCGGGATCGGGTGGTGATCGATTTCCAGCAGGGGTGGCCGCATACGAAGGCGGAACTCGATGTGCGGCTGAAGGATCAGACGACGCTGCATGCGGCGCATGATTCCGGGATTCCGGCACCGGATGTGGCGGCGCAGGGGCGGCGGTTGGCCGACAAGTTTCTGGCCTTGACGGTGCCGATTCTGGGCAAGACGCAGGCGCGGGCGCTGATGGCGGCGATCGAGGGGCTGGATGGATTGGCCAATCCCTCCCCTATCGCCGCCCTCTGGTCCCCGCCTGCCATCGCCCAGCAGGCCGCCGAATAGTTGATCGTTTTTTGCTTCGTTTTTTCAAAAAAGCAGCGCTTGCCTTGCCTGCCTAAAAACTCCGCGGCATCCCCAGCACGTGCTGCCCGACATAGGACAGGATGAGGTTCGTCGAGATCGGCGCGATCTGGTAGATCCGGGCTTCGCGCCATTTGCGTTCGATGTCGTATTCCTTGGCGTAGCTGAAGCCGCCGAAGGTTTGCATGGTGGCTTCGGCGGCTTTCCAGGTGGCTTCGGAGGCCAGCATTTTGGCGATGTTGGCGTCGGCGCCGCAGTCCTTGCCGTCCTGAAAGAGGGCGGCGGCGCGGCGGCAGATCATGTCGGCGGCTTCAAGCTCGGCCCAGGCGCGCGCGATGGGGAACTGGATGCCCTGATTCTGCCCGATGGGGCGGCCGAAGACCTGGCGGTCGCAGGCGTATTGGGTGGCTTTCTTGACGAACCATTTGCCGTCGCCGATGCATTCGGAGGCGACGAGGATGCGTTCGGCGTTCATGCCGTCAAGGATGTAGCGGAAACCCTTGCCTTCCTGGCCGATGAGGCTGGAGGCCGGAATGCGCAGGTTGTCGAAGAAAAGTTCGGTGGTGTTGTGATTGATCATGGCCTTGATCGGCCGGATTTCGAGGCCGTTGCCGCGGGCTTTGCGGATATCGATCAGAAAGACCGACAGGCCGTCGGCTTTGCGGGTGACCTGATCGAGCGGCGTTGTGCGGGCGAGGAGGAGGAGGAGGTCGGAGTAGAGGGCGCGCGAGGTCCAGACCTTCTGGCCGTTGATGATGTAGTCATCGCCATCGCGCACGGCGCGGGTGCGCAGGGCCGTGGTGTCGGTGCCGGAGGTGGGTTCGGTGACGCCGAAGGCCTGGAGGCGGAGTTTGCCGGAGGCGATTTGCGGCAGGTATTCCTGCTTTTGGGCTTCTGAACCGTGCCGCAGGAGGGTGCCCATGATGTACATCTGGGCGTGGCCCTGGCTTGCGGTGCAGCCGGAGGCGTTGATCTCCTCAAGGATGACGGCGGCGGCGCGCAGCGGCAGGCCGGTGCCGCCGTATTCCTCGGGGATCAGGCTGGCGAGGAAGCCGGCCTCGGTGAGTTCGGTGACGAATGCGGTGGGGTAGGCCTCGATTTCCTCAAGCCCACGCCAGTACTCGCCCGGATATTTCGAGCAGATTTTCTGCACGGCCTCGCGCAGTTCCGGGTAATCGACGCCCACCGGCACCATTGTCATGTCATCCATTGCGGCCTCCCTCGGTTGGCTTTCATTCCCACCCGGCGTATCTGCGGTCAACGCCATCCGGAGGACGCCAGGAATGACCACCCCGACCCCGCTTAAGGGATTGAAAATCCTTGAAATCGGTCACAGCATTGCGGCCCCTTATGCAGCCATGATCCTGGGCGGCATGGGCGCCGAGGTGATCAAGCTGGAGAATCCGGGCGCGGGCGATTACGCGCGGGGCTGGGGGCCGCCGTTTTCGGCGGGAACGGCGACGATTTTTCAGGCGATGAACCGCGGCAAGCAGGGGATCACGGCGGATCTGAAGAACCCGTCGCAGCGCGAGAAGATCCTGGCATTGATCCAAAGCGAGATCGACGTGGTGATCCACAATCTCAAGCCAGGCGCGCTTGACAAGCTGGGTCTCGGGCCGGCGGCGTTGCTGGCGATCAAGCCGTCGCTGATCTATTGCAATCTCGGGGCATTCGGCAATCGGGGGCCTCTGAAGGACCTGCCGGGGTATGATCCGCTGATGCAGGCGTTCGGTGGATTGATGTCGATGCTGGGCGAGGACGGGCGGCCGCCGGTGCGGGTTTCGGTGTCGATCATGGATCTTGCGACCGGGATGTGGTCGGCGATCGGGATCATGGCGGCGCATATCGAGCGGCTGTCCACGGGCATGGGCGGCGTGGTGGATACCTCGCTGTTCGAGACATCCTGCGCGTGGATGTCGATCCCTCTTGCGTCGTATCTGGCGTCAGGCCAGTTGCCGGCGCGGGCGGGGTCAGGGGTGAAGGAGATCGTGCCGTATCAGGCGTATGAGACAACGGACGGCTACATCATGGTCGCCTCGGGCAATGATGGTCTGTTCCAGCGGCTGTGTGGGGCGCTGGGGCGCGCGGATCTGGCGGAGGACCCGCGCTACAGGCTCAATGCGGGGCGCGTGGAACATCGGGAGGCATTGATTGCCCAATTGTCGGCGACGTTCGCCTCCGACAGCGTGGCGGCATGGATGCAGAAATTGCAGGCAGTCGGGGTTCCGGCAGGGCCGGTGCAGACGCTCGATCAAGTGGTGGCGCATCCGCAGACCGCGGCGATGGGGATGCTGACGGCCAGTCCGGACGGGAGTTTTCGCACCGTGGGCTTGCCGCTCAGCTTCGACGGGGCGCGCCCGCCGGTGCTGGGCGTCGCGCCCGGCCTGGGCGAGCACGACGCGGCGGTGCTCGGCAAGCCAGGAGCCGGATAGGACAAGACCGGGACAAGACAGGTTTGGGCAGCGTGGACGGCGCGAACCCCTTGATGGCAAGCCCCATGATGGCGCGTGCCGCGACTTTGCCGGGTGCGCCAAACGTCGTCAGGCTCTATCGCGGTTTCGTCACGTTTGGCAGTGCGGGCGAAGATGGCGTCGGACGTGCCCGGCGGGTCTCAGGATTGGGCGTCAGGCGAGAGGATGATGCAGTTGGTGCGCGATTTGGCGAGTTGTTCGCAGGCCGACGTCGCGCTTTCACGGGACAGGCCGGTCAGGCGGGCGCGGTAGAGAGTGGTATTGGATTGCTTGACCTGGCCGATCGCGGGGCGGGCCTCGGCAAGCTGGTCGGACGCATGGCGCCTGGCGGCTTCGGCGGCGGTGCGGGCCTGGCCTTCCTTGGCGAAGGCGCCGACCTGGATTGCCCAGGTTCCGGTGCGGGGGCCGTTCTCGGGTAGCGGCATTGTTTCGGCCATTGCCGGCGCCACGATGCGGAAACCGCCGCTGCGCGCGGGCGGGGCGGTGGGTGCCGGGTTGGCGGCGATGATGGCGGGCGCCGCGGTCGGGGCCGGCGGGAGCGGCAACTCGGCCGACTGGACCGGCACGCGGGCAACGGTGGCGCGGCTGACGCCGAGATTGTCGGCAAGGGCGACGGGGGCTTGGGCAGGCGCAGAGCGGGGGTTACGCGGGCCGGGCGGGATGTTGATCGGCAGTTGCGCGAATTGCGACGCGCCGGCGATGCGTTCCGGTTTGGTGTCGCCGATGGCGGCACCGACGCGGGCGACGTAGCGGCGGGTTTCGTCGGGCAGGCCGCGGCGGCGGACCAGGTAATCCTCGAGACGGCCAGGGCCGGCGTTGTATGCGGCAAGGAAGCCGGGGGAGCCGTAGACGTCATACATTTCGCGGAGATAAGCGGTCCCGGCCATGATGTTGTCATGCGGATCGTAGGGGTCATCGCCAAGGCCGTAGCGGACGCGGAGTTCATCGAAGGTGGCGGGCATGACCTGCATGAGCCCCATGGCGCCGGCATGAGAGGTGATCAGGGTGCCGTTTTCGTAGAGCCGGCCGCCGGATTCCTGGCGCATCACTTCGCGCACCCATTTCTCCGGCACATCATATTTGCCGGCGGCTTCGACGATATAGGGACCCCAGGGGTCATTGGCCGGGCCGGGGGCGGCGTAGCTGCGTTTGGCGCGGACGACGGCACTGGAGGCGTCCTGCACCGGGCTGGCCGCGCGGTGCGCGGAGCAGGCGGCCAGCGCGCTCAGGGCAACGGCGCCAATCAGCAATCGCGACAAAACAGCGAAAATCGGTCGGGCGGACATGCGCGCAGGCCTCCGTCGTGGCGCGGCTGGTGGAATGCCGCAAGGACACGGCGGCCGTGCGGCCGTCGCTATATGTGGTTGCCGCGCTTTCCTGATCGTAAAGCATAGCAAGCGCCGCTAACGCCTTAAACCAACACCAGGATCATGGCAAGATTACGATCAATTTAAGCGCCGTTCGGCACGGATCCATGCTTTTCGGATATGATTGTGCTAGATTGCCTGACCGAGCGATGAGTCCGAGGAGAATTCCGATGCGCGCACTTCCGTCCTTGCTGGCAGCGAGCCTGGTTTGCGGCCTGGCCGCCTGTGCACCGGTCAACACCAACTCGACCTATTCCTCTCACGATATCGGGCGGACGGCCAACCTGAGCTACGGCGTGATCGTTTCGATGCGCACTGTCGAGATCCACGGCCAACCGAGTGGCATCGGCACCATGGGAGGGGCGGCCGTGGGTGCCACGACCGGCAGCCTGCTGGGGCGGGGCGATGCGCGGGCAGGGATTGTCGGCGTCATCGCCGGTGCGATTATCGGCGGCATGGCGGGCAGTGCGATCGAGGCCTCGGCCAACACCGGGTCTGCTGTGGAATTCATCATCCGCGAGGATAATGGGCAGGCGATATCCGTGGTGCAAACCAACGAGGACGCATTCCGGCCTGGCGAACGTGTGGTGCTGACGCGGGGCGCGCGGACACGGTTGCAGCGCGCGGCCCCCGGGGTCTAGATCGGAATGCCGTCCGATGGGCGCATTCATTCCGCTCCAACGCTTTGTTTGAGCGCCTGATTCCTGTTTTTTGGCGGTTCGGCAGAAAACATCGGGCTCGGGCAGCGGGCCAGACCAGGCGTGATGATCCGGCGCGGTTGCCGTGCCGGGGTGAATCAGGTAGTTCGCGGAGGAATGATGGACTCTCTCAGGCCGCGGATGCGTGGCGCACAGACATTGGAGATCATGCCGGGTAGCACATTTGGTGCGCGCCAGGAAACGGCGCTGCGCGATGTGCGTGAGGCGGTGTCGCTGTGGCGGCTGTGCTGGACGCTGTCGGCGCTCGATATCAAAATCCGCTATCGCGGGTCGGTGCTGGGCCCTTTTTGGCTGACTCTGTCAACGGGGCTGACGGTGGCGGCGATGGGCGGGATCTATTCCACCCTGTTCCACATCGAAATGCGCGACTATTTGCCCTTCCTCGCGATATCGCAGGTGCTGTGGGGCTACCAATCCGCGCTCGTGACGGATGCCTGCAATGGCTATGTGGCATCGGAGGGCATGATCCGCTCCGTGCGGATGCCGTTCACCCTCTATGCGGCGCGGATCGTGCTGCGCAACCTGATGGTGCTGGCGCATAATTTAGTGGTGATCGTCGCGGTCGACCTGGTGATGTGGCAGTTCCCGGACCCGGTGGTGGCGCTGGCCGCGCTGCCGGCGATGCTGGTGTGGGTGATCGATTCGCTCGCGATCTCCGTGCTGCTTGGCGTTTTATGCGCGCGGTTCAGGGATATTCCACCGATCGTGGCGAGCGTGATGCAGATGGCGTTTTTGGTGACGCCGGTGATCTGGCGGCCGTCGCTGATCGGGGACCTGCAGTGGATGCTGCCGTTCAACCCGTTCTTTACGCTGCTTGAGATCGTGCGGGCCCCGTTGCTGGGGGAGATCCCGTCACTGGCGGTTTATGCGTCGGCGGGGCTCAGTTCGGTGGTGTTGTGTGCAATGACTTGGGTGCTGTTCGTGCGCGTGCGCGGGCGGATCGCGTTCTGGGTGTGATGGGCATGGCGCGGGAAACCGAAACGCGGATTGCTGTCGATGGCGTGAGCCTCGACTTTCCGCTCTACCATACGAGTGGGCGGAGCCTTAAAAAAACGCTGATCAGCAGCGTGTCCAAGCGGATGGGCGAGGATGCCAAGCGTCGGATCGTGGTGCAGGCGTTGCGCGATGTGTCGTTCACGCTCACGCCGGGAGACCGGCTCGGGCTGATCGGCAGCAACGGCGCCGGCAAGACCACCCTGCTGCGCACGCTGGCCGGGATCTATGAGCCGGATATGGGGTCGATCCGGGTTCATGGCACGCTCGATGCGCTGCTCGATCCCAATCTTGGCATGAACGTCAATCTGACGGGTCGCGAAAACATCATGCTGCGCGGGCTGTATGCCGGGCTCGACAAGGCCGGGCTTGTGCAGCTCGAGGAGGATGTGCGGCACTTCGCGGATATGGACGACTTCCTGGGCCTGCCGGTGCGGATCTACAGTGCCGGCATGGTGATCCGTTTGGGTTTCGCGCTGGCCACCGCAATCCGGCCGCAGGTGCTGCTGATGGACGAGTGGTTCCTGGCGGGGGATGCGGGTTTCATGGAGAAGGCGCGGGCGCGGCTCGAAGACATGGTGCGGGACGCGGAAATCCTCGTGCTGTCATCGCACAACACCGAGGCGCTGCTCGAATGGTGCACGCGCGTGATATGGATGGAGCAGGGCCGCATCCAGATGGACGGGCCGACCGAGACGGTGCTTGAGGCCTATCTCGGCCATGCCGTGAAGCAGACGTAGCGGCTCAACCGGCTTCGATCGCGCGGGCCAGGACATCGGCGGCGCGGGCACAGTCGGCAGCGCTGACGTCGAGATGCGTGGTGGCGCGCACCGTGCGGGGGGCGAAAGCGCCGACCATGACGCCGTGTTCGGCCGCGCGGCGCACCACGGTGGCAGCATCCGGCAGCGGCGCCGGCAGGCGGAAGATCACGATATTGGTCTGCACGGTCGTCATGTCGATGACGGCAGCGGTTTGCGCGATGCGGGTGGCGATGAGGCGGGCATTGGCGTGGTCGGCGGCAAGATGGTCGAACCCGCGATCGAGCGCATGCAGGCCGGCGGCGGCGAGGATGCCGGACTGGCGCATGGCACCACCGAAGCGGCGGCGGGCGCGGACGGCGCGCTGCATGTCGGAGCGCGATCCGGCCACCAGGCTGCCGACCGGGCATCCCAGGCCCTTGGAAAGGGCGACGGAGACAACGTCGAACGGGGCCGAGAGTTCGGCGAGGCTGCGGCCGCTGGCGACGGCGGCGTTGAACAGGCGGGCGCCGTCGAGATAGGCGTGGCCGCCCGTGCTGTGCGCGGCATCGCAGATCGCGATGATGTCGGACTGCGGAAACACCGCACCACCGCCGCGGTTGTGGGTGTTTTCGATGCAGACGAGGGTGGTCGGCGGGAACACGACGTGGCCGTCGGGTTTGAAGGCGGCTTGGTAGTCGGCAACGCTGAACAACCCGCTCTGTCCGGCGACACTGAACTGCACGCCGGCGTTGAAGGCGGAGGCGCCGGCTTCATGCCATGTGATATGGGCCTCGGCGCCGACCACGATTTCATCGCCGGGGCGGGTGAGAAGTTGCAGCCCGATCTGGTTGGCCATGGTGCCGGAGGGCACGAAGAGGGCCGCTTCCTTGCCGAGCAGGGCGGCGACGCGCGCCTGCAACAGGTTGATCGAGGGGTCCTCGCCATATTGGTCATCGCCGAGCGGGGCCGCGGCCATGGCGGCACGCATGGCCGCGGATGGCAGGGTGACGGTATCCGAACGCAGATCGATACGGCTCATGGCGAGGCTCCTCGTCGGGGGCAGGGAATGCCGATGTAGAGGAGCGCAGCGGCGCGGTAAACCAGAGGCTCCCGCGCGGTCGGCTTCTGTGGCAGGAATTGGGAAAGGAGATCGGCGATGGATGATATGGGGTTGATGGCGCGGCTGCGGGCGGCGCGGGTGGTACCGGTGGTGCGGACCCGCTCGGCGGCGCACGCGGCCACCGCGGTGGGTTGGCTGCGCGAGGCGGGGCTGCGGATTTTCGAAATCACGATGACCATCCCCGACGCCCCGGCCCTGATCCGCGACCTGGCCTCCGACCCGGACCTGCTGGTCGGCGCGGGCACGGTTGCAGACGCGGCGGCGGCGCGACGCTGCCTCGATGCCGGGGCGCGGTTCCTGGTGGCGCCCTGGGTGGATGCGACGTTGTCCGCGCCGTGCCGGGATGCCGGGGCGGCGCTGATGCTGGGGGCGTTGACGCCGACGGAGGTGCGCGCGGCGCTGGCGGGCGGGGCGGATGTGGTGAAGATCTTCCCGGCCTCATCTGTCGGCGGGCCCGCGCATATCAGGGCGCTGGCGAGCGTATTCCCAGGCGTGGCGTTCTGCCCGACCGGGGGGGTGGAGCCCGGCACTGTGGCGGCGTTCCTGGCGGCGGGGTCCGCGTTTGTCGGCATGGGCGGGGCGCTGGTCGATGAGAAATCCATCGCGGCCGGGGATCGCGCGGCGATCCAGGCGGCGGCGCGGGCGGTGATGTGATGGCCGATCTGGTGTGCATGGGCGAGCCGATGCTGGAGTTCAATCAGCAAAAGACCGGCGCGGACGGGCGGCGGCTCTATCTGGAGGGGCCGGGCGGGGACACCGCGAACGCGGCCGTGGCGGCGGCGCGGCAGGGCGCGAAAGTGGCCTATGTGAGCGCCATCGGGCGCGATCCGGCCGGCGAGCGGTTTGTCGCATTGTGGGACGAGGAGGGGGTTGATCATTCCGCCGTGAAGCGCTCGGCCAGCAATCCGACGGCGGTCTATTTCGTCACGCACACGCCGCACGGCCACGCGTTTCTCTACTACCGCTCCTCCAGTGCGGCCGCGGCGATGACGGTGGCCGATGTGCCGGAGGCGCTGATTGCGGGGGCGAAAATCTTCTATGCCTCGGGCATCAGCCAGGGGATTTCGGCCTCGGCAGCCGATGCGGTGTTCCATGCGATCGCGGTGGCGAAGCGCAACGGCGTCAGGGTGGCCTACGACACCAACTACCGGCCACGGCTATGGCCGATCGCGCGGGCCGCAGCGGTGATCCATGCGGCGATCGCGCAGTGCGACATCGCGCTGCCGAGCCTGGAGGATGCCCAGGCGCTGAGCGGGCTCGACGCACCTGAAGCGATCTGTGACTATTATCTTGGGCTTGGGCCGCGCCTGGTGGTGTTGAAAATGGGTGCCGACGGAGCGCTGTTGGCCACGCCGGCGGGGCGGGTTGCGATACCGCCGTTCACCTGCGTGCCGGTCGATGGCACGGGCGCGGGCGATACGTTCTGCGGCAGTTTTCTGGCCCGTCTGATCGCGGGTGACGCGCCTGAGGCGGCGGCGCGCTATGCTGCGGTTGCGGCGGCATTGAAGACGGAAGGCTATGGCGCCGTGGCGCCGATCCCGCGGGCAGAGACGGTGCTGGCGGCATTGGCGCTGTGATGCTGCGCGCGCGCCGGCTTGTTCTGCGGCAATGGCGGGAGAGCGATCTGGCGCCTTGTGCTGCGATGACGCAGGACCCCGAGGTGATGCGGTTTTTTGGCGTCATGCGGGACCGCCCGCAATCCGACGCATGGGTCGAGCGGGTGAGGGCGCATTTTGCGCGGGAGGGGTTCGGCATCTGGGCGATCGAGGCGCCGGGGATTGCGGATTTCATCGGCTTCGTCGGTCTGAGCCGTGTGCCGGGCTGGATGCCGGTGGCGGCCGGCGGGATCGAGGCGGTATGGACGTTGGATCGCCCGTTCTGGCGCCAAGGCTATGCCACCGAGGCGGCCGAGGCGGCGATGGCGGACGGGTTCGGGCGGCTCGGGCTGCGCGAAATCGTGGCCTTCACAGCGGCCGTCAACCTGCCGTCGCGCGGCGTGATGGAGGGGCTTGGCATGCTGCGCGATCCGTCTGCCGATTTCATGCACCCGCGGGTTCCGCCGGACAGCCCGCTCTGTCCGCATGTGTTGTACCGCAGTGCGGCGCCTGCGGGCGCGGTATCCGCCCTACCCCAGCACGCCCGCAAGCGCGCCGCTGAGGCAGGTGGCGATGGTGCCGGACAGGATGGCGCGCAGGCCGAGGGCCACCACTTCGGCCCGGCGCTCCGGCACCATGGCGCCGAGCCCCCCGATCAGGATGCCTAGGCTGCCGAAATTGGCGAAGCCGCACAGCGCATAGGTCATGATGAGGCGGGCATGCGGCGACAGCGTGCCGTCGGGGAGGCTCGCCATGGCGAGGTAAGCCACGAATTCGTTGAGCACCGTCTTGGTCGCGAGCAGGCTTGCCGCCGCCGCCGTTTCCGCCCAGGGGACGCCGATGAGCCACACCACCGGTTGCAGCGGGAGGGCGAACATGCGTTGCAGCGTCAGCGGTTCGGCCAAAGGCAGAAGCCCGAGGATGGCGTTCAGCAGGGTGACGAGGGCGATGGTGACGAGCAGGACGGCGATGATGCCGGTCAGCACCTCAATGCCGTCCATGGTGCCTTTGACGATGGCGTCGAGCGCGCTGACCGGCGGGTGCGGCAGGACGACGCGGGCATCCTCCCGGCTTTCGCCGAACGGGACCATGAGGGCCGCGACCGCAAGGGCGGCGGGGGTGGAGATCACGGAGGCGATGAGGATGTTGCCGAGGGCGTTGGGGATCACCGGCCCGAGGATGGCCGCGTAGATCACCATGACGGTGCCCGCGATGCCGGCCATGCCGCAGGTCATGAGCGCGAAGAGTTCGCCGCGCTGCATGCGGGCCAGCCACGGCCGGACCAGCAGCGGCGCCTCGATCATGCCGACGAAGATGTGCACGGCAGCACCGAGGGCGAGCGCGCCGCCGATGCCGAGCCAGCGGCGCAGCAACCAGGCGAAGCCGCGCAGGACCAGTTGCAGAATGCCCCAAT
Source organism: Rhodospirillales bacterium (assembly GCA_947447625.1). Lineage (GTDB taxonomy): Bacteria > Pseudomonadota > Alphaproteobacteria > Acetobacterales > Acetobacteraceae > CAIYPH01. The sequence continues at coordinate 17,098 of CANFKS010000021.1, read as the reverse complement.
GGAACAGCAGCGAGGCCAAGGCGGAGATCACCAGCACCAAAGGCAGCGCCTTGAACGCGAGAATAAAGCCGGCGCCAGGGCGGGTTTCGACGAAGGGCAGCGGGGGGCCGGCGAGGTAGCCGAACACAAAGGCGGTTCCGGCATCGGCCGCCTGTTGCAGGGTGTCGGCCGCGTCGTTGAGGAGCATGACGGCGCGGGTGGCGGGCGGGAACCCGATCAGGACGCAAGCCAACACACCCTGCAGCGCGATCCCCCCCATGACGGTGCGCCATGGGACGGCCCGCCGGTTTTCACTGAGCGCAAACGCCACCCCGATCAACACGGCGAAGCCCAAAACACCCTGCATGAGCCCGCCCCCGCTCTCGATGGACAAAGTTTTGTTGCTTCTTTTTTTCCAAAAAAGAAGCGCGTCCCGACGTCAGTACCCCTCATCCCACCGCAGATGCGGAAACGCCGAATGCACATGCGCCGGCACCATCGGCTGGGCCTGATGGACGAAGCTGCGGTCGAGCTGCTTGAGCGCGGTGACGCCCATCAGCGCCATGGTGCAATCGATCTCGTCCTCGAGGATTTCGAGGATGCGGACCACGCCTTCCGCGCCGGCGGCGGCGAGGCCGTAGACGTAGAGCCGGCCGAGAACGACAAGGTCGGCACCGAGGGCGATGCCTTTGACGATGTCCGCGCCCCGATAGAACCCGCCATCGACATAGACCTTCGCGCGTCCGGCGACGGCAGAGACAATTTCGGGCAGCACGTCCATCGAGCCGCGGCCGTGGTCAAGCTGGCGGCCGCCATGGTTGGACACGTAGACGACATCGACGCCGCTGGAGACGCAGCGTTCGGCGTCCTCGCCGGTGGCGATGCCTTTGATGATGAGGGGCACTTTGGAATGGCGGGACTTGAAGGTCTCGATGTTTTTCCAGTTCAGCCCTGCCTGGTATTCCATGCCGGCGTTGTTGGCGCGCCACGGCTTGCGGAAGCGCTTGGCGATGTCGCGCTCGCGGCGGCTGTAATGGGCGGTGTCGACGGTGATGCAGAAGGCGTCATAGCCGGCATCGACCGCACGCAGAGCGTGTTCGGAGATATGGTCGTCATCGCCGCGCACATAGAGTTGGAAGATCTTGGGGCCCGGGGTCGCGGCGGCGCAGGCTTCGAGCCCGGGCTGGGTGACGGAGCTGAAGATGACGGGGACATTGAAGTCGCTGGCCGCCTTGCCCGCGGTGGCGCCACCGCCGGCCTCGAAGGTTTCGAGCGAGCCGACCGGGGCGAGGGCCACGGGGAGGCGGATTTTGTGGCCGAAAAAATCATGCGTCTTGTCGATGCTGTTGACATCGACCAGCACGCGGTTGCGAAAGGCGATGCTGTCCAGCGCCGCGCGGTTGCGCGCCAGCGTGGTCTCGGTCTCGGCGCCGCCGATCAGATAATCCCAGGCGAACTGGTTGAGTTTGAGGCGGGCCTCATGGACGAGTTCATGGAGATTGAGGAACCGGTCATCGTCGGCATCGTTACGCATGGCATATATCCTGGGGTTGTCACTGAGCCGATCCTGCGACAGGGGGTGCGTGGCGGCAAGACATGGGCGGGTTGCGGGGAAAGCGGGGGAGGGTCAGAGCAGTCCGCGGCCGGCGAGATTGCGCATCAGGGCGCCGGTGCCGAAGGTCCAGCGTTCGCACTGATCGGTCGGGCGGATACGGTTGACGAGGCGGCCGAGGCGCGGCGTGGCGATTGTGACGACGTCGCCGGATTTGTGGGTGAAGCCCTTGCCCGGCGCGTCGCGGTCCTCGATCGGTGCGAACATGGTGCCGAGATAGAGCAGGGCGCCGTCGGGGTAGGCGTGATGCGCGTTGAGCAACTGGCCCGCGAGGTCTTCCGGATCGCGCGCGATGCGGGTCATCGAGGATGCGCCTTCGAGGCGGTAATTGTCGGGGCCTTCGACGGTCAGGGTGACGACGGTGTTGCGGATGTCATCGAGGGTGAAGCCCGCATCGAGGAAGCGCAGGAACGGGCCGATGGCGGCCGAGGCGTTGTTGTCCTTGGCCTTGGAGAGCAGCAGGGCAGAGCGGCCCTCGACGTCGCGCAGGTTGACGTCATTGCCCAGGGTGGCGCCGATGATGCGGCCCTGCGCATTGATGACCAGGACGACTTCGGGCTCGGGGTTGTTCCATGACGAGCCAGGATGGACACCGGCATCCGCGCCGGTGCCGATGGCGGCCATGGGCTGGCATTTGGAGAAAATCTCGGCATCCGGGCCGATGCCGACTTCGAGATACTGGCTCCAGGCGTTTTGCTCGATCAGGGCCGCCTTGAGTGCCATCGCCTGGGGCGAACCGGGCTTGAGCTTGGCGAGATCGTCGCCGATCAGGGCATTCACCTCGTCGCGAAAGCGGGCTGCCGCGGCGAGGTCGCCGCGCGCGCGCTCCTCGATGACGCGTTCAAGCATAGAGATCGGGAAGGTGACACCGCAGGCCTTGATGGCCTGCAGGTCAGCCGGAGCAAGCAGATGGGGCAGCGCAAGATCGCGCGTATCGGCGGGCGTATTGGCGAGGATCGCCGCAAGCGGGCCGAGATTGTCGCCGGTCGCGCCCCGCAGGGCGGCGGCAGGGTCGGGGGTTTCGCACAGGTCACGCAGTGTGGCGAAGCGGGCGGTGATGTCGATCACACCCTCCTCGCGGATGGCGATCACGGCAGGGCCGATGCCGGGGCGCCAGGCACGGCCGGCGAGGGCACCCGCGGTACCGTCATCGGGCAGGCAGGGGGCAAGGGCGGCTTGGAAATCAGCCATGGCAACTCTCCTCGAGGGTTGGATCGAAGGTCGCGGCGGGCACGCGGGAAGTCAACCGGGGCAGCGCTGTCTGCCGCGGGCGCCATCCGACAGAGGGGGCGTCACTGATCATTTGACCGGATCGCATCCCCGACGGCGCGGCGCAGCGCGATGATGCCGCTGTCGGCGAAGCGGCTCGGGTGCACCCGGTTGGTCAGCAGCGTCCAGGCCCGGCCGGCGTCGAGGTCGATCCACAGCCCGGTGCCGGTGAAGCCGGTGTGGCCGATCACACCGGGGCCGCATCCATCACCGCCGGACCAGCCGGGATAGGGCAATTCCCAGCCCAGTCCGCGGGTCGGGCTGTGCCGCTCGCGCAGGGCTGCGATGGTTTCGGGCGCGAGCAGACGGCCGCCGATGAGGTCGGCGGCGAAATCGAGCAGCGCATCCGCTGTGCCGAACAGACCCGCATGGCCCGAGGCGCCGCCAAGGGCGAAGGCGTTCTCGTCATGCACCTCGCCCCGCATCACCCGGCCACGCCAGGCGCACCGCTCCGTCGCGGCCGTTACTGCGGGCTCGGCGCCGAAGCTGAACCCGGGCGGGGCCAGTTCGGCAAGGCTCTGCCCGGTCAGGCGCTCGATGGCGATGCCGAGCAGGATGAAATTGTTGTCCGAATAAACCGCCGGCCCGGCCCGCCATTCGCGTTGCAGCACGAAGGCACGCAGTGTCGCGGGGTCCTGCCCGTAGGTGTAGAGCGGTTCGACGGCGGGCAGGTGGGTCTGATGGCTCAGGCACTGGCGGAAGGTGAGGCGGCGCTCGGCAGCCCCCGCGACGTCGTATTGCCGCAAATCGGGGATGGCGACGGTCAGCGGATCGTCAAGCCCGATCCGGCCCTCCTCGACCAGGCCAAGGATCGCCGTCGTGGTGAACACCACCTTGGTCAGCGAGGCAAGGTCGAACCACGTGTCCGGCTGCATCGGCACAGCATTGGGCACGATCTGGGCCGCGCCGGCATGGCGGATTTCGCGCCGGCCTCCGTCGAGCAGGCCGAGCACGGCGCCCGGGATGCGCCTCGCCGCAATCGCCTCGGCAACCGGAGCCCAGGCCGCCTTCATCCGACAACGCCGCTCATGATCATTTCTCCCAAATGGCGCGCAGTGGTGCGCGCGGTCTCGATTTCGCCGGCCTTGCGACCCTTTTTGAGGATCACGACGCGGCTGGTGACGGCCATGACATCCTCCATGTCGTGGCTGACGAGCAGGACGGTCACGCCCTCGCCATGCAGGCGGCGGATCAGGTCAAGCACCTCCGCACTTTCGGCGACGCCGAGGGCTGCGGTCGGTTCGTCCATGATCACGATGCGCGCCTTGCCGCGCAGGGCCCGCGCCAGCGCCACCGCCTGACGCTGGCCGCCGGAGAGATCGCTCACCGGGCGGTTCATGTCGAGCCCGCCGAGGCCAAAGCGATCGAGCAGCGCGGCCGCGGCGTCGCGCATCCGGCGATGATCGAGCAGCCCCAGGGCGGGCGGCCCGCGCAGCAGTTCGGCGCCCATGAAGATGTTCTGCGCGATCGACAGGCGGGGCGCGAGGGCGAGGTCCTGGTAGAGTGTGGCGATCCCGCGCGCCAGCGCAGTGGCGGGCGAGGCGATGGCGATCGCCTGCCCATCGATGCTGATCTCCCCCTCGCTTGGCTGCTCCGCGCCCGAGAGGATGCGGATCAGCGTCGATTTGCCCGCCCCGTTGTCGCCGCAGATGCCGATGACGTCGCGCGCCGCGATATCGAGGTCGATGCCGGCAAGGGCGTGGATCGCCCCGTAGGACTTGCCGATCCCGCGCAGCGCCAGCATCGTGTCTACCAGGGCCATTTGCCCTCGGCCGGCACATTGGAGCGATCGACCAGCACCGCGGGCACCAGCAGATACGGCCCCTTCACCACGCTCTCGCGCGCCGCGCCATTGGCGATGATCGCCTCGAGTGCGGCCACCGCCTTTTCGCCCATCGCCTCGAACGGCACAGCGACCGTCGCAACGACGAGGGATTGCGGATCGCGGATGCGGGCAAAAGTCTGTTGTCCGCCATCCATCGAGACGATCGGGATCTGCCCCTTTTTGACGCCGTCCTGCTGCAGCAGGTCATCGATGACGAACGCCTGCCCATCGAAACTCGCCCAGATGCCCTGATACTTGCCGGCCTCGCGGCGCAGCAGCGCGCCCATGCCGGCGCGGACATCCTCCTGCCACGTCGCCGTGCGCGCCATCGAGTGGCTCGCCAGCACGCTCACGGCGGTGTTCTCGGCCAGCACGGCGTCCAGCATGCGGCCGCGGATGCGGGTGGCGAGGTTGCCCTCGAAGCGCTCGGCCATCAGCGCGCCGCGGTAGTTGAGCAGGCCGAACAGATAGAGCGCGGCATCGGAGCCGACCTGGAATTCGTTGGCCTGGATGTCGAAGAGAGTGTGCGGCGAGGTGCCCGAGGCGATGGTGATGACGGAGATGCCGGCATCCTTGGCGGCCTTCATCTGCGCGTCGAGTTCGACCGGCTTGGACATGCACAGCACGATGGCGTCAACCTTGGCGGCGATCAGGTTCTCGATCTGCGCCGCACTTTCGGGGATCGAGCCGCGCGAGTTGAGCAGCGTGACCGACCAGCCCTTCGCCCGGGCGGCGGCTTCGGCAGCCCCGGCAGCGCGGGCATGGGTTTCGGATGACATCTGGAACGCGACGACCCCGATTTTCAGGGTCTTGGCGTGGGCCGTGCCGATCAGCAGCAGCGGCAGGAGGAGGAGAAAAAGGCGGCGCATGGTGGGGTACTCCCTAAGGCCTGATGGCGTTTGGCGGACTCTCCGAAAACTGAATCAGGCGATCAAACAAAGAGCGAGCGCGGGATGAATTCGCCGATCAGAAGGCATCCCGCTCTAAACATCGAATGCGGCACGGGTCAGGGCCGAAGCCGAGACGGCGACGGAGCCGATGATGATGCAGCCAAGGCAGATGTCCTGGACATAATACGGCGCGCCAAGCAGAACGAGCCCATTGCCGAGCATGCCGATGGTGAACGCGCCGACCAATGTGCCGGGGATGTTGGCGTGGCCGGGTTCGAACATCGTCATGCCGAGCATCACGGCGGCGATCGCGGTCAGCAGGAAATCCCCCGCCATCGTGGCCGAGGCCGACGACAGCGAGGCAGTGAGCAACACGGCAGCAAGCCCCGCCGCGCCGCCGGACAGGGTCAGCGCGACGACCTTGATGCGCTTCACCGGCAGCCCCGCCAATCGCGCGGCCTCGACGTTCTCGCCGGTGCATACCAGACGAAAGCCGCCGCGGGTCTGCTTGAGCCAAAACAGGGCCGCGAGCGACACCGTCACCATCCACCACACCAGGGCCGGCACGGCGAAGACTTCGCCACGCCCCAGGCTCGTAAACCCGGTGGGCCAGCGGCCAACCACCGAAACGCCATCCGTCACCATGAAGGCAAGCCCATTGGCAATGGCCGCCACCGCCAGGGTCGCGATCAAAGAGGGGACTTTCAGCAGCGTGACGACGAGGCCGTTGAGCAGGCCGAAGCCGAGCCCCACACCGATCCCCGCCAGCACGGCGAGGCCGGGCTGGATCCCGCGATGCACCAGCACACCGGTTGTCACGGCAGCGAGCGAGCAGACATTGGCAAAGGACAAATCGAGTTCGGCGGCAATCAGGGCGAGCGAAAAGCCGATGCCCAGGATGGCGACGTGGCTGATATGCTTCGCGATCCCGACGAGATTGCCGAGCGCGAGGAAGTTCCGCGCGGCGATGGCGAAAAACACGAACAGGGCGACGGCCGCGAACGCCGTGCCATAGCGCGCCAACAACGGCTTCACCAGCAACGGCTTCACCAGCACCGGCTTCATGCGATGCCGGCCAGCATGTCCGCCACCGCCTGGGCGCGGAGATAGGCGTCATAGAGACGCTCGAGGCGGGGCGTGGCGTTTGGCATGAAGCGCCGGTCGTGGCGGCACATCGTGGCCTGGGCGGTTGACAGGTCGGGATAGGCACCAAGCCCGGTCCAGGCCAGCGCCGCCGCGCCGATCAACCCGGTCTCCTCGCCGGCACGCAGCAGGGGGCGGCCCAGAATATCGGCCCGGATCTGGCACCACAGGTCGGAGCGGGCGCCGCCGCCGGTGATGACGACACGGTCATGCGCCAGCCCGCCATGCAGGTCCCGATCAGCGAAGGCGACGCCCTCCAGCACGGCGCGGGCGATTTCGGCCGGACCATGGGTGCGATCAAGGCCGAGCAGTGCCGCGCGGGCACCCGCATTCCAGGTCGGCGCGCGGGTGCCGGAAAGGGCGGGGAGAAACAGCAGGGGTGGCGCATCGAGCCTGGCCTCCGCCGCAAGGACCGGCACCGCGCCCGGCCCGGACAGGCCGAGCAGCGTCGCGGCCCAGCCGAGGGCATCGGCCCCTGCCCCGCTCGGCCCGCCCGTGTGGAACACGCCATCGCTCCAGGGCAGGCAGGACAGGCCGGGGCGCGGCGTCGGGCTATCCGTGAGCACGCCGCCGGCATCGGTGGTGCCGGAGACGACATAGGCGTCGCCCGGCCGGAAGATGCCGGCGCCGAGCGTGGCCATCCAGGTGTCCATGGCGCCGGCGAACACGGGGATCCCGTCAAGACCGAGGCCGCGCGCGGTCCCGGCGCGTTCGGCAGGGTCGAGCAGGTCGGGGAGCAAAGCCGGGTCGAGCCCGGCCGCGCGCAGCGGCGCCCCGGTGACGGCGAGACCGTCGCGGGCGATCGCCCAGGCATTGGAGACCCGATCGCCGATGGCACGCCCGGTGAGGCGGAGGATCAGGAAATCCTTCGGTTGCAGCATGTGGCGGGCACGGGCCAGCGCCGCCGGATCATGCCGGGCCACCCAGGCCAGCCGGGCCACAGGGTGAAACGGCGTCATCGCCATCCAGGTGCCGGCATCAGCACCCGGCACCGGCTCGGCCCGGCCATCGGGAAAACACTGGGCGGGGCGCACCGGCTCACCCGCCGCATCGACCAGAATTTGGCTGCGGGTAAAGCCGCCGAGCGCGATGCCGCGCACCCCATCGGTGCCGAGTTCGCGGATACACGCCGCCAATTCGGCCCACCAGGAGTTCGCATCCGCCTCGACGCCCACATCGTGCGCCCGCCAGGCAAGGCGGACGACCTCGCCGGAGCGCGCGACATGCGCAACCCGCAGCGAGGTACCGCCCAGATCAGCTGCCAGGACGACAGACATCGCAGGCCTCGGCAGGCCGATCAGACCCGCTCAAGCACGGCCGCGATGCCCTGGCCGCCGCCGATGCACATCGTCACCAGCGCATGGCGGCCGCCGGTGCGGGCCAATTCGTACATCGCCTTGACCGTGAGGATCGCCCCGGTGGCGCCGACGGGGTGGCCGAGGCCGATGCCGGAGCCGTTGGGGTTCACCTTTTCGGGGTCGAACCCGAGATCCTTCGCCACCGCGCAGGCCTGGGCCGCAAAGGCTTCGTTGGACTCGATGACATCGAGGTCGTCCACCGTGAGCCCCGCCTTCTCCAGCGCCCGGCGCGAGGCCGGCACCGGGCCGATGCCCATATAGGCCGGATCGACGCCGGAATGCCCGGTCGAGACGATGCGGGCGAGCGGCGTGAGGCCGAGGCGACGCACCGCCTCGCCCGAGGCGATCACCACCGCGGCCGCGCCGTCATTGATGCCCGATGCATTGCCGGCCGTCACCGAGCCGTCTTTTTTGAACACGGTGCGCAGCTTGCCCATATCGGCAACATTGGCGTCGTGGCGCACATGCTCGTCGGTATCGAAGGCCACAACGCCCTTGCGGGTCTTGATCTCGATGGCCGTGATCTGGTCCTTGAAGCGGCCCTCGCGAATGGCGCGGCTCGCCCTCTGGTGGCTGGTCACGGCGAGGGCGTCCTGCATCTCGCGGCTGATCTGGTGGCTTTCGGCCAGGTTCTCGGCGGTGACCCCCATCAGGATGCGATGGAACGGGTCATTCAACGCGCCGTTGAGCGTATCGAGGAACTGGGCATCGCCCATCTTCTGCCCCCAGCGCGCCGAGGGCACCTGATAGGGCGCGCGGCTCATCACCTCGACGCCACCTGCAACCGCAACATCCGCCTCTCCGGCACGGATCGCATTGGCCGCAGTCAGGATCGCCTGCAGCCCGCTGCCGCAGAGCCGGTTCACGGTGAGCGCCGGGGTTTCCTGCATCAGCCCGCCCTCGATCACCGCGATGCGGGAGATATACATGTCGCGCGGTTCGGTCTGCACGACCTGGCCGAACACCGCGAGGCCGATCTGCGCCTTGTCCACCCCGGCCCGGCGCACGGCTTCGGCCGTCACATGAGCGACCAGCACGCTCGGCGTGACGTCCTTGAGGGCGCCACCGAAGGTGCCGACCGCGGTGCGGGTGCCCGCGACGATATAGATATCAGTCATCATCATGATCCTTCATTACTATCGGACGCCACACGCAGGAGCGACGCAGGCCTGCCATCGTCTTGTCACGTGACGCAGCGCCTTGCCGCCAGTTGGTTCTTATGGAACATGTTTGCGTCAAACAAGGGGAGCCCCGGCCATCGGGAGCCAGCCCTGTCGTGGATGGGGCAACATCCAGGCATCTTCCCCCTCCTCGGTTACAGCAAGGATGCGCATGCTCTATCACGTCTACGAGATGCACCACGCCGCGATGGCACCGATGCGGCTCTTCGCAACATCCGCCCTGCGTGCGCTTGAAAGCCCGTTCAACCCCTTCCGTCCGGCGCCACTCACGCAGTTGGCAGTCGCGACGCTCGACAATTTCGAACACAACACGCGCCGCTTCGGCAAACCCGCGTTCGGCCACCGCACAACCCAAATCAACGGCGTCGAAATCGACGTGGTCGAGCAGGTCGTGGCCACCCGGCCCTGGGGCGACCTCAAGCGCTTCACCCGCCTCGCCAACCGCCCGGCCGACCCGAAATTGCTGATCGTCGCCCCGATGTCCGGCCATTACGCAACCCTTTTGCGCGGCACGGTCGAGGCATTCCTGCCCGATCACGATGTCTACATCACCGACTGGCGCGACGCCCGCGACGTGCCGTTCCTGGCGCCCGCGTTCGATCTGAACGATTATATCGACTACGTGCAGGATTTCCTGCGCCTCCTCGGGCCCGAAACCCATGTCATCGCGGTTTGCCAGCCGGCCGTTCCGGTGCTGGCCGCGGTATCGCTGATGAACGCCAACGAGCCCTTCGCAGCCCCCCGGTCCATGACCCTGATCGGCGGGCCGATCGACACGCGCGAAGCACCCACCCAGGTCAACACCTTCGCCAAGACACGCAGCCTCGACTGGTTCAAAAGCCACGTCATCCATCATGTCCCGTTCGGCAACCCGGGCTTCATGCGCAAGGTCTATCCCGGCTTCCTGCAACTCGCCGGCTTCATGGCCATGAACCTGGAAAAGCACGTGCAGGCCCACTGGGAGATGTTCCAGCATCTGGTCGAAGGCGACGGCGAACCGCTCGCATCCAAACGCGCGTTCTACGAGGAATACCGCGCGGTGATGGATCTGTCGGCCGAGTTCTACCTGCAAACCGTCGACCAGGTGTTCCAGCAACACGCTTTGCCGCGCGGCCTGATGGTGCATCGCGGGCAGAGCGTCGATATCGGCGCCGTCGAGCAGACCGCGATGTTCACCATCGAGGGCGAACGCGACGATATCTCCGGCATCGGCCAAACCAAGGCCGCCCATCCCCTGGCCCATCGCCTCGCCGCAGACAAGCACGCCCATCTCGAACAACCGAGCGTCGGCCATTACGGCCTGTTCAACGGCAAACGCTTCCGCACCGAAGTGGCCCCCGCCATCAAGCAATTCATCGAGACCCACCGCTGACACCCGACATCCAGCCGGGCATTTTGCCTGGCTGGGCTGTGCCATTCCTGGGGTCCTGATGGCGCCGCGGAAGGACGGACAGGCTTCTTTTTTGAAAAAAAGAAGCAAAAAACCTTCATCCGTTTCAGGGGAGCCAGCGTTGCAGGCGGTGGGCGGTGACCTCGCCGGTGTAGACAAAACCTCTGCTGTCGATGGCCACGGCATGGAGCCAGCGGAACTGGCCGGGCCGGCCAATGACCGCGCCTTCCCTGCCATCGGAACGACGCAGCACGCGCAGCCGCCCATTGCCGCCATCCGCCACCAGCACCATCGGCTCCGCTTCGCCCGGCGACAGCGCCAGATCCCACGCACTGCCCGGCGGCTTCGTGCCAGGGGCAATGATCCACTCCGCGACAAAGCGCCCGTCCCGGCGAAAAATCTGCACCCGGTTGTTCTGCCGGTCGCACACATAAACCAACCCGTCGCGCGACAGATGCACGCAATGCACGGGATGGCTGAACTGGCGCCGCGCAGCCGAGGCATCATCCGGCCGCGCGCCGTAAGCCCCCCAATGCCGCTTATAGGCACCGCTGGCGATATCGAACACGATGACACGGCGGTTCGCATAGCCATCGGCGACATAAACCTCGCCCTCATCCCGGTCGACCGCGATACCCGCGGGCCGGCCGAGGCGGGTGGTGTCGTTGCTGGCCGCTTTGCTCGCTCCCGGATGCCCGATCTGGCGCAGGAAACGGCCGTCGGCATCGAACTCAAGGACCTGGCCATCATGCGGCCCATTGCCGGTCAGCCAAACATGATCGGCACTGTCGACAGTCAGGCTGTGCTCGGCATCGAACCAGTCATAGCCCGCGCCCTTGCCCCCCCAGGCCCGCAGCACATGCCCGGCCCGGTCCAACGCGATCACCGGCGGCGCCAACGTCCCCGGCGCCGTCGCCGGGCGATGCAGCAGCCAGACATGATCATGCCGATCAACCGCAACGCCCGACACCTCCCCAAGCATCCAACCCTTCGGCAATTGCGGCGACCACGATGCATCCGGGGACAGCGCCTGCGCTGCCCCCGCCCAACAGAGCCAGAGCGCGAGGAGGGCAAAAATCCTCATTTCTTCGCAAGCTCTGCCTTCCAGTCATGGAACACGTCGAGGTCGAACCCATCCGGATAGAACAACGACCCCGGCTTGTGCCCGGGCGTGTCGGTGATCCCGTACTGCCAGATGATCGCCTTGGTGACACGATCGATCACCAACACGCGATGGCGCAGGTCATCGTTGAGCAAAATATCCCCGGTCGGCAATTCCATCGCCAATGACGGATGATCCATCATCGTCTCGCCGCTCTTGGGGCGGTATTCCCAGGTCACCTTCCCGGTTTTCGGATCGAAGATCACGATGCCGCCCGGTTTGACGTAGTCGGCGACAATCACCTGCCCGTCTTGCGTCGGATAGGCGTCGGACGGGTAGCGCAGATGCGGCCCTTTCATCGCCCAAACCACCTCGCCCTTGCGGGTGATCCGGGTGATCCAGGCATCCGGGATTTCGGTGATCAGAAAATCCCCATTGTCCAGCGGAGTGACGCCATTGGGCAGGTTGAGGGCGCGCGGCGGATCGTGCCGGCAATCGCCAGGCTTGCCCCATTGCTCCGTCATCTCGGCCTTTTTCGGGTCGATGAACACGATGCGGCAATTCCGGATATCGGCCGTCACCACCATGCCGTCGGGCAGCAGATGGGTATCGTCCGGATAATTGAACGTGTTGGGGCCGCTGCCCTTGTGGTCCGGCATGCCCCAGTTCCACGAGATCGTGCGATCCGCATAGTTTATCATATGGATATCGAAATTATCTTCCTCGTTGACGACCAGGGTCTTGCCGTCCGGCGAGAAGAACACATCGTCATTGCCGCGATAGAGCGCGAGATCAGGCGACGGGAGTTCCCAAATGATGCGCTTGTCTGGCGAAATTTCGATCAGGCGGTTGTTGCGCCGATCCGCGATGACGATCGGGTAGGGCAGCGGCTTGCCCCAGGATTGCACCGGCCTTTCCCGTGTGCCGGTCGCCGCCGGCGGCGTCGGGAGGCGCACGCCGGACGAAACCGCCCCGGCCCCGCGCATCGTCGCGGTCACAATCACCGTCTTGCCCTCGTCCGGCATCGCCTGCGGCGATGGCCCCGCAATCGCAGGAGCACAGAGCCCGGCCAGCAGGCAGGCGATCATCACGGAGCGCAGCAAGCGCGGGGTCGGCATGGGGCACTCCCTTGGAACTGGAACAGCACCCCGACCTTGCGCACCCTCCCCGCGCCCGACCGTTGATCCAGATCAATCGCAGCGCCGCCGATCGGACCTCATACCATGGCTCGCACAGCGCGAGCCTTGGCATGAGTCTTTTTCCGCGCGCCGCCGCCCACCAACCCGGCGCGCATACTTCCGCGCGCCGCCGCCCACCAACCCGGCGCGCATACTTCCGCGCGCCGCCGCCCACCAACCCGGCGCGCATACCGAAACCCTGTGATCGCGGAAGAGCAGCGATCACAGGGTTTCGGTATTACTTGACCGCGCCGAGCGTCAACCCCGTCACCAGATAGCGCTGCAACAGGGAAAAGACGACCGCGACCGGCAGCGTCGCCAACAAAGTCGCCGCCATCACCTGGTTCCACTCCACGCTGTAGCGCCCCGCCACCAGGTTCACCACCTTGAGCGGCAACGTCAGCCGCGATGGATCGCGCAGCAAGGTCAGCGCCACGGTGAATTCGTTCCAACTCGCCACGAACGTGACGATCCCGGTCACCGCAATCGCCGGCAGCGCCAAAGGCAGAAACACCGACAGCACCGCGCGGCCCCGGCTTGCCCCATCGATCCAGGCCGCCTCCTCCAGATCGGCCGGAATGGTGGCGAAATACGACGCCAGCATCCACACCGCGAAGGCCAGATGATACGCCGCATAGACGATGATCACCCCGAGCCGCGTATCGGCCATCGTGCCCTCGCCCAGCGGGATCGAGGCCGCCATGCGGAACAGCCCCAACACCAGCAGGATCGGCGAGAGCATCTGCGTCACCAGCAGGAATTGCCGGTACGCCCCCCTGCCCTTCATCGGCAGCCGGCTCATCGCATAGGCCGCCGGCACCGCGATCACCAGCGCAAGCACCGTCGCCGCCACCGCGATCAGCACCGAATTGAACGCCGCCTGGCCGAAGCCCACGGTGTCCCACATATCGACGAAATTCTCCCACGCCACCCGCTTCGGCAGCCAGGTCGGCGGATACGCCAGCACCTCGTCATGCGGCTTGAGCGATGTCGAAATCATCACCGCGAACGGCAGCAGCGTGATCCCGATCAGCGGGGACAGCACCAGCCATGACAGGATCGAACGCTTCGCCCGGCTCATCCCTCGCGCTCCCTGAGCCACATATAGACCGCGGTCGCCGAAAAGACGATCAGCAGCACCACCAGCGACACCACCGCCGCCGGGCCGGGCCGGCCGAGATAGAACGACAATTCATAGAGATACGTCACCAAAATATGGGTCCGGTTGTTCGGCCCGCCCTGGGTCATCACCCATATGATGGGAAACGAGTTGAACACGTGGATCACGTTGAGCACGATGGCGATATTCATGAACGGGCGCATCATCGGCAACGTCATCAGCCAGAACGACTGCCACGGCCGCGCCCCGTCGATCTTGGCGGCCTCGTAGATCTCGCTGGGGATGGACGACAGCCCGCCGAGCAGGATCGTCACCGTAAACGGAATCGACACCACGATGCCGATACCGACCTCGACCGGAAACGCCGTCTCGGGCCGCGCCATCCACTGCAGCGGCTTGTCGATGATGCCCCAGTGCTGGAGCCCGGCATTGATCATCCCATAATCGGCGTTGAACGCCCACAACCACACCACCGCCGCCATCGACAGCGCGATCGACCACGGCAGCATCAGGATCGTGCGGGCAACCCCCCTGCCCCAAAAATCCTCGCGCAGCACCAGCGCCACCGGCAGAGCCACGAGAATGGTGCCGCCCACCACCGTCACCGTCCACACCAAGGTGCGCACCAGGGCGTCCACAAACACCGGATCAGACACCACCCGGTTGAAATTCTCCCAGCCGGAGAAGCCGCGCACCATCCCGAAGCGCGACACATCGGAGACCGCGAGGCGGATGATTTCATAGAACGGATAACCGATCACGCCCAATGCCAGCAGCAGGCTGGGCAGGATCAACATCCACGGCAGCGCGGGAGAAGGCCGCATCAAACGCAGCCCCGGCGGCACGAAGGATCCCGCGCCGCCGGGTTCATCCTACTTGCCGAGCGACTGGTTCGCCTTGGCGGCGGCCGCGTTCAGCGCGGCCTCCGGCGTGGCGCTGCCGAGATAGACGGACTGCACGGCATCGCTCACCGCCTTGGCGGTATCTTCCCAACCCGTCACCGTCGGCGCAAAGCGCGCATTGGGCAGCAGGTTCACGAACACCTTCAGGCGCTCGTTCTCGGTGAACGCCGGGTCCTTCGCCTCGTCATTGGTGGTGGGCAGGAAGCCCTCCCCCTTGGTGAAGGCGATGCGGGGGCCGGCGGTGAACAGAAAGTCGAGCCACTTCATCGCCGCCGGCTTCACCTTGGAATTGGCGAACAGCACCACGCTATCCGTCACCGCATAGGTTGCCTGCGTCGTCCCGGTCGGCACCGGCACGATCCCGTAGTCGAGTGTCGGCGCTTCCTTGGCGATCTGGTTGATCAGGAACGGCGCCGTCATCACCATGGCAAGCCGGCCCTGCTTGAACTGGTTCTGCAGGTCCTCGCGGGTGTAATTGGTCGGGCCGGGTTCGGTCAGGCCGCGATCGAGCATGGCTTTGTAAAGCGTGAGGGCCTTCACGCCGGCCGGGCTGTTGAAGGCCGCCTTCTGATTTGCATCGAGCACATCGCCGCCATGCGACCACAGGGCGTAGTAGAAATAGACATCGACTTCGGTGCCCTTGGCCATCAGACCGAACCCATTGCCGCCATCGGCCTTGATCTTCTCGGCCGCGGCGACAACGTCGTCCCATGTCCTGGGCCCGTCGGGGAAGCCGGCCTTGGTCAGCATCGCCTTGTTGTAATACATCGCCCGCGCCGAGGCTGCCACCGGCAGGCCATAGGTCTTGCCGCCGATCTGGCCTGGCTTGAGGAACGGGCCGATGAAGCGCTCCTTGAAGCCGGGCGCCATCATGCCGTCGAGCGGTTCGGCAATCCCGTCCTTGACGAAATCAAGCAGCCAGCGCGTGCCGATGATGGAGACATCCGCATTGGTGCCGCCCGAAATATCGGTCTGCAACTTCTGCAGCAGGGACGACCAGTTCACCACTTCGATCTTGACGTCGATCCCCGGATTGGCGGCATGGAAATCAGCCGCCATCTTTTCGAAATACGGCCCCGTCGCGGCGCTGTAGAACGATACCGTCATCCGCACCGTCTCGGCCTTGGCCGGTGCCGCCATCGCAAGAGCCGCGCAGGCCCCGATCAGCCATTTCCATCCCTGACGCATCGCCGGCTCCTTTTTTTGATCGACTGGAGCAACGCTAGCCCCATGCCCCTGGGGCAGCAATCGGCAATCCGCAGGCGGTTATACCGAAACCCTGTGATCGCGACCCTTCCGCGATCACAGGGTTTCGGTATGCGCGCCGGGTTGGTGGGCGGCGGCGCGCGGAAAAAGACTCATACCAAGGGTCGCGCTTTGCGAGCCTTGGTATTATGCAGCCGCCCGCTTGTTGGCCGCCATCAGCATTGCGTAATCGATCGCCTCCACCATGCTGTCCGCATTGGCGATGCCGCGCCCGGCGATATCGAAAGCCGTGCCATGATCGACCGAGGTGCGGATCACGGGCAGCCCCAGCGTGATATTGACGCCCGAGAGCGCGGCGAACGTGCCCGTTACCGGGTCGATCTGAAAGCCGAGCAGCTTGACCGGGATATGCCCCTGGTCGTGATACATCGCCACCACCGCGTCATACTGCCCGCCGCGCAGCTTGACGAACACGGTATCCCCCGGCACCGGCCCGCTGACGCGCAACCCCTCCGCGATGCACTGCGCAATCACCGGCGCCGAGATATCGATATCCTCGCGCCCGAACAGCCCGCCCTCCCCGGCATGCGGATTGAGCGCCGCGATCGCGATACGGGGCTGCGCGATGCCCAGGCGCAGCAAGGCATCATGGGTCAGGTCGATCGTCCGGCGCAGCCGCTCCGGCGTGAGCAGCGCAGCCACCTTGTCGAGCGCGACATGGGTGGTCACATGGCTCACCCGCATCGCGCCATGGGCCAGCAGCATCACCGAGGATTTGGTGCCGGTCAGGGCCGCCAGCATGTCGGTATGCCCGGCAAAATGATGCCCGGCCAAATTGAGCGCCTCCTTGTTGAGCGGCGCCGTCACGATCGCATCGATCCGCCCGGCCTGCGCCATACGCACCGCACGCTCCACGGCAAGATAGGCAAACCGCCCGCCCTCC
>CANFKS010000020.1 GCA_947447625.1 Rhodospirillales bacterium | reverse complement strand
GTCAAACAGCTTGGCCAGTTCGGCAAGCGTCTTCTCGCCTTTGATCGCCGCCAACGCCACCTTCGCCTTGAAGCCCGGGCTATGCGTCCGTCGTGTTCGCTTCGTCATGTTCGCTCCTGATCCGCGGCAACATCGCCGCTGTCAGGCAGGAAATCGACCTATCGCTCTGTCCCGATTTCCCGAGCCACCTCTCGGGATCAGGTCAGCGAGGCCTCGTATCGCTCGACGCATCGCCGGCATCGATGATGGCGCCTGCGGCAATCAACGCAGCAATATCTCCTGCCGCAAGACCCACGCTCTCCAAGACCTCACGGCTATGCTGCCCGAGCAGGGGGGGCAGCAGCCGCACTTGCGCCGCCCGCAGGGAAGACTGCACCGGCGGCGCGATCAGTCTGATCCGGCCTTCGCTGGGGTGGTCGAACTCGGGAAACATTCCCATCACCTCCAGATGCGGATCCTCCAGCAGTTCCTCCGGCCCCAGCACCTCGCCGAAGAGGATATCGGCCGCCAACAGATCCGCCGCCCACGCCTTCGTTGTCCGCGCGGGCATCGCGGCCGCAATCATGCCGTAGAGTTCAGGCGTTCGCGCATTGCGCTTCACCGGGTCCGCGAGTTCGGGATCGACGGCCAAGTCCTCTCGCCCGATCAGACGAAAAAACGCCCGCCACTGGGCCAGCGTGTAGGGCAGCACGCACAAATACCCATCAGCCGTGGCGAACGGCCGTCGCATCGGAGTCACGATCCGGCCATATCCTGACGGACCTCGTGCCGGCACATACCCATTCCCCGCCAAGTGCTCGGGCAGCACGAACGCCACCATGCTCTCGAACATTGGGACCTCAAGGAACTGCCCCTGCCCCCCCCGCATCCGTTGGATGAGCGCTGCCATGATCGCGTTGGCCAGCGTCAATCCCACCGCCTTGTCGGCCACCACCGAGGCCGCAAACTGCGGTGTTCCCTGCGTCGCACGGCCATTGAGGTTGACCAGCCCCGACATCGCCTGGATCGTGTCATCCGCCGCCGGCCGCCCTGCGTAGGGTCCCTGCTCGGAAAACCCATAAGCGGCGCAATAGATAATCCCCGGATTGACCGCCTGGACCGCCGCATAATCCAGCCCCAGCCCCGCCATCCCGGCCGGGCGCACGTTGGAGACAAACACATCTGCGCGCGCAATCAACTGCCCGAACGCCGCCCGCGCAGCCGGCACTTTCAGGTCGATCGCCAGGCTTCGCTTGTTGCGGTTGAGTTGCAGGAACGTATGCCCCATCCCGCGCGAAACCGTCGGTAGCGTTGCGCGGAACGGATCACCTGCGATCGGCTCCACCTTGATCACATCCGCCCCATAATCCCCCAGGATCTGGGTGGCCAGCGGCCCCATCGCGAGCGTCGTCATATCGAGCACCCGAATGCCGCTCAGCGGTTGGGCGATCGCGGTCACCGGAACAGCAGCCGGTTCGCATTGTCAAACAACACGCGTCGCAAATCCCCGTCCTCCAGTTTCATCGCCCGCGCCGCTGCCACCGCCCGCCCCAGGTCAAGCAACGGGTAATCCGAGGCAAACAGCACCTTATCTGCCCCTTTGGTGCCGTGCCAGCGCCCGGCCATGAACTCCATCAGTGCCTTCGGATAGGCTTTTGGCGACCAGGCCGAGGTGCAGATATAGTAGTTCGCATGCCGCGCTGCGAGACGCACCGCCATGTCGTTCCACGGGTCGCCAATATGGTGGGCAATGATCGGCAGGTCCGGAAACGCCAGGGCCACGTCGTCCAGATGGGTCGGGTCGTTGGGCCCCATCGGCCATAATGGCCCAGGCATGCCGACATAGGCGTAGACGGCGAGCCCGAGATCGCTGCACGCAGCATAGAGCGGGTAGTACCACCGATCATTCGGCGCCAAACCCCAAGGCGACGGCGTGATATGGACCCCGACCAGCCCCGGAAGGCCGGCCAGGGCGCGGATGATCCGCGGCCCCTGCATCAAATCCCAGTAGGATCCCGGCCCGTGCTCCGGCGGCATAACGGTTGCAATCCAGCGCAGCCGCCCCTGCGACGCACCGGCGACCATACCCAATTCGTCATGCAACGCGTTCAGCGCCTCGATCGTGGTGGGGTAATAAACTTTTGCCGCCACAACCCCGTTGTGCACACCGCTGGCGTCCATCTCTGCCAGCACCTCGGCCACACTGCGCCGCGGCGCCACCCCACCGGGTTGGTCCGGATGATGGAAGGTGCCCATCACACGCCGCAGCCGGCGATCATCCGTCCATGGCACCACGTCAGCGCGTGTGCTCTTACCGGGGCCGCCGATCCAGGGGCCATGGAGGAAGGCATCACAGATCGGGCCGTCATACATCGGAGATGACCCCGCGGAGGCATACCGGAAAATATCTTTCATCCATGCGAAGAGCTGTTCCATAGGCGAAAAATGATGTCAATCCTGCGCAAACGCCCAGATGGCTGCCGATCTCGCGCTGGTTCTGCCGCACGGGATGAGACTGCACACATGCCTCGTCCCTATCGGTTCGGTGCTACGCCCTGTATCCGCCAAGTCACCCGCCGAGGCGCAGGCCGCATGAAATATTTATAGCCAAAAAACGACGATCCTGGGCTGTCAGGCCTTCAGCCCGCCCGACACTTGGTGCAAGATCGCCGCATAGAGGGAGGATAGTACTATGAAAGTTTGGGCCATCACGGCGCATAAGG
This sequence comes from Rhodospirillales bacterium, assembly GCA_947447625.1. Taxonomy (GTDB): domain Bacteria; phylum Pseudomonadota; class Alphaproteobacteria; order Acetobacterales; family Acetobacteraceae; genus CAIYPH01. Next base: position 42,926 of record CANFKS010000020.1, on the reverse strand, counting down.
CGCCGCTCGAATGCGTGGAATTGCCGGATCTGCACGCGACCGGCAGCGAAGTCGTTGTCGAAGTCACGCATTGCGGGGTCTGCCATTCGGACCTGCACATGTGGCACGGCGGCTACAAGATGGGTGGCGGGAAGTTTCTCTCGGTCGCCGATCGAGGCCTGAAATTGCCGGCAGCGCCAGGCCATGAAATGGTCGGTCGCGTCGTTGCGTTTGGCCCGCAAGCCCAAGGCGTGACGATCGGCGACAGCCGCGTCGTCTATCCCTGGATCGGCTGCGGATCGTGCGAGCGCTGCGCCACCGGCGATGACAATCTGTGTACCCGCCAGCGCAGCCTCGGCGCGGTGCTCAACGGTGGCTTCGCCCGTCAGGTGAAGGTGCCGCATCCGCGCTATTTGCTCGACTACAGCGGCATCCCTGCATCCTTGGCCGCCACCTATGCCTGCTCCGGGATCACGACCTATTCGGCGATCCGCAAGATCGGGCCGCTCCGCTCCGACCAGCCCGTCGTGCTGATCGGCGCCGGCGGCCTCGGCCATGCCGCGATCGCGATGTTGAAGGCCTTCGGTCACCAGGCCATCGTGGTGATCGACACCAGCGCCGAGAAGCGGGCCGCCGCGCTCGCCGCGGGCGCAAGCCTCGCTGTCGATGGCGACGAGGCGGCCAAGGCGGAGCTTCTCGCGCTGCCGGTGCCGATCGCCGCGGTGATCGATTTTGTCGGCAACGACATCACCGCCAATACCGGCATGGCGGTCCTGCCCAAGGGCGGCAAGCTCATCCTCGTCGGCATCGGCGGCGGCGAAATCGTTCTGTCCGTCTCCGCCACCATCTTCAAGGCACAGACCGTGCAAGGCAGCCTCACCGGCTCGCTCAATGACCTGCGCGACGTTCTCGAACTCGCCCGCTCCGGCAAGCTCAAGCCGTCGCTCATCATCGAGCGGCCCAAAACCGAGGCCAACGCAGCCATGCACGACCTCGAGGCGGGCATCGTCACGGGCAGGCAGGTTCTGATCGACAGCTAGAGCCTGATGATTTTGTCGGAACCGCCACAAAACCTGAACCAGCCGATCAAACAATGCGCGAGAGCGGGATGCTTCGCCGATCAGAAGGCATCCCGCTCTAAGCACCGAGCAGGTTGCGGCGCACCCGGTCCAGCACCGGGGTCAGGTCGTCGGGCAGAAAGAAGCGGCGCGCGGTGATGGTTTCATAGGCCTGGATGTAGACCAGGGCGGTCTCCAGGATGAGATCCTGCGGGATTGCGGGGAGGTCGTCGGTGTAGGGGTCGCAGCGGGCGGAAATCCAACGACGGATGACGTCCTTGTCGAAGCTTTCGGGCGGCTGGCCGGCAGCGAAGCGGGCCTCGTAGGTGGCGGCGCGCCAGAAGCGGCTGCTGTCCGGCGTGTGGATTTCGTCAGCCAGGATTACGGAACCTGCGGCGTCGAGGCCGAATTCGTATTTGGTGTCGGCCAGGATGAGGCCCCTTGCGGCGGCCATCTGCTGGCCACGGGCGAATAAAGCGAGGCTGTAGGCGCTCACCTGGTCCCAGATCGGCTGGGGGAGCAGGCCGGAGGCGACGATGTCGTGCGGCGTGAGCGGCGCGTCATGCCCGCCGTCGAATTCCTTGCTGGTGGGTGTCAGGATGGGGTGCGGCAGGCGCTGGTTGTCGCGGAGCCCATCGGGCAGGCGCACGCCGTACATGGCGCGCTGGCCTTTTTTGTACATCGTCAGGACCGAGGTTCCGGTGGTGCCGGCGAGGTAGCCGCGGACGACCATTTCGACCGGCAGGATATCGAGTTTGCGGGCACGCACCACGTTGGGGTCGGGGTAGGACAGAACGTGATTGGGGCAGATGTCGGCGGTGGCCTCGAACCAGTGCCGCGCGGTCTGGGTCAGCACCTGGCCTTTGAAGGGTACGGCGCAGATCATGCGATCGAACGCGGAGAGCCGATCGGTCGCGATCAGCACGCGGCTGCCGTCGGGCATGTCATAATTCTCGCGCACCTTGCCTCGGTAGCGGTTGGGCAGTTCGGGAATGGCGGCCTCGGGCAGCGTGAGGCCAGCGAAGGGACGGAGGGAGGCGAGGTCCATGGCAAGGGCTTTCTGGAGGTCGCACCGTTTCTAGCGCGGCGGGCGCGGCGTGTCATGGAGGGGGCATGGATCGCAAGCGGCTTTCGCCCCACGCCCCCGGGTGCTATAGGCCCTCGCCACTACGAGACCGGCTTCCAATGACCGATGATCCGCCTCCCAACACGGCCCTCCTGCCGGCTGGACTGCTTGACCTGCTGCCGCCCGATGCGGAGACCGAGGCCGCGTCCGTCGCGGCCTTGATGGAGGGTTTTGCCTCGCACGGGTATCAGCGCGTCAAACCGCCGCTCCTTGAGTTCGAGGATTCGCTGCTGAGCGGGTCGGGCGCGGCAATGTCGGACCAGACGTTTCGGCTGATGGACCCCGATACGCGGCGCATGATGGGCGTGCGGGCGGACATGACGCCGCAGGTCGCACGGATCGCCGCCACACGGCTTGCCCATGCGCCCCGGCCGCTGCGCCTGTCTTATGCGGGGCAATGCCTGCGCGTGCAGGGCGGGCAGATCGCGCCTGATCGGCAAATTGCCCAGGCTGGTATCGAACTGATCGGACATGACAGCCCCGAGGCCGATGCCGAAATCGTGTTGGTGGGCGTCGCCGCCCTGGAGGCGGTGGGGCTGACGCGCATATCGATCGACCTCACATTGCCGCTCCTGGTACCGACGCTGCTCGATGAAAGCGGCATCACGGGCGAAGCGCGCGCGCGCCTGGCCCGTGCGCTCGACCGCAAGGATGCCGCCGCCGTCACCGAACGGGCGGGAGCACTGGCCGGCACGTTGACCGACCTGCTGCTCGCCGCCGGCGCCGCCGATGGGGCGCTCGCCGCACTGGCCAATGCTGCACTGACGCAAGGCGCGCGGGCCCATGCCGATCGCCTCGCCGCCACTGTTGCAGCCATCCGGGCCCGCTCGCCCAGGCTGAAACTCACGATCGACCCGGTCGAATTCCGCGGCCTGCGCTACCATACCGGCGTTTGTATGACCTTTTATGCGCCGGACCGGCATCTCGAACTCGGCCGCGGCGGGCGCTACATCTGCGGCGAGACCGAACCCGCCACCGGGCTCACCCTCTATCCCGACGCCGTGTTGCGCGCGGCCCCGCGCCGGCCCGTTCGGCGTCGCGTGTTCATTCCGCTCTCCACCTCGCCCGACGCTGCGGCTGCTTTGCGTGCCGAGGGCTGGGCTACCGTGGGCGCGCTCGAAGCCGCGTCCGATCCTTATGCCGCCGCCCGTCAGGCCGGCTGCACTCATTTGCTTGACGGGATCGCTCCCGTCGCTCTCCAACCGGAGTAGATCCATATGACCAACGTCACCGTCATCGGCGCCCAGTGGGGCGACGAGGGTAAAGGAAAAATTGTCGATTGGCTGGCCAGCAGGGCCGATGTCGTCGTCCGCTTCCAAGGCGGCCATAACGCCGGGCATACGCTGGTGGTCGGCAACCAGACCTACAAGCTCTCGCTGCTGCCGTCGGGCCTGGTGCGCGGCAAACTGGGTATCATCGGCAACGGCCTCGTGGTCGACCCCGAGGCACTTCTGGCCGAGATTGCCCGCGTCAAGGCGCAGGGCCTGAATGTAACGCCCGAGACGCTGCGCCTCGCCGACAATGCCATCCTCATCCTGCCGCTGCATGCCGCCATCGACCGGGCCCGCGAAACCGCGCGCGGCGATCGCAAAATCGGCACCACGGGCCGCGGCATCGGCCCGGCCTATGAGGACAAGGTGGCGCGACGCGCCATCCGCGTCGCTGACCTGGCCGAACCCGAGACCCTGGCCGACAAGCTCGACGAACTCCTCCTCCACCACAACACCCTGCTTGCCGGCCTGGGGGCCGAGACGTTCGAAAAGCAGGCGCTGCTCGACCGCCTGCTCGAACTGGCGCCGCAAATCCTGCCCTACGCCGAACCGGTGTGGGAACGCCTCGACGAAGCCCGCCGCAGCGGCAAGCGCATCCTGTTCGAAGGCGCCCAGGCCGTGATGCTCGATGTCGATCACGGGACCTATCCTTTCGTCACCAGCAGCAACACCGTCGCCGCCACTGCGGCCTCCGGGTCCGGCGTGGGGCCGGGCGCGATCGGTTTCGTGCTGGGCATTGCCAAGGCCTATTGCACCCGTGTCGGCTCCGGTCCCTTCCCGTCGGAACTGACGGACGAAACCGGCAGGCTGCTGGGCGAGCGGGGTTTCGAATTCGGCACCGTAACCGGCCGGCCGCGCCGGTGCGGCTGGTTCGACGCCGCCCTGGTGCGCCAGGCCGTCAAGGTGGGCGGGATCAATGGCCTGGCGTTGACCAAGCTTGACGTGCTCGACGGGTTGACGGAACTCAAGGTTTGCGTTGGCTATACGATCGACGGGCAGATGGTGAAGCGCCTTCCCGCCGCGCCCCGCGCCCAGGCCCGGGCGCTGCCGGTCTTCGAAACCATGGAGGGCTGGACAGGCTCGACCCGAGGCGCGCGCAGTTGGGCGGAACTGCCGGCCCAGGCGATCAAATACGTCCGCCGCATCGAGGAACTCGTCGAGGCGCCGGTGACGCTGCTGTCCACCTCGCCGGAACGCGACGACACGATCATGGTGAAAGATCCGTTCGACGGGTAACACGCCTCGCTAGAGCCTGATGATGTTTGCTGGAATCACCAAAAATCTGAATCAGGCGATCAAACAAAGAGTTAGAGCGGGATACCTTCGCCTATCAGAAGGCATCCCGCTCTAAGGTGTGATGTGGATCACTCCTCGGCGGTGTTGGCGCAGATTAGGTCAGGGGCTCACGCAATGGAGAGCACCGACGATGTCCGCGTTCCAAACGAACACCGCCGTCATCCTTCCCTTCGTCCGCCACACCCGCAGCAGCAACCGCATGACGTTGCGGGATCGAATGGTGGCGATGGAATGGCAGAACGGGGCCCGTGCACGCGGCTACACCCGTATCGCCTATGAGAGCCCGGCGACCGACGACGATGCGGAACTCGGCGACTTCATGCTGATCTACACGCCGGATAAACAATGGGCGGTCTGGGGCATTGGGTGCTGCGATGGCGGCTTTATCGTCTGGCGCCCGTCCGACGGGGTTACCCTCTCCTGGCACAGGACCATCGCCCGAGCCCTCGCCACCATTCCATCAGCAGCACCAGAGACAGCCTGACCGCCGCTGCCCCGCGGTTTACCAAACCCAGGGGCAGGCTGGGATTGTTCGGCTTTCAGACGTCTCAGACCGTCTCCCGCCGCGCCGACCAGCGGCCGGTGCCGAATTGGGTCAGGTTGACGGTGCCAATATGGTGGGCGTTGTAGGTTCCGACGGTCACGGTTCCGCCGAGCGTGGCGCCGGCGGCGTTGCCTTCGAAGTTGTAGCGGATGGTGCTGGCTTCGTGGATGGTATCGAGATGAAAGGCGAGGCCATCCGGGGTTAGAAGACCAGTGACGGGACCGGTGAAATCGGCGCTGCTATGGGTGCCGTGAAGGGTGGCGCCGGACTGGCCGAGGGTGAGAAGATGGGTTCGCCGGCCGTGCAGGAAGGTCACATCGAGGATCCAGTCACCTGCGAGATCGACTTGCGCGGGGGCAGGTTTGGGGGATGGTGCAGCGTTGGCAGAGAGAGCAATGGCGATGGCGTCGCCGACCTGGGCGGCCTCTCCGGGCTGCAGGCTGAACGGGTCGATATCAATGCTGTCGGCATCGGCGGACATGTCGTCAAGCATGATGCGCGGGCTGCCCTTCAGCAGTTTGGCGCGCAGGGCGTTGCCATCGAGCCCGGTTCGTTCGGCATCCCAGGTGATCCGCAGGGAGGGGACCCGCTCGACACCTTCGGGCGGCATCACCGTGGCGCGGCACACGCTGCCGAGCTTGGCCGCGATGGTGGCGAGGTCGGCCTCCCAGCGGCTTCGTTCGAGACCCGCATCGCGCGTGCGGAACCAGACTTCGAGGGCAGCGACGAGGCCGACGATGTCTTCCTTGGAGACTTTCATCGGCCGGCCAATCGCCTGGTGGGGCGAAGCGTTCCGCCAGGCGGCCTGCACGAGGTCCTTGCGGCCGAGAAGCAGGCCGCTGGTTTGCGGACCGCGCAGGAACTTGCCGCCGGAATAGACCACGAGATCCGCGCCACGAACGAGCCAGGGCGAGGGGTTCTCGATGTGCTCGGAGGCGGCATCGACCAGAATCGGGATGCCGAGGGGCCTGGTGCGCTGAACGATCTCCTCCAAGCGCACGCTCGCGTGGTGCTCATGGGTGCCGAGCAGGCAGACCATGGCGGTGGGTTCCCGCAGCGCCGCTTCAAGATCATCGAGCGTGTCGATCTCGATGATATGGGTGCCGATCATGCGAACCGCCTGATCATAGGCAAAACGCTGATTGCGCGGCATGATGACGCGGTTGGCCATGCCCTCGGTGAAAGGAAGCTTGAGCATTTTCAACGGGTCATTGCCCGCGACGCAGGCTGCGGTGCCGAGCGCCACGGCCGCGGCGCTGCCGCAGGTCACGATGCCCCATTCGGCGCCGGTGAGGGCGGCGATGCGCGCGGAGGCCGCTTCCATGAGTTCGTCGAGGTTGACGAACATGCGCGATGCAGCGGCGACGGCATCCCGCACTTCGGGGAGCATGAGGCTGCCGCCATGGACCGTGCGCACGGCGCAGCAGTTTATGAAGGGGCGAACCCCAAGGGCCTCGTAAGGGTTGTTCATGGCGTGCTCCTTCAGCTCAGCCGGCCGCGGCCGAGCAGCGGCCAGACGATTTCGACCTGCCCGCGCCGGGTACCGACCAGGGTTTCGTGCAGGTGTACCGTGGTGTCGCCATAGCCGATGACGATCGGGATGCGCGCGCCGACCGCGGGTGAGGCGCTGGCGACGGGGAGGTCGAACTGGCCGTGCTCGGCCGAGAGGCGCAGCGGGCTGGCGCCTTGTATGTCGCGCGGAGCGGGGGCGGTGGCGTCGGACGAAAAAGTTTTCTTCCCGCAGTCGATCACCACGCGGGTTGGCGTCGGGCGGCTGATGACGGTGGCCAGGACGGTGGCGGCATATTCGTGCTCGACGCCCCAGGACGCATAGGTCAGGTCGTGGAAAATGGCGCCGCCGGCCTGGATTTCAGTGACGCCCGGGAGCCCCGCGGTGATCATGAACGTGCCGGTGCCGCCGCAGCTCACGATGTCGATCGGCAGGCCGGCGGCGCGGCAGGCGTCGGCGCTGGAGGTCAGCAGAGCGACGGAGGCGGTCACGGCCGCGGTTTTCTGGCTGCCCGCGGGCATGCCGGCGCAATGGCCTTCCCAGCCCATGACGCCGCGCAGACGCAGGCCCGGCGTTTCCGCCACCAGCTTCGCCAGGGCGACGGTGGCGGCGCCCGGCTGCACGCCGCAGCGGGCCATGCCGGTATCGACTTCGATAAGGAGCGGCAATTCAACATCCATGCGCAGCGCCGCTGCCGCGAGGGCGGCGATGTTGGCGGGGTCATCGACGCAGGCGATCACTTCGGCATGGCGCTGCAGGCCGGCGAGCCGTTCGATCTTTTCGGCACCGACGACCTGGTTGGCGATCAGGATCGACTGGATGCCGGCCGCAGCCATCACTTCGGCCTCGCCCAGCTTGGCGCAGGTGACGCCGATGGCGCCGGCACGGATCAATTTATGCGCGATCGCGGGCAGTTTGATCCCCTTGGTGTGGGGCCGCCAGGCGATGCCGTGGCGCGCGACCTCGGCCATCACGCGGCCGATATTGCGTTCCATGGTGTCGAGATCGACGAGCAGGCGCGGGGTGTCGAGCGAGGCGACGGGGGCACCGATCATGGGGCGAGGTCCTTCAGGTCAGTCGCGTGAGTTTGGAGACGGTCCGGTCGAACATCGCGAGGTAGATGTTCTCCTCGGCATCGAGCCACACGCCGTGGATGTTCAGCGCATCCGCGTGCGGGGTGTGGCGGTCAAAATGGGCCAGGCGTTTGCGCGCGGGCGACCAGATGCTCAGCCCGTCCCGGCCGCCGACGACGATCATGCGTTTGCCGAAGGCGAGGTCGGAGGGTTGGTCGAAGCCGGTCCAATCCGCGAGATGGGTGCCTTGGGTATCGAAGATCTGGATGCGGTCGTTTTCGCGGTCAACAACGTGAAGACGGTCATCCGTATCGATCTCGATGTAGTGCACGATCGCGAACTGGCCGGGCCCGTTGCCGGGTTCGCCGAACGAATGCAGCCGTGTGCCGTCCGGGGCGAAGCGATGCACGCGGCGGTTGCCGTAGCCGTCGGCGATGAACATGTCCTGGTTGGCGGCGAAGGCGACCCCGGTCGGCATGTTGAACGGGTTGCCCCAGAAGGTCGGCGCCGGGAAATCGGCTGTGCCGATGGTCCGCAGCACGGTGCCGTCGGGCAGATGTTCGACGATGGTGTGGCTGCCGGAATCGGTGATCCAGATATGACCATCGGGCCCGATGGTCAGGCCATGGACGAAGGGGGTGAAGCGGCCCTCGCCCCAGGAGGTGATGAAATTGCCCCCGGCGTCAAACACCATGACGGGATGGAGCGCGCGGGCGAGGACATAGACATCCCCATTGGCCGCCACCGCGCCCTGCACGGCGGTTTGTGGTGGGCGCGGCGTGGGGCTGTCCTCCCCGAAACCCCACCAGCGCGGCAGGCGCGCCCAGTCGCGGCGGAAGGAGTAGCGATGCTTGCCTGTGCCGATGATGGGGTCAGCCTGAGACATGGCGATCTCCTTCGCAGAGCCAGGGGTTGGGGTCGAGCGGGGCGATGGGACGGCGGATTTTGGTATAGGCGATCCGGGCCGGATCGGGCGGATAGGGGCCGCCGCAATCGACATAGATGATGCCGGCGGCAATGGGCGCAAAGGCCGCGTGGAAGTGGTTGGAGGATTTCACCACCACGATCTTCTTGGCGGCAAGGTCGATCCCCAGTTCGGTGAAGACGGCGGGGTTGAAGGTCTGGGCGCGGCCGGTGGCGAGCACGACATCGAGCGTGCCGATGCTGATGGCAGCAGCAGCGCCGAGCGAGACGGTGCTTTGCTCGAAGGGGATCACGAGGTCATCGGTGGTGGCTCGAACGCGCACGAGGGCGTCGATCGGCGTGCCCGAGGTGGCGGCCGCCTTGCCGCCGAAGCGCAGCGGCATTTCCGCACCGGGGCCGGCGGCGATGCAGAAGGCCGCGGCCTGTGGATCCCACAGGGCGCCGACGGCGGCAGGAACGTCGGGGTGTTTCAGCAGTTCGGCAATCAGAAAGGTGCTGTCGCCCGCAACGCCGCCGCCCGGATTGTCCCAGCGATCCGCGAGCACGATCGGGCCCCCCGGCATGCGGATGGCCTCCGCGACGGCCTCGGCGGTTTTGAGATGGACGGGAACGCCGGCATCGCCCCAGGCGATGAGTTCGCGGCCAAGCTGTTCCGCCAGCACGGCGGCAGCAGCGGGATCGGCATCGGCGTAGACCAGAACCTTGGTGCCGACATCGTAGACATCGGCCGCCTGGAAGCCGTGAATGACGGTGATGGACAGGATACCCCCCTGCCCTTCCCCCCCTTGGCGTTCAATCGCCTGAAGCCGGTCAACGAAGGACCGACCGGGCTCGCGACTCGTCATATAGCCGCCGATCATGCGGCAGTCGAACACCGCAGCAACCGGCTTGATCGCGCCCGCGGCGGTGCGCAGGCAGAGCGCCGTCAATTCCTCGGCGCGGGCGAGGAAATCCGTGTGCGGAAATTCCTTGAAGCCGATGATCAGGTCGGCGTTGTCGACCATCTGGGCCGACAAATGGGCATGCAGGTCAAGCTCGGCGCCAATCACCGCATCGGGCGCGATAAGGCGGGCGCGGGCGATCAGGTCGCCTTCGCAATCGTCATAGCCATGCGCCACCATCGCGCCGTGCAGCCCGAACAGCACGACATCAACGGGCATCGCAGCCTGCAACTGGCCGAGGATTTCGTCGCGCAGGCTCTCATAGGCCGCCTGACCCGTCAGCCCCGCCGGCTCCGCCCAGGTGGCGGTGCCTTCGATCAGGGTATGACGCCCACAAGCCGCTACCCGGCGCGCGGCGATCATCGGGGCGCTGCACAAGGTGGGTGTATCGGGATGGGTGCCGGGCGGGTAATAGGCGGCGGCAAAGGCGCGGCGGTCGGTTGGAATCGGGGCGAACGTGTTGGTTTCGGTACCGAGACTGGCCGCAAAAATGCGCATGCCACCTGCCCTTTCGCTCGATGCAGCCGATTTCATAACGTTCCCTTTTGCAGTCCCTTAGGCCGGCCGCGCCGCAACGCAGCCGCTCCGGCAAAATGAAGGCCCCTGCGGGAGCCGAAGTCAACCGCCGCGCTGCATCAAGCCCCTGCCAAGGGCTTGCCGAGACGGCGCACCGGGTGCACAAACCGTCCAAATTTCAAGCCGAAAAGAGAAGATATCACCATGCTGAGTTCAAGTTTCGAACTGCCGGAAGATGTGCTGCGCGCGCGTCAGAACGTGAAATGGGGCAAGTACGGCACCGATGTCCTGCCGGCCTGGGTTGCGGAGATGGATTTCTCCATCGCACATCCGATCCAGCGCACCTTGGAACGCATGGTTGGCGATCATGACTACGGCTACCCCGATCGGGGCGGCAATCATGGCGACGGCACCCTGGTGGCCGCCTTCCGCTCCCGCATGCTCAAGCACTTCGCGTGGGAGACCGACCCGTCGCTGATCCTGCCGCTGTCGGACCTGGTGCAGGGCACATTTGCCACCATCCTCGCTTTGTCCGAACCGGGTGACGGCGTGATCCTGCAACTTCCGGCCTATCCGCCGTTCCACGAGGCGATCAACAGCACCGGCCGCCGGCTGATCCCCTACCGGCTGGAACCGGGCAGCGAGCGCTACAGCCATGAACCGGGCAGCCTGTCCAAGCTGATCGACCCGACGACCAAAATCATCCTGCTCTGCAACCCCCAGAACCCCACCGGACGGGTCTTCGAACAGGCGGAACTCGAGGAGATCGGACGCGTCGCGATCGAGCGGGATCTCGTGATCCTGTCCGATGAAATCCACGCCGACCTCGTCTATCGCGGTGCCAAGCACATCCCGATCGCCACACTCTCGCCCGAGATCGCGGCGCGCACGATCACGATCACCTCGGCCACCAAGGGCTTCAACATCCCGGGCCTGCGCTGCGGCGTGCTGTATTTCGGCTCGCAGGCGCTGAAGGAGCGCTTCCACGCCCGCTTCCCCGCCCGCGTGCTGGGCTCGCCCGGCATCACCGGGATCGACGCCACGGTCGCCGCCTGGAACCACGGCCAGCCCTGGCTCGATGCGGTGCTGGACCATCTCGACGGCAACCGCCGGCGGATCCGGGATTTCATCAGCACCGAAATTCCCGCCATCCAAACCCTGATGCCGGAGGCGACCTATCTCGGCTGGCTCGATTGCTCGCGCCTCGGGCTGTCCGGCAGCGCGCATGATTTCTTCCTCGAACAGGGCAAGATCGGGTTCAGCGCCGGCGAGTTTTTCGATCCGAACGGCCATAAATTCGTGCGCTTCAACTTCGCGACATCTCGTCGTATTGTCGACCGCATCCTGGAGCGTATGGCCGATGCGGTCAGGAGCAACCAGCGCGGCTGAAGCCGCCGGAGAGGGGAACCATGCAGCCGTTCGTCGTTTCGTCCGATATCGCCGATGACCCGGCAGCCCTTGCCGAACGGATGCGCCGCGACGGCTACCTGTTCATGCCCGGCCTGCTGCCGCGCGAGACGGTGGCCGCTGTGCAGCGGCAAGTCGGCGCACTCGTGCGCGACGCCGGCTGGCTCCGGCAGGACCGGCCGGTCGAAGCGGCAGAGGCCGATCCGGCCGGGTTCTGCGTCGATCCTGAACCGGCCTATCTCGAAGTGCTCCGGCGCATCAACCGGCTTGAGGACTACCATGCCCTCAAGCATCATCCGGCCTTGATCGGCTTTCTCGAGGGCCTGCTCGGCGGCGAAATCCTGGCCCATCCCCGCGTGCTCATGCGCAACATCTTTCCCGCCCGCGAGGAATTCACCACCAAATCCCATCAGGACTATCCGAACGTCCAGGGCACCACCGAAGCCTATACCGCCTGGATGCCGCTGATCGACATTCCGATGGATGCCGGCCCCTTGCAGGTTGCCCCCGGCACCCATGGCGGGGATATCTATGACTTCCATATCGGCGCCGGGGCGGGGGGCATCGAAATCACCGAGCCCTTCGCCGGCCGCTGGGTATCGGGCGCCTGCCGCCAGGGCGATGTTCTGTTTTTCCACAGCCTGACCGTCCATAAGGGCGTGCCGAACCGCAGCACCAAGCTGCGCATGTCGATGGATGTGCGCTATCAGCTGCTGTCCGAACCCTTCAACATCGACAACGCCAACGCCGATGGCCAGCCCCTGGCATGGGACGATATCTACGCCGGCTGGACGTCCGACGCGCTGAAATACTACTGGCGGCAACGCCCGCTCAATCTGAGCCCGTTCGATCGCACCTGGTTCGACAAGCGCGACGCGCTGGCCTTCGCGCATGGCGAGGCCGGCGATCGTCGTGCCATCTCGGTTCTGCAACGCATCATCGCGCGTGACCCCGAGACAGCCAAGCGCGAGCGGGCCCAACTGCTGCTGAACCGCCTGGGCTGAGTTTTCACCAGCCGTCCACGCAAGGCCGCTTCTTGCCATGCCGCACCGGCGCCGGCGGCACCGAACGCAGGCCGGCGATCAGCCAGCGCCGTGTCTCCGCCGGGTCGATCACGTCATCCACCTGATAATGCGATCCGGTGTTGAGCGCCTTGCCGATTTCGTACAACTCCGCCACCCATTTCTCATAGGTCGCCCGCCGCTCCTCGGGGTCGGCGATGGCGGCGAGTTCCTTGCGCCGGCCCAGCTTGACCTGTCCTTCGAGGCCCATGCCGCCAAATTCTCCGGTCGGCCAGGCCACCGCGAACACCGGCAGCTTCATCCCGCCGCCGGTCATCGCGAGTTTGCCGAGCCCATATGATTTGCGGACCATCACCATGAAACTCGGCACCGAGAGATTGGCGCCGATCACATAGGCCCGGCAGCAATGCCGCACCAGCGCGGTCTTTTCCGCCTCGGGGCCCACCATGTTGCCGGGATTGTCGCACAATGACAGTATTGGCAGGTCATGCGCATCGCACATCTGCATGAAGCGGGCCGCCTTGTCCGCCGCATCGCTGTCGATGGCGCCGCCGAGATGGAGCGGGTTGTTGGCGATGACGCCCATCGGCCGTCCTTCGATGCGCACCAGCGCCGTGATCATGCCATGGCCCCAGCCCCGCCGGATTTCCAACACCGAACCCTCATCCGCCAGGATGGCGAGCAGTTCGCGCATATCGTAGCCGCGCAGCCGGTTCTCCGGCACGATATGGCGCAGGCCGCGCTGGTCGGGCGCCGCCCAATCGCGCCGCGGTCCCTGGAAATAGGACAGATAGCGCCGCGCGACATCGACCGCTTCGGCCTCGTCCTTGACCAGCACATCAACCACCCCATTGGCAACCTGGACCTTCATCGGCCCGATCTCCTCCGGCCGGTAGACACCGAGGCCCCCACCCTCGATCATCGCCGGGCCCGCCATGCCGATATTGCTGCCTTCGGTGGCGATGATCACATCGCAGCACCCGAGCAGCACCGCATTGCCGGCGAAGCATCGTCCATTGGCGATGCCGATCAGCGGCGCGCCGCCAGACAGCGCGGCAAAGCGATAGAACGTGTCGGTTTCCGAGCCGCCGATGCTGTCGGTGTCGCTGCCGCGCCCGCCGCCCCCTTCAGCAAACAGGATGACCGGGATGCGCAGTTCCGCCGCCATCTCATACATCCGATCCTGCTTGCGGTGCCCATTGCGGCCCTGGGTGCCGGCCATCACGCTGTAGTCGTAATGCGCGATCATCACGCGGGCCTTGTCCTCGGCGTAGCGATCCGCGCCGATGGTGGCGAGGCCCATGATGATGCCATCGGCCGGGCTTTCGTCGATCAACTGCTCCAGTGCCGTGGTGCGGCGCCGCGCAGCCAAAGCCAGACCGCCATATTCAACAAAGCTGTCGTCATCCACCAGGTCGGCGATGTTCTCTCGTGCCGTTCGATAGCCGCCCGCCCGCCGCCGCGCCACGGCTTTGGGCCTCGCAGAATCCAGCGTGCGCGCCCGGCGCGCCAGCACCTCGGCGAGATCGGGCCTGATATGGTCGGGATCGATCACCGCGCGCGCCTGCGCCGCGCCGGCGAGATCGGCACGCGGCTCGATGAAGGCCAGCGCATGGCCCTCGAACACGGTATCGCCCGCCGCCACGGTGAACAGCCGCAAGATACCGGATGTCACGGCAAGGATGGGATGCTGCATCTTCATCGCCTCCATCACCATCACCTCCTGGCCCGCCAGCACCGTCGCGCCCGGCGCCAGCGACACGGCGACGATGGTGCCCTGCATGGGCGCGCGCAGCGCCTCGCTGCCTTCCGGCCCGGCCACCCCGCCGATCGCCTCGGGCTCCGCGGCCTCGGTCGCGGTTTTGCCGTAATCGACAATCGCCAGCGGGTCCGCGGTATCGAGCTTGCTGCCCGGCATGCGCGCGGCAGCCGCCGCGGGCATGAAATGCCGTGCCTCGACGCTGCCTGCTCCCTCCGCATCCGCCAGCGCAGCGCGATGCTCATCGATGAAGCGGGTGTGCAGATCGCCGGCCAGGAACCGCTCGTGACGCAACACCGCGCCAAGGAAGCCGATCGTGCTCGCAGCCCCAGCCAGCCGGAACTCGGCCAGCGCCCGCCCCGCCTTGGCCGCCGCCTCTGCCAGACGGCCGGAGCGGACATGCACGATCACCTTGGCGAGCAGACTGTCGAACCGGGGGTTGGTCCGGTAGCCGGCATAGCCATAGCCATCCACCCGCACCCCGGGGCCGGACGGCGGATCATAGGCGGTCAACACGCCGCCGGCCGCGCGCACGCTGCCATCGGCGCCGATGGTTTCGAGGTTCACGCGAACCTGCAACGCCATGCCGCGCGGCGGCGGGATATCGGCCTGGGTCAGCCCCAGCGCGGCCAGGCTCGCGCCGCCGGCGATGTCGAGTTGCGCCCGTACCAGGTCGACCCCGGTGACCTCCTCGGTCACGGTGTGTTCCACCTGCAACCGGGCATTGGCCTCGATAAAGGCAATCGCGGCGTCATCGCTGTCATCGGTGGTGTCGACCAGGAATTCGAACGTCCCCGCATTGCAATACCGCGCAGCGGCAGCCAGTTTCACCGCCGCCGCCAACAACCGCTCCCGCACCGCCGGACGCAGGAACGGCGCGGGTGCGATCTCCACCAGCTTCTGCCGCGCCCGCTGCACGCTGCATTCGCGCTCCCACAAATGGCTCACCGCCCCGGTGCCGTCGCCCAGCACCTGCACTTCGATATGGCGCGGCCGGACGAACAACTGCTCGACATAGACATCCCCATTGCCGAACGCCGCCCGCGCCTCGGCCGCGCAGCGCTCGAACGCGCCCGGCAGGTCCGCCATATCCGTCACCGGCCGCATGCCCCGCCCGCCGCCGCCGGCAATCGCCTTGACCATGATCGCGCCGCCTTCCCCCAGCCCGGCCATGAAGCCCCGCGCCTCGTCCAGCGTGGTCGCCCGCTCCGTACCCGCCACCATCGGCACGCCATGCAGGGCCGCGAACCGCCGCGCCTGCGCCTTGTCGCCGAACAGGTCGAGCACCTCGGGCTGCGGCCCCACGAACACCAGCCCGGCTCTGGCGCAAGCCCTCGCAAAACCGGCATTTTCGCTGATGAAGCCATAGCCTGGATGAACCGCGTCACAGCCTTGCGCCAGCGCCGCAGCAATGATCCCGGCGCCATCGAGATAGGCCGCCGCCCCGCTTCCAGCCAACGCCACCGCCGCATCCGCCGCCCGCACATGCAAGGACTGCGCGTCATCAGCCGAATAAACCGTCACGGCGGTGATCCCCGCCTCCTGCGCGGCGCGTGCAATCCGGATGGCGATTTCGCCGCGGTTGGCGATGAGCAGGCGCATGATCGGCATCTTGGACATCCCTCGGTTTTGCGAGCCAGACTGTCCCGCCCCACCCGAAGACGCAACCGCCCGATGGCACCCCATCAAAACCTGCCGGGCAACACAGCCCTCTTGAAACGCTGGCCTAGAGCCTGATGATTTTTGGTGGAATCACCACAACTCATCAGGCGATCAAACAAAGAGTTAGAGCGGGATGCCTTCGCAATCAGAAGGCATCCCGCTCTAACGCAGCGAAACCCCGCTCGCCCCGTCGAACACATGGATCTGCGCCGGGTCCATCGCGAGGCGCAGCCGCTCCCCGGCACGGGGATGGGCCCGTCCGATCAGCCGGACCTGCACATCCACCCCGCCCACTTGCGTCATGACCAGCGCCTCCGAGCCCATCGGTTCCACCACGCCCGCCACCGCTTCGAACCGGCATGCCACTGGGGCGCGCAGGCTATCCTCCCCGGCCCAAATATCCTCCGGACGGATCCCCAGCGTCACTGCCCCATCCCCCCCCCGGTGTGCCAAGGCGGGGCAGGGCAGCCGCATGCCGGGCAGCACGATCTCCGCACCCTCCAGGCGTGCGGGAATAAAATTCATCGCGGGCGAGCCGATGAACCCCGCCACAAACCGGTTCACCGGCCGCTCGAACAACGCCGTCGGCGTGCCGACCTGCTCGACCCGTCCGTCGCGCAGCAGCACGATCCGATCGGCCAGGGTCATCGCCTCGACCTGATCATGCGTCACGTAGATCGCCGTCGTGCGGACCTGCTGGTGCAGCTTCTTGATTTCGGTCCGCACCTGGGTGCGCAACTGGGCATCGAGGTTGGAGAGCGGCTCGTCGAACAGGAACACCTGGGGATCGCGCACGATGGCGCGGCCCATCGCCACGCGCTGCCGCTGCCCGCCCGACAACGCACCGGGCCTTCGGTCCAGCAAATCCGCAAGCCCCAGCATGTCAGCGGCCGCGCGAACCCGGCGCTCGATTTCAGCAGCCGGCAGGCGCGCCGCGCGCAGCCCGAACCCCATGTTCCGCGCCACCGTCATGTGCGGATAAAGTGCGTAGTTCTGGAACACCATGGCGATGTTGCGATCCTTCGGCGCCATGGTGTTGACCACCCGCCCGCCGATCTCGATCTCGCCCGCGCTCGCATCCTCCAGCCCCGCGATCAGCCGCAGCAAGGTTGATTTGCCGCAGCCGGAGGGGCCGACGAACACCACGAACTCGCGATCCGCGATTTCAAGATCGACCCCCTTGATCACCTGGGTCCGCCCAAAATCCTTGCGCACCCCGCGCAGCGCAACACTGGCCATCCTCAGGCCGCCGCGACCAGCCGGGCCCGCGCCGCCGCAGCCCCCGCCACCCGCGCCTCATAGCCCTGCCGCACCGCCGCCACCCGCCCCAACTCCGCCCGATAGCGCCCGAAACTCGCCGCCAGCGCACAAGCGGCCGGGCCGCCCAGCATCGTGCGCACGGCAACGAAATACTCCGGCGTGCCGATCTCCCGGAACCGCGCCTCGCGCATCCCCGGCGCCCGCCCGATCGCTGCAACAAACTCCGCCTCGAACGCCGCCATCGGCACCCGCGCCAGCGTCTCGCCCCGCGCGATCATCCGCCGCGCCAGCGCGCTCGCCACCTCATGGGCCTGGCGGAACGACACGCCCTCCTCGCGGACCAGACTGTCCGCCACCTCGGTGATGGTGATGCAACTCTGGTCGATATGCCGGCGCACCGCAGCCTCGTCGACCTCGATCGCCGCCATGAACCCGCTCATCAGCACCAACGCCCGGTCCAGCGTCTCGAACGCCTCGTAGCCCGCCGCCTGAACCTCGCCCTCGGCGTCGTTCATGTCGGTGAACGGCGTGTTGTGCAGCGTCAGCAGCACCGTCTCCGCCCGCCCCGCCGCCAGCGAGCACATCAGCCGCATATGCTCGATCGGCACCGGATTGCGCTTCTGCGGCATGATCGAACTGATCTGTACGAACCCGTCCGGCACCCGCAAATGCCCGACCTCGAAACCGGTCCAGCGATCGAGATCCTGCACGAAGCGGCCGAGCCCCAGACACAACAGCTTCAGCGCCGCATAGGGCTCCGCCACATAATCCACCGCCGCGATGCAGCCATAGGCATTCTCCTGCACCGCCGCAAACCCAAGCAATTCCGCCACCCGCTCGCGATCGAGCCCGAAGCCTGACGTGGTGATCGCCGCGGCCCCCAGGCTCGATCGATCGACCGTCTCCAGCGCATGGACCAGCCGCCCGGCATCGCGCAGCAGCATCTCGATCAGGGCGCCAAGATAATGCCCCAGGGTGGACGGCTGCGCCGGCTGGCCGTGCGTATAGGCCACCACCAGCGTCCCAGCCCCACGCTCGGCCCGGTCCAGCAACACCCCGACCAGCCCCTCAAGCCGCCCCAGCAGATGCAACAGCCGATCACGCAGCGCCATCTTGAAGATCGTGTGATCGATGTCGTTGCGGCTGCGCCCGGTATGCAACCGGCCCGCCAGATCCGCCCCGAGGCGCCGGCGCAGTTCGGCTTCGAGCCAGAAGAAGAAATCCTCATGTTCGCCGGTATAGACCAGCCCCGCCGGATCGAACCCCGCCATCGCCTCCCCGAGCGCGCCGAATATCGCGTGCAACTCGTCCCGCTTCAGCAGCCCGCATTCCGCCAGCATCACACCATGGGCATGATGGATCGCCAGCAAATGCGCCATGTGATGCCGCTTGAAGCCCTCGAACAACGGCGCCAGCACCGTCTCCTTGTATTCGGCGGCCGGAAACTTCGAACACGCCCGCGTCATCCCTTGAGCCCCGTCAGCATGATCCCGCGAATGATATTGCGCTGCAGCACGATGAACACCAGCAGCGTCGGGATCGTCGCGATGCTTGCCCCGGTCATGATCATCTCCCAATCCGTCTGGAACTCGCCGGACAATGACGCGAGCCCCACCGGCACAGTGTAAAGCCCCGGGCTCGTGGTGACGATCAGCGGCCACAGAAACGCTGTCCAATTGCCGAGAAACGCAAAAATCGCCAGCGCCGACAACGCCGGCGCCACCAGCGGCAGCGCCACCTCCCAGAAAATCCGGAACTCGCCCAACCCGTCGATCCGCGCTGCATCCAGCAACGCGTCCGGCACCCCCAAAAAGAACTGCCGCATCAAAAACACCCCGAACCCACTCATCAGCCCCGGAAACATGATGCCCCACAGCGTGTCGAGCCAGCCCATCGACTTGGCCATCACATACCACGGTATGACCAGCATTTCCGTCGGGATCATCAACGTCGAGAGGATCAGCACAAACACCACGCCCCGCCCGCGAAAGCGGAATTTCGCCAGCGTGTAGCCAACCAGACTGTCGAAAAACAGCACCGACAGCGTGCTCACCGTCGACACCGTGAACGACACCGCGAACCACCGCCCGAACGGGCTGCGGGTGAGAATGTCGACATAGTTCTCAAGCGTCGGCGCGCGCGGCAGAAATGTCAGCGCATAGACCTCGTCCCCCGTCTTGAGCGACGTCGCCAGCATGAACAGCAGCGGCGTGACCATCACCACCCCGCCGAGCAACAGCAGCGTGAACGCCAAGATCCGACCCGGCCGCCCCCCCTTCATCCCCGTCCCCCTTCATCCCGTCCCCGCAACAGCCGCATCTGCAGCAGCGACAGCGCGAGCAGGATCACGAACAACACCACCGTCTGTGCCGAGGCATAGCCCATGTCCATCCGCGCGAAGGCGGACTGATAGATCGACAGCACCAGCGGCTTGGTCGCATTCAACGGTCCCCCCTCGCCGCCGGCGGTGATGTTGTAGACGAGATCGAAAATCCGCAGCAGCCCGATCGAGGTCGTGATCAACAGGAACACCACGCTCGGCGCAAGCAGCGGCAGCGTGATTTCGCGCAGGATCTGCCAGAAGCCGGCCCCGTCGATTGCCGCCGCCTCGTAATAGCTGCGCGGAATCGCCTTCAGCCCCGCCATGAAAATCACCACCTGGAAACCCAGCGCCGCCCATATCGCCGCCACCAGCACCGCCGGCAGCGCCTGCGTCGTCGAACGCAGAAACGGCTGCGCCCCGAACCCCAAAGCCCCCAGCCAGGCGTTGAACAACCCCACCGGCGGCGGCTGGTAGAACCAGCGCCACACCCAGGCCATCGCCGTCGCCGTCGTCAGATGCGGCAGGAAATACAGCGCCCGCAACAGCCCCTGCCCATACTCGACACGATCGAGATAGAACGCGATCACAAACGCCAGCACCAGGCTCACGGGCAAGCCGAGCAGCAGATATTCGAACGTATTGCCCAGCACCTGCCAGAACACCGGATCGCCCGCCATGCGCTCGTAGTTCGCCAAGCCCACGAACTGCCGCGGCCCAACCAGATTCCACCGCGACACCGACAGCATCATCGCATCCACCGCCGGCCAGAACCGCACCACAGCGAAAAACATCAGCGGCACCGCAAGAAACGCCCAGGCCCATAATGCCTGCCGCCGGGCCCGGGTCAGTGACGCGAAACCCACGCTATTTGCGGCCGTCCAGCACCTTCTGCTCCTCGACCGAAGCCGCCGCCACGGCATCGGCCACCGGCGTCTTTTTCAGCAACACGGTATCGATCAGATCCATCATCACCTTGCGCTGGATGCTCTCGTCAACGAAATCCGTCGCCACCGCATAGGACAGGCCGCGCACGAAGGGGCCGTATTTCGGATGGTTCCTGACCGCATCGGTCTGCGCGAGATCGACCCGCGCCGGCAATTCGCCCACCGTCTCCATCCACATCTGCATCGCCGCCGGCGTCGTGATGAAGGCGAGAAACTTCGAGGCCGCAGCAAGCTTTTCGCCCTTCGCCTTGGCCGTGATCCCGTTCACCCAATAGGACGCGAAATTGGAGCGCACCCCCTCCCGGCCCGGCAATTCCGTCACCCCGTAATCCAGCCCCTTCTGCCCATCGAAGGCGCCAAGCCGAAACGACCCATCGATCGTCATCGCCGCGCGGCCCGATCGGAACGCCGTCACCCCATCGGTCAGGAAGCCGAGTTCGCTCACCTTCTCCTTGCCGATCAGGTCGATATACCACTGCACCGCCGCAACCCCGGCAGCGCTGTTGTAGGTCACCTTCCTGCCATCGGCCGAATAGGGCATGCCCCCGAATTGATTGACCAGCACCTGGCGGATCCACTGCACATCCTGCCCCGCCGTATCGAGCGCAATGCCTGCCGTCAGCAGATTGCCGGCCGCATCGCGCTTCGTCGTCTTGCGCGCGACATCGACGAGGTCCGCCAGCGTCGCGGGCGGCTTGTCCGCATCGAGCCCGGCATCCCTGAACAGCTTGCGGTTCCAGAACAGCGCCAGCGACCGCACCGCCGTCGGCAGCGCATAATACTGGCCCTTGACCTTCATGCCCTGCACGAAGGGGAAAAACCCCCGGTCGATCGCCGCGGTATCGAACAGATCCGCCGGCAGGGGCTGCAACAGCTTTGCATCGATGTAGTCGCCGAGCCAGCCATAGAACAGCTGCGTCACATCGGGCCCCTCGCCCGCCGGAACCGCCGCCGCGATGCGCGTGCGGTAATTGTCATACGGAACAGTGACGTGCTTGACCGTTATATCCGGATTGGCCTTCTGGAAATCCTTGATCAGCGCGTCCATCGCCTCGACACGCTGCTTGAACGTATATTGCCAATACTCGATCTCCACCGCCGCCGCTCGCGTGGCACCCCCCGCGAGCAGGCCGAGCCCCAGCATGGCCCCGATGACGCCGCGAACCAGTTTCGAGCCGCGAGACGAATTCGACATGGGGCGCTCCTGCCACGAGTAGATCGATTGCCCCTCACCGTCCGGTATGGCGCAAGACAAGTCAACGCCGATCCGGACCCGCCGCCATGGCCCCGCCGCCATGGACCTCGCTGGCAACGCCCTGTAGCGTGGCTGGTAGGCGGGCGCGCCTTCCCCGCATCTTGCATCTCTGCGCCACATGCGGCCAGAACGCCCTCGTGCCCGGCCAGCCCATCGCCGCGCACAAACGGGGGCAAACCCCATCCCGCTCTGCCGTCATGCCTGCGGGCCACCCACTCTGAACCCTCTCGATCCGCACAGGCCCCCATGGAACCCATCCTCGTCCTCGCCGCCCTTGCCAGCGCAGTGCTGCACGCCGGCTGGAACGCCGCCGTCAAAGCGAGCCCCCGCCCCGATGCCGCGATGGCCGGCCAGATGGTTGCCGGCGCCGTCATGGTTATTCCGGTGCTCGCCTGGATCGGCCTGCCGCCGCCTGAAGCATGGCCTTGGATTATGGGCTCCACCGGCATCAATATTGTCGTCGTCACCGCCCTGCTGCGGGCCTACGCCCTGGGCGGGTTCGGCACTGTCTACCCTGTGCAGCGCGCGGTGTCCGTGCTCTGCGTGGTCCCCCTCGCCGGCGCCCTGGCCGGCGACGCCTTGGCCCCGGCCGCCCTGCTCGGGGTTGGACTGATCGTCTTCGCCCTCGTCCTGCTCGCCCTCGGCGCACGGCGCGACCACGGGTTTCCGCCCAGCACCATCGGCTGGACACTGCTCGCCGGCATCGCCTCCGCCGCCTATGTCCTGTGCGATGCGCGCGGCGTCCGCGCCTCCCATTCGGCGCTGTCCTATGGCTGCACCGCCTCCATCGCCAACGCCATCACCATGACCATCCGACAAAAAATTCTCGGCACGCCCTGGCGCAGTTTCGCAGGGGCGTGGTCCCTCGCCATCCCCAACGCCATCGCCTCGATGGCCTCCTACGTGCTGATCCTCTGGGTCTGGACCCGCGCCCCGGTCGCCGCCGGCGCCGCCTTGCGCGACACGAGTGCGGTCTTCGCCATCATCATCGCCGTGCTGTTCCTGCACGAGCGCTTCACCCGCATCCGCCTCGCCGCCGTCGTGCTCGCCTGCATCGCCGTTCCGCTTCTCCGCCTCGCCTGATGCTGTGCAACACGCAGGATCCAGGGATGCCGTCCCTGGATCCTGCCGCAGCGGATTGCCCGATTCCTTCGGGTCGGGTTCTGCTGGAGAGCCAATTGATTTTTGGCGGAATCGCCAAGAATCATCAGCCGCTTCAACGCCCCTTGAATTCGGGTTTGCGCTTTTCCACGAACGCCGTCATCGCCTCGCGCGCATCCTCGGTCCGGCTCAACTCATGCGTCAGGTTCTGCTCAAACCGATAGCCGTCGCGCAACGTCATGAACTCGATCGTCTGCGCGGCCTGCTTGGCCATCCGCGTCGCAATCGGGCTCTTCGAGGCGATGGTGGTCGCCATCTTCATCGCCTCCTCCATCAACTTCTCCGCAGGCACGCAGCACTCCACGATGCCGAGCCGATACAGCTCCGGCCCCGACACCCGATACCCCGTCAGCATCATGCGCCGCGTCAGCGAATGGCCGAACACCCGCATCGTGTGACGCCCGCCGCCCATGAGCCCGACATCCACCTCGGGCAGCCCGAGCGAGGCCGTCTCTGATGCCATCAGGATGTCGCACGACACCGCGATCCCAAGCCCCGCGCCCAGCGCCGGCCCATTGATCGCCGCGATGATCGGCTTCTTGTTCTCGATCAGCGTCCAGCTCATCTCGCGCGCGCGGCGCGCATGCGCCCAGTACGCCCCTGCCTCGTCCTTGCGCGACAGGCGCCCCTTGATGTCCGCCCCGGCCGAGAAACACCGCCCCGCCCCGGTGACGATCGCCACCCGCACATCCGGCAGATCATTGAGCCGGTCGATCGCCGCAATCATCTCCTCCATGAATTCGGTCGAAACCGCATTCACCGGCGGTGCATCCATCGTCACAACAGCGATATGGTCGGAAACCTCAGTACGGATCAGGGCCACGGATGTGCCTCCTTTTGAGCGCCATGCGGCGCCGGTTGTCGAGGGCTGCAATACTGCGGCAGCGCCGTGCCCTGCGCCACCCACCAGGCCATGATCTCATGCGCGCTGCCCCGGCCGGACGACACCAAGCCTTGCGGGCGGCGCGAGCCGATGCGAAGACAGGTGCGTAGTATCGGGAGGCACCATGAAACGCCGCAGCTTCATCGCCGGCAGCGCCAGCCTGCTGGCAGCACCGGCCATCGCCCAGGACACCCGCAAATCCACCCTGCGCTTCGTCCCGCAAGCCAACCTCACCGTGCTTGACCCGGTCTGGACCACCGCAACCGTCACCAACGAACACGGCAACTATATCTTCGACACGCTCTATGGCTGCGACGCCACCATGACCCCGCGCCCGCAGATGGCCGCCGGCCACGAGATCTCCCCTGACGGGCGCGTGTGGCGCATCCGCCTGCGCGAGGGGCTGTGGTTCCATGACGGCACCCCGGTGCTGGCGCGCGACTGCGCCGCCTCCATCATCCGCTGGTCCAAGCGCGACACGTTCGGCCAATTGCTCGACCGCGTGATGGAACGCTGCGCCGCGGCTGATGACCGCACCATCGAAATCCGCCTCACCCGCCCCTTCCCCATGCTGCTCGATGCGCTCGGCAAGTCGGAGGGCCCGGCTTTCATCATGCCCGAACGCCTCGCCAAAACCGATCCCAATACAGCCGTCAAGGAAATGATCGGCTCCGGCCCCTTCCGCTTCATCGCCGCAGAATACAATTCGGGCAGCACGGTGGTGTATGAAAAATTCGACCGCTACGTCCCGCGCGCCGAGCCGGCCGACACCCTCTCCGGCGGCAAGATCGCCCATTTCAAACGCATCGAATGGGTCGTCATCCCCGACAACGCCACGGCTGCCGCTGCCCTCGGCAATGGCGAGGTCGACTGGTGGGAACGCCCGATGGTTGACCTCGTGCCGACCTTGAAAGCCAACCGCAACATCACCGTCCAGGTCGCGGACCCCGCCGGCCGCCTCGGCTTCATGCGCATGAACATGGCGCACAAACCGTTCGACAACGTGAAGCTGCGCCGCGCCATCCTCGCCGGCGTCAGCCAGGAGGATTACATGCGCGCCGCCCGCGGCGACGACACGGCGCTGTGGACCCATTGCCGCAGCCTGTTCCCCAAGGGTACCCCGTACTACGAGGACATGGGCGAGGCGATGATGCCGGGTAGCCTGACATCCGCCAAAAAACTGCTCGATGCCTCCGGCTATGCGGGCGAAAAAATCGTTCTGATCAACCCGACCGACTTCCCCGACATCGGCCCCCTCGGCCAGATCACCAACGAACTGCTCAAAAAACTCGGCGTGAACGTCGATTTCCGCGAAACCGACTGGGGCACTGTCGTGCAGCGCCGCGCCAGCCGCGAGCCGGTCGAAAAAGGCGGCTGGAGCATTTTCCACACCACCGGCTCGGCCGAAGCCTATTCGAGCCCGGCGGTAAACTACCTGGTCCGCGGCCCCGGCGAAAAAGGCTGGTTCGGCTGGTGGAACAACCCGGCCGCCGAGACGATGGCCGAGGAGTGGCTTGCCGCGTCCGATCCGGCCCAGCAAACCCGCATCGCCCGCGCCATGAACCGCCTGGCGATGGAAGAGGTCTCCTGCGCCCCGGTCGGCCAGTTCTTCCTGCAGACCGCCTTCCGCAAGAGCCTGACCGGCGTGCTCACCGGCCCGTCCCCCTATCCCTGGAACGTCCGGCCAGCCTAAGACGAAGCCTGTCCCCGGCATCTGAAGGGTGCGTGAGCAAAGCGAGATGCCCCCCCTCGCTCTCACCCTTCCCCCGGGGAGGCACTCTCGAACCTGGATCCGCCTTCCGGGCAGCCATCAACCAACCCGCTACGCCACCTCGCAGATATCGAGGATCGTCAAGAGATAAATCCGGACCATATCGAGGAAATCCGGAATTTCGACCCGCTCGTCCGGCATCGTGTTGTAGCGCCCGCCCGGCCCGCACACGATGCCCTCCATCTGCCCGTCATGGTGCAGATGCCCGGCATCGGTGCCATAAAACCCCGGCGGCGTGATTGCCCCGGTCGGTTGATCCGCGCCACGCACCGCAAAATACGCCCGGTTGATCGCCCCCACGATGCGGCTGTCCCGCGCCACCTCGAAGGCCGGCATCGGGCGATGCCCCGTCGTGCTCTCCGCCTCGAGCGTCGCCTTCAGCCCCGGGAACCGCGCTTCGAGTCCGTCGAGTTCGTGCCGCATATCCGCCAGCGCCCCCTCCTGGGTCTGCCCCGGCGCATACCGCCCGGAGCCCTTGATGCGGACGAAATCCGCCACCTGCGGCGCCCGCCACTCATGCAACTCACGCCCCAGCGCGCCATGCACCACGCCGACATGGCAGCGATTGATCTTGCGATGCTCCGCCGACAGCGCGCCGGAGAAAACCATCGCATTGAGCCGCGGAATCAGATCCACCGCCGCCACGATGGCATCGACCGCCTCCTCGCGCTTGGACAAATGGCGCGTATCGCCGGTCAACTCGATGATGAACGTAAACGCCGCCGCATGCATCGTCATCGCCGCGAGATCGGTCGGCTCGCTGTTGACGAAATAATCGGCCCGCAGCCCCTGATCCATCAACGCCTTGGTGCCGACGCCGCCTTGCAATTCGCCCACCACGAAGGTCAGGATCACATCGCCCTTCAGCCGCACACCGGCCCGGATCAGCGTCTTGACCGCGCAGAGATACGCCGCATCCCCCGCCTTCATGTTCGATACGCCGATACCGTAGATGAAATCGGCATCGATCTTCCCGCCCCACGGATCGACCGTCCAGCCCTCTGTCACCGGGTTGGTATCGACATGCCCGTTGAACAACAACGACTTGCCGCCCCCCACGCCCCGCCAGCGCCCGACCGCATTGAGCCGCTCGCCCGGCACCGGGGTGAGTTCGCTCTGCATGCCAAGCGCGGCCATCCGACGGGCCATCTCGGTAACCAGCCCCCTCTCGCCCTCGGTCTGGCTGTAGCTCTTGTGCCGCGCCATCGCGACCAGCGTGTCGAGGCAGTCCTGCTCGTCGATGGCAGCAAGCAGCGCGGCATGGATGGTCATGGCATCGTCTCCGGGATGAGATCGGGCGAAAACGCGGCAGCAAGATACGCCAGCACGCTCTGCGCCAGCGCGATCAGATCGCCCCGCGTGGTGAATTCATCAGGCGCATGCACATTGTTGCCGGGCCGCCCGAGCCCGGTCAGCAACACCTCGGCCTGCCCCGTCGCCCGCTGCACCCAGCCGAAATCCGAACAACTCGACGCCCCCCAGGCCCGAAATGCCTCCGCATCATAGCCAAACCCCCGCGACAGCGCCGCCTGCCAGCGCGGCCAATGCGGCCCATACGGATCCGAAGTCGGCGCCAGATGCCCCACCACATCCATCCGCACAGCCACCCCCACCGCCGCCCCGCGAATGGCTTCCTCGATCTCGGCCAATGCCGCCTCGAACGCCTCCTCGGGCGCATAGCGCCGATTGACCACGAACGCGAACCGATCCGGAACCTGCCCCCCGCTCGTGCCCCCCATTGCCCGCACGATGCCCAGACGCGGCGCCAGCGGCGCCCCCCCCGGCGCCGGCGGCAAGGCCGAAACCCGCGCCGCGACCCGCGGCTGCAACGCCACCAGCGCCGCCATCACCGGCAACGCCGCCTCGATCGCATTCACCGCCCCTGCCGCATCCCCGGCATGCCCGCTGCGCCCCTCGATGCGCACCAGAAGATTGAACAGCCCGAAACACCCCGCCCAAATCCGCGCCGCCGCCGTCCCGTTGAAATTGAGCACATGCCCCTCCAGCAGCCCCTGCTCCGCCAGATACCGGATCCCCGGATACAATCCCCCCTCCTCATCCGTGCAAAACAGCAGCATCGGATCGTAAGCAAGCGCCACCCCACACGCCTCCGCCGCCCGCAACGCCAGCAACACCGCTGCGATATCTCCCTTCATATCCGCCGCCCCCAGCCCGATCAGCCGCTCTCCATCGCGCAGCATCGTGAACGGATCGCGCTCCCATCCCGCCGCCGGAGGCACCGTATCGGTATGAAAATACAACCCCAACACCGGCCGCCCCGTCCGCCGCCGGGCGATCAGATTGACCCTCTCGCCACAGGCCCCACCGCCCGGCACGTGCCACAACCCTTGCGGCACCACCACGCGGCGCATCTCCGGCGCCAGGCCAGCGAACATCCCCTCCATCAACCCGGCAAACCCCGCATACCCCGCCCCCGGCGGAAACGCGGTATCCTGCGCGATCATCTGCCCCAGCGCCTCGATCCCGCTCTCGATATCGGCCTCGATATGCCGAAACGCCCGATCAAGCCCGCCGGTCATGATGGCGCCCGCTGTTCCCCTCCGACCAAGGCGCCCCGGGCGCCACTCACCTCGCCAGCGCCGCCCGGACAGCGTCCAATGCCGCATCCGCGGCCGCCGCGTCCGGCCCGCCGGCCTGCGCCATATCGGGCCGCCCGCCCCCGCCTTTGCCGCCCAACGCAACACTGGCGGCACGCACCAGGTCCACCGCCGAAATACGCCCGATCAGATCAGGCGTCACCGCAACGACGATGCTCCCCTTGCCCTCGGCGGTCGACACCAGGGCGGCCACACCGCTGCCCATCTGCTTGACGATGGTCTCCGCAATGCCCTTGAGGTCGCGCGGCGCAACATCGCCCAGATTGCGCGGCGCGAACAGGATGCCGGCCACCGTCTCGCTCTCGGCCGCCGCCCCGCCGGTCGCGAGCTTCATCTGCAACTCCGCAACCTGGCGCTCCAGTTTGCGCCGCTCCTCCATCAGCACACCGACCCGCTCGGCAACCTCCCCGGCATTGACCTTCAGCAGCACCGCCGCCTCGTTCAACCGCCGCTCGGTCTCCCCGATCAACGCCAGCGCCGCCTCGCCCGTCACCGCCTCGATCCGCCGCACCCCGGCCGAAACTGCGCCCTCCGCCGTGATCCTGAGCAACCCGATATCCCCGGTCCGCCGCACATGCGTGCCGCCACACAATTCGATCGAATATGCCGTCCGCCCCTCGTCGCCCCTGCCCATGGCAACGACACGGACCTCCTCGCCATATTTCTCGCCAAACAGCGCCATCGCCCCTTCGGCCACCGCCGCCTCCGGCGTCATCAGCCGGGTCGTGACCTCGGAATTCTCCCGGATCCGCGCATTCACCTCGGCCTCGACCCAGGCCAGATCCTCCCGCCCGATCGGGGTCGGCTGCGACACATCGAAGCGCAGCCGGTCCGGCGCATTGAGGCTGCCCTTCTGCTGCACATGCGTGCCAAGCCGCCGCCGCAGCGCCTCATGCAGCAGATGCGTCGCCGAATGATGCGCGCGGATCGCACTGCGCCGCCCATGCTCCACCACCGCGCGCACCGGCTTGCCGAGCGCTGCCGTGCCGGACACCACGCGCCCGACATGGACAAACACATCGCCCAGCTTCTTCTGCGTATCGCTCACCGCGATGGTGAAATCCGCCCCCTCGATCACCCCGTGATCGCCGACCTGCCCGCCCGATTCGGCATAGAACGGCGTCTGGTTCAGCGTCACCGCCACCTCCGCCCCCTCGCCCGCCGTCTCCGCCGGCTGCCCGCCCAGCACCATCGCGGTGATCTCGCCTTCCGCGGCCTCGGTCGAATAGCCCAGAAACTCGCTGGCCCCGATCTTCTCGCGAATTTCGAACCACACCGTCTCCGTCGCCGCCTCGCCCGACCCGGCCCATGCCGCCCGCGCCCGCTTGCGCTGCTCGGCCATGGCGGCATTGAACCCCTCGGTATCCACCGCCCGGCCCTGCTCGCGCAGCGCATCCTGCGTCAGATCGAGCGGGAACCCGTACGTGTCATACAGCCGGAACGCCACATCCCCGGCCAAAGCCTGCCCCTCGCCCAGCTTGCCGGTCTCGTCGGCCAGCAGATGCAGGCCCCGCTCCAGCATCGCCTTGAACCGGTTCTCCTCCAGCCGCAGCGTCTCGCTGATCAGCCCCTCCGCCCGCACCAACTCCGGATACGCCGCTCCCATCTGACGCACCAGCGCCGGCACCAGGCGGTGCATCACCGGCTCGCGCGCGCCCATCATGTGCGCATGGCGCATCGCGCGCCGCATAATCCGGCGCAGCACATAACCCCGCCCCTCGTTGGACGGCAGCACCCCATCGGCCATCAGAAACGAGGTCGCCCGCAAATGATCCGCCACCACCCGGTGGCTGGTCCGGAACGCCCCGTCCGGGTCCTGCCCCGTCGCCTCGGACGAGGCCAGGATCAGCGCGCGCAGCGTGTCGGTATCGTAATTGTCATGCTGGCCCTGCAAAATCGCGGCAAACCGCTCGAGCCCCATCCCGGTATCGATCGAAGGCCGCGGCAGCGCCACGCGCGTGCCCGGCGGCCCCTCCTCGAACTGCATGAACACCAGGTTCCAGATCTCGATGAACCGGTCGCCGTCCTCGTCCGGCGAGCCCGGCGGCCCGCCCGGAATCGTGTCGCCATGATCAAAGAAAATCTCCGAACACGGCCCGCACGGCCCGGTATCGCCCATCCGCCAGAAATTGTCCGACGTCGGAATCCGGATGATACGGCTCTCCGGCAGCCCCCCGATCTTCTTCCACAGCACCGCCGCTTCGTCGTCCTCGCTGTAGACCGTCACGCACAGCCGATCCGCCGGCAGTCCAAAATCCTTCGTCACCAGCGTCCACGCATGACTGATCGCCTGTTCCTTGAAATAATCGCCGAACGAGAAATTCCCCAGCATTTCAAAAAACGTATGATGCCGCGCGGTGTAGCCGACATTGTCGAGGTCGTTGTGCTTGCCCCCGGCG
This sequence comes from Rhodospirillales bacterium, assembly GCA_947447625.1. Taxonomy (GTDB): domain Bacteria; phylum Pseudomonadota; class Alphaproteobacteria; order Acetobacterales; family Acetobacteraceae; genus CAIYPH01. Next base: position 12,224 of record CANFKS010000020.1, on the reverse strand, counting down.
CGCACGCATTTCTGCGCCGTCGTCGCCCGCACATAGGGCCGCTTCTCCTGCCCGGTGAACACGTTCTTGAACTGCACCATCCCCGAGTTCGCGAACATCAGCGTGGGGTCGTTGCGCGGCACCAGCGGGCTGCTCTCGACCACCTCATGGCCGTTGCGCGCAAAATAATTCAGGAAGGTGGCACGGATGTCGTTGCTGCTGGCCATGGCGCGGCGGGTTCCCGATCAAGGCGATAAAGGGACAAAGGCAAAAAGGGCGCGACGATTAGCGCACCGGGCCGCCCATGTCACGCGTCACCCATGCCGCCGCCCCCTCCTTCATGCTTCGCATTACACGCCGGATCGGGCATACAGGCTCCTCCGGCAGATCAATGAGGCCCCGAGTGACACCACGAACCGCACTTTACGCAGCGCTCCTCGTCCTGCCGCTGGCTCTCGCCGGCTGCGGCGGCCTGCGCAACGAAGCCACCGCCCTCGGCCTCGCCGACACCGCCCCCACAGTGCAACGGCCCGAACTCGCCCCCGATGTGTCCTTCGCCCGCGGCCAGGAAGCCGAGGCCGCCGACAATTTCGAGGCGGCCGAACAATTCTACATCGCCGCCGCCAACGCCGGCAGCATCCCCGCGCGGGTCAGTCTCGGCGCCCTGTATCTCGCCGGGCGCGGCGTCAATCGCGACTACGCCGAGGCCCTGCACTGGCTCGAACCCGCCGCCCGCGCCGGCAATGCCGACGCCCAGGCCCGCGTCGGCCTGATCTACGAAACCGGCGGCGTCGGCGTCACCCGCGCGCCCGACACTGCGCTGCAATGGTACGAACGCGCCGCCGCCCAAGGCAACGCCTCCGCCCAGTACCGCGCCGGACACATCCTGCTCCAGGCCATCCTCGGCCACGAGGACCCCGCCCGCGCCCTCAAACTCTTCCGCGCCGCCGCCGCCCAGAACCACCCCCAGGCGCTCACCTCCGTCGGCATGCTCTACCTGCAGGGCCGCGGCATCCCCTCCGACGCGCGCGAAGCGGTCATCTGGCTCAAGCGCGGCGCCGATGCCAACGACCCCGACGCGATGCTGCAACTCGGCCGACTCTATTGGGAAGGTCAGCAGGTCCCCAAAAACATCCCCGAAGGCACCCGCCTGTTGCGCCGCGCGGCCGAACTCGGCTCCGAGCAAGCCCGCCACGAACTGGCCCTGCCCCCCTCCTGACCGCAACAGCGCCGCGATGCTGACAACCCGCTTCGCCCCAAGCCCGACCGGCTATCTCCATCTCGGTCACGCCGCCGCCGCCCTCTTCGCCTGGCGCCACGCGAAAGAAACCCCATCCGGCCAAGGGGGCGGCCGCTTCCTCCTCCGTCTCGAAGACATCGACCCCATGCGCTGCACCCAAGCCTATGCCGATGCCATCTGCGAAGACCTCACATGGCTCGGCCTGGCCTGGGACGGCGCGATCCGCACCCAGTCCGCCCACCTGCCCGACTACCGCGCCGCCCTTGACCGCCTCGCCGCCCGCGATCTCCTCTACCCCTGCTTCTGCACCCGTGCCGACATCGCCCGCGAAGCCGCCCGCTCCGCGGCCGCCCCTCACGAATCCCCCCCAAACAGCGCCGCCGCCGCCCCCTACCCCGGCACCTGTCGCCACCTCTGCGCCTCCGAGCGCGCCGCCCGCCTCGCCGCCGGACACAACCACGCCCTGCGCCTCGACACCGCCCGCGCCACCGCCGAGGCCACCGCCATCGCGGGGCCGCTCACCTATCACGAACGCACCGAAGGCCGCCTCGCCTGCCACCCCGCCCGCTTCGGCGACATCGTCCTCGCCCGCAAGGACGCCCCGGCCAGCTACCATTTGTGCGTCACCCACGACGACGCCTTCCAGGGCGTCACCCTCGTCACCCGCGCCCTCGACCTCAAACCCGCCACCGCCATTCACCGCCTGCTGCAAACCCTGCTCGGCTGGCCCGAACCGCACTACGCCCACCACCCCATCCTGCGCGGACCCGACGGCAAACGCCTCGCCAAACGCGACCACGCCACCACCCTGCGCGACCTGCGCGCCGCCGGCGCCACCCCCGCCGCCCTCCTCGCGCGCGCCGCAATCGATCTCCAGGCCCCCTTCAAACCCGCCTGATCCCCACGCACCGAGACGGGGCTCCACCCGGGCCCGCATCAATCCGCCCCCAAACCCCGGAAGAGAGACACCGATATGGAAGCCGAGCCCCAAGCCCCCGCAACCCCGCCCGCCCTCCGCTTCGCCTTCGAGGCCCGCGTCGGCGTCAGCCCCGCCATCGATGCCGGCCCGGTCGATTGCGGCCAGCGCCGCATCATCCCCATCACCGGCGGCATCATCGAAGGCCCCCGCCTGACCGGCACAATCATCCCCGGCGGCGCGGACTGGCAGACCATCCACACCGATTCCACCATCGACCTCACCGCCCGCTACACCATCAAAGCCACCGACGGCACCCTGATCGGCGTCGTCAACCGCGGCCTGCGCCGCGCACCCCCCGAAATCCTCGCCCGCCTCGCCGCCGGCGAAACCGTGGACCCCGCCCTCGTCTATTTCCGCACCACCCCGGTCTTCGAAACCCCCGAAGGCCCGCATCGCTGGCTCTCCCGCTCCATCTTCCTCGCCACCGCCCGGCGCCACCCCGCCGGGGTGCTGTTGCGCTTCTTCGAGGTGCTGTAACTTCACCCGATTCTTCGGGAGGACGACCCTTCCCGAACCCCGGGAGGACGGCATGACCGACACGACTGCACCAGGCACGGCTGCACCAGGCAAGGCTGCAACAGGCCTGCGCAAAGGCCTCGCCACCTATGGCGACGCCGGCTTCTCCCTGTTCCTCCGCCGCGCCTTCATCAAGGCCATGGGCTACACCGACGAAGCCCTCGACCGCCCCATCATCGGCATCACCGACACCTTCTCCGACTTCAACCCCTGCCACGGCAACGTTCCGGACCTCATCGCCGCCGTCAAACGTGGCGTCATGCTGGCCGGCGGCATGCCCATGGCCTTCCCTACGATCTCCATCCACGAAAGCTTCTCCCACCCCACCTCGATGTTCCTGCGCAATCTCATGGCGCTCGACACCGAGGAAATGATCCGCGCCCAGCCGATGGACGCCGTCGTCCTCATCGGCGGCTGCGACAAAACCCTCCCCGCCCAGCTCATGGGCGCCGCCTCGGCCGACATCCCCGCCATCGTCGTCCCCACCGGCCCCATGCTGGTCGGTCACCACAAGGGCGAAGTCCTCGGCGCCTGCACCGACTGCCGCCGCATGTGGGCCAAATACCGCGCCGGCGAAATCGACGAAGCCGAAATCGACGCCCTCACCGACCGCCTCGCCCCCACCAAAGGCACCTGCATGGTCATGGGCACGGCCTCGACCGTGTCCACCATGGTCGAAGCCATCGGCATGTGCCTCCCCGGCGGCGGCTCCGTCCCCGCCACCCATGCCGACCGCATCCGCCTCGCCGAAGCCTCCGGCGCCGCCGCCGTCCGCCTCGCCCGCGACGGCACCAAACCCTCCCATATCCTCACCGAAACCGCCTTCCGCAACGCCCTCGTCGTGCTGCAGGCGATCGGCGGCTCCACCAATGCGCTCATCCATTTCACCGCCATCGCCGGGCGCCTCGGCATCAAGATCGACCTCGAAGCCTTCGACCGCCTCGGCCTCGACGTCCCCGTCCTGGTCGACCTCAAACCCTCCGGCGATCACTACATGGAGCATTTCCACTGGGCCGGCGGCGTGCCCCGCCTGCTCCGCGAACTCGCCCCCCTGCTCGACACCACCGCCCCCACCGTCACCGGCCACCCCCTGGCCCACACCATCGCCGGCGCCGAAATCGTCCCCGGCCAAACCGTCATCCGCACCATCGACGCCCCCATCGCCACCGGCGGCGGCCTCGCCGTGCTGCGCGGCAACCTCGCCCCCGGCGGCGCCCTGCTCAAACGCTCCGCCGCCACCGAACGCCTCATGCAGCACGAAGGCCGCGCCGTTGTGTTCGACGGCCTCGAAGACATGACCAACCGCCTCGACGACCCCGACCTCGACGTCACCGCCGATGACGTCCTCGTGCTCCGCAACGCCGGCCCCAAGGGCGCCCCCGGCATGCCCGAAGCCGGCTACATCCCCATCCCGCGCAAACTCGCCCGCGCCGGCGTCAAAGACATGGTCCGCATCTCCGATGCCCGCATGTCCGGCACCGCCTTCGGCACGATCGTGCTCCACATCACCCCCGAAGCCGCCACCGGCGGGCCCCTCGGCCTCGTGAAAACCGGCGACCGCATCCGCCTCGACGCCGCAGCCCGCCGCATCGACCTGCTGGTGTCGGACAGCGAACTCGAAATCCGCCGTGCCGCCTATGTCGCGCCCCCCGCTCATCCCGGCAGCGAGCGCGGTTATCTGCGGCTTTTTCTTGAGCAGGTTACCCAGGCCGATGAGGGGTGTGACTTCGCGTTCTGCCGGGCCGGCGGGTAGGGAAGCGGTTCTTTTTTGAAAAAAAGAACCAAAAAACTTTTATCCCCTGTCCATCGGGGAGCATGCCGACACGCCCCCCAACCAAACGAATGAAAGTTTTTTGCTTCTTTTTTTAAAAAAGAAGCCCTTGCCTTGCTTCATCTCACCTGAGGACCCACCCCATGCTCGGCCTGATGCAAGACCAACCTTTGCTCATCAGCACCATCATCCGCCACGCCGCCCGCCACCATGCCGCCGCCGAAATCGTCTCCAAAACCGTCGAAGGCGCGATCCACCGCACCACCTACGCCGAGATCGAGCCCCGCGCCCGCCGCCTCGCCAGCGCGCTGCGCCAACTCGGCACCGGCCTTGGCGCGCGTGTCGCCACCCTGGCCTGGAACGGCCACCGCCATGTCGAACTCTACTACGCCGTCTCCGGCATGGGCGCGATCTGCCATACCATCAACCCGCGCCTCTCGACCGACGACATCACCTACATCGCCCAACACGCCGACGACACCATCCTCTTCGCCGACACCAGCTTCGCCCCCATCGTCGCGGCCATCGCCCCCGCCTTGCGCGCCCGCCTGCGCGCCGTCGTCTTCATGACCGAGCCCGCCCATATGCCCGACATCGCTCTGCCCCCGGGCATGGACCTGCTCTGCTACGAGGACCTCATCGCCTCAGCCGGCGACGACTTCGCCTGGCCCGCCCTCGACGAGCGCAGCGCCGCCTCGCTCTGCTACACCTCCGGCACCACCGGCCGCCCCAAGGGCGTGCTCTACTCCCACCGCTCGACGCTGCTGCACACATTCGCCTCCAACCTTAAGGACGTCTTCGGCCTCGGCGCCGCCGACCGCTTCCTTCCGGTTGTGCCGATGTTCCACGTCAACGCCTGGGGCACGCCGTATTCGGCCCCCATGGCCGGCGCCAGCCTCATCATGCCCGGCCGCCACCTCGACGGCGCCAGCCTCGCCGACATGATGAACACCGAACGCGTCACCTGCTCCGCCGGCGTGCCCACCGTCTGGCTCGGCCTGCTGCAGCACCTGCGCGCCAGCGGCAAGCGCCTGGAGAGCGTCGAACGCCTCATCATCGGCGGCTCCGCCTGCCCGCCCATGCTGATGCGCGCCTTCGGTGACGAATACGGCATCCGCGTCGATCACGCCTGGGGCATGACCGAGATGAGCCCGATCGGCACCTATAACAGGCCGAAATCCTCCAACGCCGACCTTCCGCCGGAGCCCGCCTTCCGCCTGCGCGAAAAACAGGGCCGCGCCATGTATGGCGTGGACATGCGCATCGTGAACGACGACAGCACCGAACTCCCCTGGGACGGCACCACCTCCGGACATCTCCAGGTCAAAGGCCCCAATGTCTGCGCGGCCTACCTCGGAGACACGCCGGGCAGCGCGCTCGATGCCGAAGGCTGGTTCGCCACCGGCGACGTCGCCACCATCGACGCCGAGGGCTACATGGAGATCACCGACCGCTCCAAGGATGTCGTCAAATCCGGCGGCGAATGGATCAGCACCGTCCAGCTCGAAAACATTGCCGTCGGCCACCCCGACGTTGCCGAAGCGGCCGTCATCGCGGCGCGTCACCCCAAATGGGACGAACGCCCCCTCCTCATCGTCGTCCCCCGCCCAGGCATCACCATCGACCTCGTTTCGCTGCGCGCCTTCTTCGACGGCAAGATCGCCAAATGGTGGCAGCCCGACGCCATCATCGTGGTCGACGAACTCCCCCACACCGCCACCGGCAAAATCCAGAAAATGGCCCTGCGCGACCGCTTCCGCGACCATCTGATGCCGCCGGGCTGACCGCACCGCCCACAGGTGCGCCCCGGCCAACCCCATTTGGGGACCGGCCGGGGCGGTGCCAGGCGCAATAATGAGTTAACGCGACCGGAAAAACTGTGACTGAACGCTGTTTTTGCGTTTCCAATCTGTGAATAACTTTGTCCACACCTCCGGGATAACCGGTTTTCGCATCGACCGAAAACGCCCGCATTTTTCCAAAAATAACGATTCAGTCTCTAAAATATGGTCAAATTTTTCGATAGATTAACTCTGAGTTGATGATCAGAAAAAACTTCCCCATTTTTCAAAGAAATCTTGACTCATCGCACCGGAACGGCGAATTTCCGCGTGACCCATTGATCCATCCAGGATCAGTCGACCCGAAAAACACCGATATTCATGGCGGAAAGCTGTGCCTATTCCGACGAGGGAAATTTGATCATGACCGGCGTTCGATCCCTGGATGACCTGGTGCGTCTTCGCCTTCGGCAGTGGCCCCAGCGCCCGCCGGGCATCCGCCAACAGCGCAATGGCACCTGGCGCTGGTTGCGCGGCCGTCCAACTGAAGAATCAGCTTCTTACCACCCTTACCTCAAGTTCCCCGGCAGCTCCCGCCTGCGCACTCTGCCTGACGGACTCTGGCTCAACTTCGGCGGCACCCCGGCCGAACCCTTTGTGGATATCTTCGCCATCGAAGCCTGCGCTTCCATGACCAACCTGCTCGACAAGCGCTCCCGCTTCGCGCCCAGCACCCATTCCCTGATGGCGGTCTGCCCCCTGCCCTGGCTTGCCGCCCCCATCACGCCCACCGACCAAACCCCGCGCTGGCTCGCCACCGGCGTGCTGCGCGCCCTCCCCGATGCCCCTCTCGTCCTGCCCGTGCGCGACGTGCGCGTGATGTACGCCCTCAAAACCGAACATTACCGAGGCTTCGCCGAAAATCAGGTGCCCCATGCGCACGAATATTTCGTGCCCATGGACCGCCTGACCCGCACCGACGCGCACCGCGATCCGCAGATCCAGGCCCTGGTCGCCCGCGCCTCCGTCACCGCAAACTTCCTCGACCTGGAGTAGCCCGCCCGGCCTCAGCCCAGCGCGCGATCCTGCCGCGTTGCCTCCAGGTCATCGGCGACAAAGGCGCGGATTACATCGATCAACGGCTCATGCCGGCTGAAACCCAGCGCCGGCGCGCGCACCACGTTGAACCCTGCCGGCCAGCCGCCCACGATCCCCGCAATCACCGGATCCGGCACCCGCTTGACCAGCGCCGTCGCCCCCTGCCGAACCGCGTCCAGTGCCGCGAGGATATCCCCCACTTTCACGCTCATGCCGGGCGGATTGAGGCTCCGGTCGAGCCCGAGCGGCGCCGTATCCATGGCTGCCGCATGGATCAACCACTCCGTAGCCCGCCGCGGGCTCGCCACCCACACGGCGAAATCATCCGGCACCGGCAGCAGTGTCTCCAGCCCGAGCAGCGGCTCGCGCACGATTGCCGAAAAGAACGAACTCGCCGCCTTGTTCGGCCGCCCCGGCCGCACGATGATCGTCGGCAACCGCAGACACACCGCATCCAGGAACCCGCGCCGGGTCGCATCCGCCAGCAGCATCTCCGCCGCCGCCTTCTGCGTGCCATAGGAGTTGGCCGGCACCTGGCGCGTATCATCCTCCAGGAACACGCTCTGCCCGCCCGAGAAACTCGCGACCGAACTGGTAAACACCACCCGCGGCGGCGCCCCCCCGCCCGCCACCAGCCGCCGGCACGCATCGATCACCGCATCGGTGCCGCGCAGATTGACCCGCCGCCCCAAATCATAATCCGCCTCCGCCGCCGCACTCACCACGGCCGCGAGATGGAAGACCACATCCGTGCCCGGCGGCATCGCCGCCTCTGGCAAGTCCGCGATATCCCCGCCGATCGACGTGACCGCAAACGGCGCCTCAAGCCCCGCCGGCGGCATCAGGTCGAACAGCACCATGCTCTCGATCCGCCGCCCGCCCAACTCCCCGCTTTCGGCCAGCTTCTGCGCCACCCTGCGCCCCAGAAACCCGCCGCCGCCAAGAATGGTGATCTTCATCCGCCCGCTCCGCCCACTATCTGTGGCGACAAGCCATAACCACGCCACGCCCGCTTGTAAAAGGGGTCAAGCCGGCAATCCGCCGCATGCCGACTCTCAAGCCTGCGTGCGCTGCGCCGTCGTACTGGCCCGCATTGCCGCGGCACGCGCCGATTTATGCCGTTCATACGTCATCACCGACAACAGCAACGTCAGGCTGAAGGCTGCGAACGTGATGATAACAACAGTCAGAAAGAGGATTTCTCCCGTGTGCATCTCGACTATCCTTCCCGGTTTGAAAGCCCGGCAAATAAATCCCGCCTGCCCGCATCGCCTCATTGATCTAAGTCAAGTATTTCTTTAAAGAAACAATATCGGACCCTTGTGCAGACGCCTCCGCAGCCCCGCCCCCGCATTCCCGCCTTGCGGTCACGCGCCGCACGTTGGACGATGCAGCATGATCAAAACACGCCCCTTCCGCCTTTTCATCAACCCCCGCGCCGGCACCCCCGGCACCGTTGTGCTGCCCGATGGCGGATACCGCCGCGCCCGCGCCGAAATCACCTCCTGGCCCGGCTACGCCCAAACCCCGCTGCGCGCCTTTCCCGCCATCGCGGCCAGCGCCGGCATCGGCACGCTGCGCATCAAGGACGAAGCCAGCCGCTTCGGCCTCGGCAGCTTCAAGGCCCTCGGCGGCGCCTACGCGGTCTGCCAGGTGCTGGCCGCCGAACTCGCGCGGCGCAGCATCGCCCCCAACGCGACCTCCGCCGACCTCGTCGGCGGGACCTACGCCGAGGCCACCGCCCTGATCACCGTCACCTGCGCCACCGACGGCAACCATGGCCGCTCCGTCGCCTGGGGTGCACAACGCTTCGGCGCGCGCTGCGTCATCTACGTTCACGAAACCGTGAGCCAGGGCCGCGTCGATGCCATCGCCCAGTACGGCGCCGAAGTCCGCCGCGTCCCCGGCACCTACGACGATGCCGTGCGCGCTGCAGCCCGCGCCGCTGCCGAACACGGCTGGTTCGTCGTCTCCGACACCTCTTGGGAGGGCTACACCACGGTGCCGGTCGACGTCATGCAGGGGTATCGTCTGATGGCCGATGAAGCGATTTCCCAGTGGCACGGCGCACCCCCCACCCATGTCTTCATCCAAGGCGGGGTCGGCGGTGTGGCCGCTTCGGTCTCCGTGCAACTGCGCCATGCCTTCCGCCCCGCGCCGATCCTGATCGTCGCCGAACCCGACCGCGCCGCCTGCCTGCTCGCCAGCGCCGAAGCCGGCGAACCCATCGCCATCGCCGGCGATCTCGACACGATCATGGCGGGCCTCGCCTGCGGCGAACCGAGCCTGCTCGCCTGGCAGGAACTCGGCCGCGCCGCCGCCGGCTTCATGGCGGTGCCCGACGAGGCAGCGGTCGATTGCATGATACTGCTCAAAAAACACGGCATGGTCGCCGGCGAATCCGGTGTGGCAGGCCTCGCAGCCCTGCTCCTCGCCGCCGCCGATCCGGCGGCGCGTCAGGCGCTCGGACTTGATGCAGACAGCCGCGTGCTGCTGTTCAGCACCGAGGGCGCCACCGATCCTGCCCTGTACGACGCCCTCGTCGGCGATGCCTGACCGGATTGCGGCGGGGCTCCTGCTCGCGGCCATACTGTCCGTAGCCCCTCTCCCGCTGCCACCCTCCCCTCCCCCCGCCTTTCCGGAGCCCGCCGCCATGCCACAAACCCCGCCGCCCGCAGTCTGCATCGACAACGCCAGCGTCACCGACCTGCAGGACCACCTTGCCGCCGGGCGCATCGGGGTTGCCGATCTGACGCGCGCCTATCTCGCGCGCATTGAAGCGCTCGACCGCGCGGGCCCCGCGCTCAACGCGGTGCGTGAAATCAACCCTGACGCGCTGTCCATCGCCGGTGCGCAGGACGCGGCACGCAAGACGGGCGGCAAATTGCCGCCGCTGCATGGCATCCCGATCCTGCTGAAGGACAATATCGCCACCGGCGATCGCCAGCACACCACCGCCGGCGCGCTCGCTCTTGCCGATGCCTTCGCCCAGCGCGACGCGACCGTGGCAGCCAAGCTGCGCCAGGCCGGCGCCGTGATCCTCGGCAAGGCGAACCTCACCGAATTCGCCAACATCCTCGCCGTCGGCATGCCGTCCGGCTACTCCTCGCTCGGGGGGCAGGTGCGCAATGCCCATGCTCCGGCACTCGATGCCATGGGGGTGCCCATCGTAGCACCGGGCGGTTCAAGTGCGGGCTCCGCGGTCGCCGTCGCGGCCGGCTTTGCCGCGGCCTCGATCGGCACGGAGACCTCGGGCTCGCTCCTGTCGCCGGCCGGGCAGAATGGGATTGTCACCGTCAAACCAACCGTCGGACTGATCAGCCGGGCCGGCATCATCCCGATTGCGGCGAGCCAGGATACGGCCGGGCCGATGACGCGGACGGTGCGCGATGCGGCGTTGATCCTCGGCGTGCTCGCCGGACCCGATCCGGCCGACCCGGCGACGGCGGCGGCGCCGCAGGGGGTCGATTTCATGGCCGCGCTGGACAAAGACGGGCTGCGCGGGGCGCGTATCGGCGTGCCGAGCAATCCGGCCGATCCGGCGAATGATGTGTATTGGCGCGGGCTGTCGGACCAGGCGCGGGCGGTGATGGATCGCACGATTGCGGCGTTGCAGGATGCGGGCGCGGTGATCGTGCGGGAGAACCTGCCGACCGAGGGATGGATCGGCGGACCCGGCACCGACATGCTCATCCTCAACCGGAACCCGGAAAGTGCGGATTTGAACCGGACGGCGCGGGTGTCGATCGTGTTTGTCTACGAACTGAAGCACGATCTCGATTTGTATCTGCAGGACTGGGCCCAGGGGAGCGCGATGCGCTCGATGCGCGATATCGTGGCGTTCAACGCGGCGCATGCCGATCGGGCGCTGCGGTTTGGGCAGGATATCTTTCTGGCCGCGGATGCAACGAGCGGGACGTTACGGGAGATCGCGTATCTGGCGGCGCGGGAGAATGATGTGCGGGCGGCACGGGCGCGGGGGCTCGATGCGTATATGGACGAGAACCGCCTCGATGCGGTGCTGTTCCCGGGGACAGCGGGGGCCTCGATCGCGGCCAAGGCGGGATATCCTTCGGTGCAGGTGCCGGCCGGGTTCATCGGCGGCACCGAGGGGCCCGAGGTGCCGCTGGGTGCGACGTTTACGGGGCGGGCGTGGAGCGAGGCGGTTTTGTTGCGAATTGCGTATGGGTTCGAGCAGGCGACCCTGGCCCGGCGGATGCCGCCGGGCCTGTCCTCCTGCCGTTAGAGCCTTCGGGCACGAGATCGGGATGCCTTCTGATAGGCGAAGGCACCCCGATCTCGCTCTTTGTTTTATCGCCTGATTCAGACTTTTGGCGATTCCGCCAAAAATCATCAGGCTCTACGGCGCGAGGAGATCGCGGGTGATCTCCTCGATGGTGCGGACACCGCAATTGGCCATGCCGGTTGTGAGTTCGTGGCGCAGGAGTTCGAGCACGCGGGAGACGCCGGCTTCGCCGCCGACGGAGGCGCCGAAGAGGGTGGCGCGGCCGGTTTGCACGGCGTCGGCGCCCAGCGCGCGGGCCTTGATGATGTCGAGGCCGCGGCGGATGCCGGAATCGACGATGATGGTGGTTTTGCCGCCAACGGCTTGGACGATGCCGGGCAGGGCGTCGAAGGTTGCCATCGCGGCATCAAGGTTGCGGCCGCCGTGATTGGAGACGACGATGCCGTCGGCGCCGAGGGCGAGCATGGCGCGGGCATCATCGGGGTGCATGATGCCTTTGACCAGCAGCTTGCCGGGGAACATGTCCCGCAAGCGCTTGATCTCCTCGTGATCGACGGAGTCGCTGAGGCCGAACCGGGATGCGACGGCGGGGCGGGTGCTGGCCTGGTTGTACT
>CANFKS010000019.1 GCA_947447625.1 Rhodospirillales bacterium | reverse complement strand
GCAGCGTCGTGGCCTGGACGATGGAGAGGTTGGACATGCCGCGGGCATCGACCTCCATCCGCATTTCTCCGGTGAGGTCCCGGTTGAGGGCAAAGAGTGTGAGGCCGCCTTTGCCGTCATCGACGGCGGCAAGTTTGAGGTAGGGGACGCCGGTGACGGGAGTGCGGACTTCGTCGTCCATGCCCGCAGGGTCGAAATAGTCTGTGTCGCAGGTGTCCGACGCAACCTTGGCGCGCAGGACATGGCCATGGCCGAAATTTGTAAAATTGGCGAAAGGCCAGAAAATAGTCTGTCGCCAAGCGGGGTCGCCGGTTTCGGTCATCGGGCGCGCAGCTTTGCACCGATGACTTTTCGGGCGTGCTGGGCGACAACGTGAACCTCGCGGCCAAGGCGACCGTGGGGCTTGCGTGCTAGAGCGGGATGCCTTCTGATTGCGAAGGCATCCCGCTCTAACTCTTTGGTTGATCGCCTGATTCAGATTTTTGGCAATTCCGCCAAAAATCATCAGGCTCTAGTTCTTTTCTATGTTCCAGTAGACGATGACCGGGGATTGCAGCACCCCCGTGATGGTGGTGCGGAAGGCAGCGGGGCCGCTGGATTGGCCGAGTACGCGATAGGGCACGACTGCAGCGAGGCGGCGATGCAGCTGGTCGAGCAGAGCGGGGCGGGCGTCCGGGGCCGCTTCGATGAGGGCGGCGCGCAGGGTTTCGGCCTCCTCGTCGCAGGGCCAGCCGGAGAAGTTTTTGCGCGCGCAACTGGTGTCGGCGGCGGCGTTGGCCTGCGGGCTGGCGGCGAGTGCGCCGGGTTGGCCGGTGACGCGGATGTTCCAGCCGCCTTGGGCCGGCAGGTCTTGCTTGAGGGCGCGGCCCACGACGCTGGCCCAGTCCGACCAGATCATTTCGATATTCATGCCGGCCTTGGTCATCGCGTCGGCCACGACTTCGGAGATCGGGCCGTTGGCGTTGTCGTGGGAGGCGATGAAGATGAGTTTCTCGCCCTTGTAGCCGGCTTCGGCGAGGAGCGCCTTGGCGCGGGCGAGGTCGGGCTTGAAGCCCTCGGCGCCGGCTTCGCTGTCGAAGGGGCCGCCGCAGGTGAAGAAGGCGTTGCATGTCTGCCAGTTGGCGGGGTCGCCGAAGCCGGCGGCCATCGCGTCGCCCTGGTCGAGCAGGTGGTTGAGGGCGCGGCGGGCGCGGACGTCGTTGAACGGCGGTTGCAGGTGGTTGGGCCGCAGGATGGTCTGGTCAGCCAGCGCGCTCAGTTTTTGCAACCGCAGGCCAGGGAGTTTGGCCAGCAGCGGCAGGACGTCGAACGAGGGGCGTTCGGCCATGTCCATCTCGCCGCTTTGCAGGGCGGCGGCGACGGTGGCGGCGTCGGGGATGATGTGCCACTCGACGCGATCGACCTTGACGATGCGCCCGCCGGCCATGCCGTCTGGCGGTTCGGCGCGGGGGATGTAGCGCGGGTTGCGCGCGTAGACGATCTTGGCGCCGCTGATCCGCGCTTCCGGAACGTAGCGGAAGGGGCCGGAACCGATGCCGGTGGTGACGGGTTTGCGTTCGGTCGGGATGTCCTGCGCGCGCATGATGGCGGCAAAGCGGGCGGGGGCTGCGGCCAGCACCGAAAGCATGGCTGGGAAGGGGCGCTGGAGGGTGATTTCGAAGGTTGATGCGTCGATCGCTGTCATGCCCGTCATCGCGGCGGCGAGTTTGCCGCCCGCACCGTCGAACGTCATCCAGCGCTTCAGAGAGGCGATGACGTCGGTGGTGGTGACCGGGGCGCCGTCGTGGAAGGCTTGGCCGTCGCGCAGGGTAAAGCGCCAGACGAGGCCATCGGCGCTGGTGGACCAGGTGGAGACCATCATCGGCTGGGGCTGCATCGCGGCGTCCCAGGTGAAGAGGCTTTCGTAGATCATCACGCCGCCGACCATGGAGATCCAGGCGGTGCCGAACACCGGGTCAAGCAGCACGATGTCGTTTTGGGGCACCACGCGGAGCACTTTTTCAGCGCGCGCGGCGGGCAGCCCCATCAGGAGGGCCGCCAGCGCGGCTCCCAGCAACAGACGCCTCATGGCAGGGCTCCCCGAATTGTGTTGGGTCAGCGCACCACGTCGGGCGGCGGCGGGCAAGGGGGGAGTGCAGAGGTCAGGCGGGCTGGGCATCTCGGGTTCGTCAAGGGCGACAAATCATCAGTCGGCTCGGACTGGGCCGGGGGATCAGGCGACCGCTTGCAGGATGTAGTTGACCGAGACGTCGCGCCCGGTGGTCCAGCGGCCGGTGAGCGGCGCATAGGACATGCCGGCGATATCGGCGACGCGCAGCCCCTCGGTGCGCAGTATGCGGCCGATTTCGGCGGGGGAGAGAAAGGCGCGCCACTCATGCGTGCCGCGCGGCAGCAGGCGCATGACGTATTCGGCGCCGAACTTGGCGATGAGCCAGGCGCGTTTGGTGCGGTTGAGGGTGGAGAGGAACAGGGTTCCGCCGGGTTCGAGCAGGGCCGCCAGCACAGCGATGAAGCGGGCCGGATCGGGGACGTGTTCGATCACTTCGAGGGCGGTGATGACGGGGAAGCGCAGCCCCTCGGCCAGCAGGTCCTCGGCGAGGCCGCAGCGATAGGCCAGTGCGAGGCCCTTGCCCTCGGCATGGGCACGGGCGGCGATGATGGCACTGCCGGCGGCGTCGAGGCCCAGGACATCATGGCCGCGGGCGGCGAGCGCCTCGCTCAGCAGGCCGGCGCCGCAGCCGACGTCAAGGATGCGCGAGGCCAGCGCGATCCGCGCGTCGACCCAATCCGCGCGCAGCGGGTTCATCGCATGCAGCGGCGCCATCGGCCCTGCCGGATCCCACCATTGCCCTGCCAGGGCGTCGAACTTCGCCACTTCCTCGCTGGACACCACGCCGGTTTGTGTGTGCTGCATGTTGCTCATACCCTTCGCGAACACTATGTGTGCGCCCTATCGCATTGCACAACAACCCGGCACCAGCCGGGTCACGCCTGGAAGAGCCGCATGTCCGCCGCCCAGAAGCCACGCACCCCCGAGCGCATCGTCATGAAGTTCGGTGGTACCTCGGTCGCCGATCTTGATCGTATCCGCAACGTCGCAGCCCGCGTCAAACGCGAGGTGGAGGCTGGCAACCAGGTCGCGGTTGTGGTGTCCGCCATGGCGGGCGTGACCAACCAGCTGGTGAAATACTGTACCGATCTTTCGGTGCTGCATGACCAGCGCGAATATGACGCGGTGGTGGCGACTGGCGAGCAGGTGACGTCCGGGTTGACGGCGATTGCGTTGCAGACGATTGGCGTTGCGGCGCGTTCGTTCCAGGGGTGGCAGATTCCGCTGTCGACTGACGCGCAGCACGGCAAGGCGCGCATCGAGGGAATCGACGGCGCGACCTTGATCGCGGCGATGGAGGCCGGCGAGGTGCCCGTGGTGGCTGGGTTTCAGGGCGTTGGGCCGGACAGCCGGATCGCGACATTGGGCCGCGGCGGCTCGGATACGTCGGCGGTGGCGCTGGCCGCGGCGCTCAAGGCCGACCGCTGCGATATCTATACGGATGTCGATGGCATCTACACGACGGATCCGCGCATCGTGCCCAAGGCGCGCAAATTGTCTCGTATCGCGTATGAAGAGATGCTGGAACTCGCCTCGGTCGGCGCTAAGGTGTTGCAGACCCGCAGTGTCGAGTTGGCTATGAAGGAGCGCGTGCGGGTGCAGGTGCTTTCAAGTTTCGCCCCCCCCGATGTTCTTGGCGGGGATCTGCCGGGCTCTCTGGTTGTCGATGAGGATGAGATTGTGGAACAGGAAATCGTATCGGGCATCGCCTACTCGCGCGACGAGGCGAAAATCACCGTCCGCCATATTCCGGACCGTCCGGGCGTGGCCGCCGCCATTTTCGGGCCGCTGTCCGAAGCGGGCGTGAATGTCGACATGATCGTGCAGAACGTTGGCGCCGATACATCCAGCACCGACCTCACCTTCACCATCGGCAAGACCGATCTGCCGCGCGCCAAGGCGATCCTGGCGGCGCAGCAGGACAAGATCGGCTATGCCGAGCTGGTGGCGGACGCCGATGTGGCGAAGATATCGGTGGTGGGTGTCGGCATGCGCAGCCATGCGGGCGTGGCCAACACGATGTTCACCGCGCTGGCGGCGAAGGGGATCAACATTCTGGTGATTTCGACCAGTGAAATAAAGGTAAGTGTGCTGATCGGCGCGGATTATACGGAATTGGCCGTTCGTGCGCTGCACACCGCCTACGGGCTGGACGCCGCATAATGGACCGCTCCGCGGCGCGCGCCCGGCTGAACCGGCTCTGGGCTCGGGGCACCGCGTTCCTCGGCACCGAGACCGCCCTGATGGCCGGCGCAATGAGCTGGGTGAGCGAGCGCAACCTGGTGTCCGCCATCTCCAACGCGGGGGGGTTTGGCGTGATTGCCTGCGGCTCGATGGGGCCGGAACTGCTGGAGAAGGAGATCGCCGCCACGCAGGCGCTCACCACCAAGCCGTTCGGTGTCAATCTCATCACCATGCATCCGCAGCTCGATGATCTCGTGCGGGTGTGCCTTGCGGCGAAGGTGAGCCATGTCGTGCTGGCCGGCGGTATTCCGCCGGGGGGCGCGGTGCGGGCGGTGAAGGATGGCGGCGCGAAGCTGGTGGCGTTTGCTCCCGCGCTGGTGCTGGCCAAGCGATTGGTGCGTTCGGGCGCGGATGCGATCATCATCGAGGGCTCGGAGGCAGGCGGCCATATCGGCCCGGTGTCGCTGACGGTGCTGGCGCAGGAGATTTTGCCGCATCTGAAGGATGTGCCGGTGTTCGTGGCCGGTGGCCTCGGGCGGGGCGATGCGATCCTGTCGTATCTCGAAATGGGGGCATCGGGCGCGCAGCTTGGCACGCGGTTCGCTGCGACCACCGAGAGCATCGCCCATGCAAACTTCAAGCAGGCCTTCGTGCGCGCCAATGCGCGGGATGCGCTGCCGTCGATCCAGCTTGATGAGCGGTTTCCGGTGATCCCGGTGCGCGGGCTGGTCAATGCCGGCACCAAGCGGTTTCTTGCCCATCAGGCGGAAACGCTGAAGAAGTTCGATGACGGCGAGCTCGACAAGATGCAGGCGCAATTGTCGATCGAGCATTTCTGGGCCGGCGCCCTGCGCCGGGCGGTGGTTGACGGCAATGTCGAGGAGGGTTCGGTGATGGCCGGGCAGTCGGTCGGGATGGTGACGTCGATCCAATCGGTTGCTGCGGTGATGGCAGAGTTGGTCAGCCAGGCCGAAGACGCCCTGATGGCCCGCGCTGACGCCTGATCCGGGTCTTGCTGTGATCGACGACCCGGAGCCGACGATGTTGCTGCTGGTGGCGCTGGAGGCGGCGTTGCCGCTCACGGTCAGCCCAACGGCGGAACTGCTGGCGGCGTTGCGGCGCCAGCGGCCGGACTGGGTATTGGGCGACACCTGCATCGTCGATTCCGTGCGCTATACCGGGGATGATGGCGGGATCGTTTGTCGGCTGGATTTCAAAAGCGCTTCGGCCGGCAAGGTCCATGCCTCGATCACCCATCTGCGTTTCAACCCCGAGCTCGGGCTGGCGCAGGATATCTACGGCTACCAGAAGCAGCGCCTGGAAAAGCTCGGCGCGGCCGGGGCATCGTGAGATCGCGCCGGCGGGACAAAAGCGGTTTGGTGTAAAAACGAATATCGGTTTGATTTTGTTCGTTCTGCCTTGTTTCTGCCTTCGCTGCTCGCTAATCGAAAATCATGGTGGCGCAACGCAGGTTACTGGGCCGGCTGCGGGAGTTGATGGCGCGTGGCGCCGGATCGCTTCCCGAACTCGTGCGCCTCGTTGCCGGCGAACTTGTGAGCGAAGTCTGCTCGGTCTATGCGCTCAAGCCCGGCGACATCCTTGAACTGACCGCGACCGAGGGGCTGCGCGCCGACGCGGTGGGCAAGACGCGGCTGCGGGTTGGCGAGGGCATCGTCGGCCTCGTGGCGGCCACGGGCTCGGCGCTCAATCTGCCGGATGCGCAGAACCATCCGGCCTTTGCCTATCGCGCGGAGACCGGCGAGGAGAGCTATGCCTCGATGCTTGCCGTACCGGTGCGTCGTGCCGGGCGGACGTTGGGCGTGATTGCCGTGCAGAACCGCAATCTGCGCCGGTATGACGTCTCGGAGGTCGAGGAACTCGAAACCGTTGCGATGCTGCTCGCCGAGGTGCTGGCTGCCCTGGGGGCGCAGGACAGCGCGGGCGAGGGGCTGGGCGCCACCGTGCCGCGGCGCTTTCCCGCCAGCGTGATGGTGCCGGGGCTTGCGATGGGGCCGGCCTTTGTCCTGGGTGCTGCGCCAGTGCCGGGGCGGCTGCTGGCCGAGAATGCTGAGGCTGAACTCGCCCGCCTCAATCACGCCGTCACCGCCATGCAAAAGGGCATCGATGCGCTGATTGCGGCCGGGCTGCCGCAGGACGCCGGAGCGCGCAGCGCGGATGCCGCGGCGTCACGCGAAATTCTTGACGCCTATCGCCTGGTTGCGGCCGATGCCGGGTGGCTCAGGCGGGTCGCCGATGCGATCAAGGGCGGCCTGTCCGCCGATGCGGCGGTGCATCGCGTGGCCGGGGACCTGCGCGACCGGATGCGGCGCATCACCGACCCCTATCTGCGCGAGCGCCTGGCCGACCTGGAGGACCTCGCGGGCCGGCTGCTGGCGGCACTCAATGGCGGCGCGACGCTCAACGTACCAATGCCAGGGGCCATTCTGCTCGCCCGCCGGCTTGGCCCGGCCGAGGTGCTGGACTGGCATGGCCGCGGCATCGCGGGCTTCGTGGTGGAGGACGGCAGCTCTGGCAGCCACGCCGCCATCCTTGCCCGCGCCCTCGGCCTGCCCGCGGTCGCGGTGGCGCGCGGGCTGCTCGATACCGCCGAGGATGGCGACGCGGTGATCCTCGATGCCGCCGAGACGCAGGCGGGCTGCCAGGTGATCCTGCGGCCGGAGCAGGATGTGATTGCGCTGTATCATCGGGCGCTCGATGCCCGCAGCGCCCGCCAGGCCGGGTTTGCCGCATTGCGCGATCTGCCGTCCACCACGAAGGACGGCACCACGGTCACGCTGATGCTCAATATTGGCCTGGCGCTGGAACTCCCGCAGCTCGCGGTGACCGGGGCGGCCGGGATCGGGCTGTTCCGCACCGAGATTGCCATGCTGGCGCGCGGCGCCATCGCCGATGTGCCCGAGCAGGCGGCGGTCTATGCGCGGGTGCTGGATGCGGCGGGGGATCGTCCGGTGCTGTTCCGCACCCTCGATCTTGGCGGCGACAAGCTGCTGCCGGGCAGCGACCTGCCGGAGGAGGAGAATCCGGCGATGGGCTGGCGGTCACTGCGCATTGGGCTGGACCGGCCGGCCCTGCTGCGGCGCCAGTTGCGCGCCCTGCTGCTCGCGGCGGGCGGGCGGGCGTTGTCTGTGATGTTCCCCATGGTGGCGACGGTGGCGGAATTCCGTGCCGCGCGTGCGCTGTTGCAGGCCGAGGCGGCGCGGGTTCGACCGGCACCCGTGTCGCTCAAGGTCGGCACCATGCTGGAGGTGCCGGCGTTGATGTTCCAACTGCCGGCGTTGTTGAAGGAGGTGGATTTCATCTCGGTCGGCACCAATGACTTGATGCAGTTTTTGTTCGCGGCCGATCGGGGGACGCCGGCCTTGGCCAATCGCTACGATCTGCTGTCCCCGCCGATGTTGGAATTGCTGTCGAGCCTGGCGGATCAGTGCCGCGCCGCCGGGGTGTCGCTCTCGGTGTGCGGCGAGGCGGCGGCGCGCCCGGTGGAGGCGTTGACCATGGTGGGGCTGGGCATCGAGAGCCTATCGATGCCGGCTTCGGGTGTGTTGCCGGTGAAGTCGATGTTGCGCGATGTCGATCTTGTGGCGTTCCGTCAGGTGCTGGCCGCGATCCGCCGCACCGCGGGCGGGGTCGCCAGCCTGCGCGAACCGATCACCGCCTGGGCCCGGGAGCATGGCGTGTCGGTCTGAAACGTGAAAGTTTCGCAATTGCGTACTGCACGTCCGCAATCCGGTTGGCAGCGGCCGCGCCATTGTCTAGAAACAAGGGTCAGCGGCGACCGCCGCAGAATTCTCCATTGCCCAGGATCAGGTTGCTGTGCTGCAGGATCGCAAGTCCCGGCTGACGCAAGTCCGTTCGTTGATGTCCGCCGTCGATGACGGGGCGGCCTCTGGCGTGGGTGCCGATCTGCGTGGTGCGCGCGAGCGGCTGGGGTGGGAGCTTGCGCCGATCGCCGAGCATCTGCGGATTCGCCTCGCCTTCCTCGAAGCGATCGAGGATGGCCGGGCGGTCGATCTGCCCGGCAATGCCTATGCGATCGGCTTCCTGCGCAGCTATGCGACGGCGCTGGGCCTTGACCCGGACGAAATCACCAGGCGCTTTCGTGAGGAGGCGAGCCACGTCAACCGCAAGACCAAGCTGCGCTTTCTCGCGCCGGTACCCGATCGTGGGGTGCCGACCGGCGTGGTGGTGTTGTTCGGCGTGATCCTCGCGATCGCCGCCTATGCCGGCTGGTACAAATTCTCCAGCACCGGGCGCCCGGAGTTTGAGGCGGTGCAGCCGGTGCCGCCGCGGCTGTTGCCGCTGGCCGATGCGCCGAAGCAGGTGACTCCGCCGGAGGCGCCGCGCCTGGCTGCCGCGGCGCCGCCGATGCAGTCGGCTCAGCCGTATTCGCCGACCTCGGCCAATGCTGCCATCCCGCCGCATCCGGCTGCCGCGCCACCCCCTGCGGTTGGCGGTGTGCTCCCCGGCCTGCCCGAGGGCACCCGCGTGGTGCTGCGGGCCAGGGTCGAATCCTGGATGCAGGTGCGCGATCCCAAGGGCCCGGTCATCCTGAACCGCGTTCTGCGCGCCGGCGAGACGTGGCCGGTGCCGGCGAAGGGCCAATTCCTGCTCACCACCGGCAATGCCGGCGGCACCGAAATCCTGGTCGATGGTGTCGTTGCCCCGTCGCTTGGCGCGGATGGCGTGGTTCGCCGCGATCTTCCGCTCGACCCCGAGCCGATCCGCGAGGGGAAACTCGTTCTGCCCGTTGCCGCGGCCCAACCAGCCACAACCCAGCCAGCCACAACCCAGCCAGCCGCCGCGAAGCCCGCAGCGCCGGCCCCGGCGCCGCGTCCCTAGCCCGCTGCGCGGACGCGCCATGCCGTTGCGCCGGTTGCGTCCGCCCCCCATTGCATGAGATTGGCGAACGTCCCGCCATCCGCCCCCATCCGGAGCCAGCCCGTCATGAGCTATCGCCCGTATCAGCAGATCGAACGCCGCAAGTCCCGCCAGATCATGGTCGGTTCCGTGCCGGTCGGCGGCGATGCGCCGATCACCGTGCAGACCATGACCAACACGCTGACGCATGACGTCGCCGCGACCGTCGCGCAGATCCATCGCGCCGAGAAGGCCGGGGTCGATATCGTGCGCGTCTCGTGCCCCGACCAGGACAGCGCGCTGGCGCTGAGGGACATCGTCCGCCAGGTCAGTGTCCCGGTCGTGGCCGACATCCATTTTCACTACAAGCGCGCCATCGAGGCCGCGCAGAGCGGTGCGGCCTGCCTGCGCATCAACCCGGGCAATATCGGCAGCCCCGAGCGGGTGCGCGACGTCATCAAGGCGGCGCGGGACCACAATTGCTCGATGCGCATCGGCGTCAATGCCGGCTCGCTGGAGAAGCATCTGCTGGAGAAATACGGCGAGCCCAATCCCGAGGCGCTGGTCGAAAGCGCGCTCGAACACGCCAAGATCCTGCAGGATCATGACTTCCACGAATTCAAGATCAGCGTGAAGGCGTCCGACGTGTTCCTCGCCGTGGCGGCCTACAACCAACTTGCCGAGGTTTGCGATCACCCGCTGCACATCGGCATCACCGAGGCTGGCGGCAAGCGCACCGGCACCGTCAAATCCGCCATCGGCCTGGGCAACCTGCTGTGGGCCGGGATCGGCGACACGCTGCGCGTCTCGCTGTCGGCCGAGCCCGAGGAGGAGGTCCATGTCGGCTGGGAGATGCTGAAATCGCTCGGCCTGCGCCACCGCGGCGTGAAGATCATCTCCTGCCCGTCCTGCGCGCGGCAGGGCTTCAATGTGATCGACACCGTCTCCACGCTGGAGGCGCGTCTGGCGCATATCGAGACGCCGATTTCGCTGTCCATCATCGGCTGCGTCGTCAACGGCCCCGGCGAGGCGCTGATGACCGATCTTGGCATCACCGGCGGCGGTTCGGGCCGCCACATGGTGTATGCAGCCGGCAAGACCGACCATACCGTGCAGGGCGAGGCGATGATCGAGCATATTGTCGAACTGGTCGAAACCCGCGTTGCCGCCATCCAGTCCGAACAACGCCGTGCCAAGGAAGCCGCAGAGTGAGCATCGATCTCCAACCCGTCCGCGGCACGAAAGACCTGATCGGCGAGGATGCCCGCCGGCATTTCCATGTGATCGAAACCGCGCGCCGGGTGGCTGCGACCTATGGCTATGACGAGTGGTCGACGCCGATTTTCGAAGATACCAGGGTGTTCGCCCGCGGCCTGGGCGATACCTCCGATGTCGTGATGAAGGAGATGTACACCTTCTCCGATCGCGGCGGCGAAAGCCTCACCTTGCGCCCCGAAGCCACCGCCGGCGTGTGCCGCGCGCTGGTCACCAACGGGCTCACCCAGTCGCTGCCGCAGAAGGTGTTCTATGCCGGGCCGATGTTCCGTTACGAGCGGCCGCAGAAGGGGCGCTACCGGCAGTTCCATCAGATCGACATCGAGGTTCTCGGCTCGGCCGAACCGCTCGCCGATGCCGAGGTTATAGCCTGCGGCTGGACCATTCTGCGCGAACTCGGCGTGTCGCAGGATACGGTGCTGGAACTCAACACGCTCGGCGATCGGGAGAGCCGCGATGCCTATCGCACGGCGCTGATCGCTTATTTCACCGAGCACAAGGCGAAATTGTCCGAAGACAGCCTCAACCGGCTGGAGCGCAATCCGCTGCGCGTGGTCGATTCGAAGGACGAGGGCGACAAGGCCATCGTGGCCGGGGCGCCAACCATCGACCCTTACCTCACCGAGCCCGCCGCTGCGTTTTTCGCCAAGCTGCAGGAGCACCTGGCCCGCTTCGGCGTGCCCTATATCCGCAACCCGCGCATCGTCCGCGGGCTCGACTACTACAGCCACACCGCCTTCGAATTCGTCACCACGCGGCTCGGCTCGCAAGGCACGGTGATGGGTGGCGGGCGGTATGATGGGCTGGTCGAGGAGATGGGCGGGCCGCACACGCCGTGCATCGGCTGGGCCGCCGGGGTTGAGCGGCTGTCGATGCTGATGCAGAACCCGCCGCCGGCGCCGGCTTCGGTTGTGGTGATCCCGATCGGCGATGAGTCCGAAGGGGCGGCCCTCGATGTGGTGCAGTCGCTCCGCCAGGCTGGAATCCGCGCAGAAATCGGCTTTCGCGGCACTGTGAAGCGCCGCATGGAGCGGGCCAACAAGCAGGGCGCCCGCGCTGCCGTGCTGCTGGGCGAGACCGAACTTGCCAAGGGTGTTGCCCAGGTCAAGAACCTGATCACCGGCGAGCAGGCCGAAATCCCGCTGTCGGAGCTGGCCGCCCGCCTCAAATGAGCCTTTCCCTCAACTTCGACCGCATCGTCGATCGCGCCGCCGAACTCAATGCCCTGCTGTCCGAGGGCGCCACCGGGGAGGCCTTCGTCAAGGCTTCGCGCGAATTGGCCGAAATCGAGCCCATCGTGGCCCGTATCGAGGAGCTGCGTATGGCCGAACAGGCGCAGGCCGACGCGCAGGCGATGCTCGATGATCCGGACATGCGCGAACTCGCCGAAGCCGAGCTGTTCGAGCTGAAAACCCGCATCCCGGAGCTGACGCACGCCATCCGCATCGCGCTGCTGCCGCAGGACGAGGCGGATGCGCGCTCCGCCATCCTCGAAATCCGCCCGGCTGCCGGTGGTGATGAGGCAGGATTATTCGCCGCCGAACTGTTCGCCGCGTATCAGAAATATGCCGGGCTCAAGGGCTGGAAGTTCGAGGTGCTGGATTATGACGGCACCGGCCTTGGCGGCATCAAGAACGCCACCGCCGAAATCACCGGCCGCAACGTGTTCGCCCGCTTCAAATACGAATCGGGCGTCCATCGCGTCCAGCGCGTGCCGGCGACCGAAAGCCAGGGTCGCATCCATACCTCCACCATCACGGTGGCCGTGCTGCCCGAGGCGGAGGAGGTCGATGTCCAGGTGAACGAGACCGATCTGCGGATCGACGTCTACCGGGCCTCCGGTGCCGGCGGCCAGCATGTCAACAAGACCGAGTCGGCCGTGCGCATCACCCATCTGCCGACCGGCATCGTGGTGACGATGCAGGAGGAGAAGAGCCAGCACAAGAACAAGGCCAAGGCGATGAAGATTCTGCGCGCCCGGATGTACGAGCAGCAGCGCGCCAGCCTCCACGCCACCCGCGCCGCCGACCGCAAGGACCAAGTGGGCACCGGCGATCGCTCCGAGCGGATCCGGACCTATAATTTCCCGCAGGGCCGCGTCTCGGATCATCGGATCAACCTGACCCTCTACAAGATCGATCGGGTCATGCAGGGCGACTTCGACGATTTCATCGACGCGCTGACCGCCGAGGACCAGGCCGCCCGGCTCGCCGCGCAAGAGTGAGCGCGCTGCGCGACGCCGCGCTGGCTCTGCGCGATGGCGGGTTCGATAATCCGGCCTTCGAGGCCCGCCTGCTGGTCGCCCATGTGCTCGGCGTGGCGCATAACGACCTGATCGGCCTGACGCGCGAGCCTGATTGGCGGCACCTCGCGCCTTTGCTGGCGCGGCGTCTGGCGCATGAACCGATGGCCCTCATCCTGGGGCATCAAGGGTTCTGGACGCTCGATTTCGAGGTGTCGCCTGCCACCCTCATTCCGCGGGCCGATTCGGAAACCCTGATCGAGGCAGCACTCGCCAGCCATCCCGGCGCGCGGCGCATCCTCGATCTCGGCACCGGCACGGGCTGCCTGCTGCTGGCCGCCTTGTCGGAATACCGGGGCGCCTGGGGGCTTGGGATCGACCGGATACCGCAAGCGGCCGCTCTGGCGGCCCGCAATGCGCGGCATAATGCCCTGCAAGATCGCGCCGCCTTTCTCTGCGGCAGTTGGGCCGATGCGATCGCGGGGCGGTTTGACCTCATCCTCTCAAACCCACCCTATATCCGATCAGCCGATATCGCCGGGCTGATGCCTGAAGTGGGGGGGCACGAACCCGGTTCGGCGCTCGATGGCGGCGCCGACGGGCTTGATGCCTATCGTGTTTTGATCGCGCGTCTGCCCGATCTCCTGACGGAGGACGGCACCGCGATTTTCGAACTCGGACTCGGCCAGGGCGAAGCGGTTGCGGCCCTCGCGGTCGCCGCAGGATTAGCACCTCTGGCCTTGCGCTGCGATCTGGGCGGAATTGCGCGTGCGATCATCTTGAAGAAATCATTTGGTGCTGGCGCGCGGTGGGGGTAGCTTGATGTCTGCTTCGGCCCGTCGGTTACCGGCGGTTCTGGTGTGCGCGACGCGCCGCTGGCTTTTGCACCGAATGCGAACAGGAAAGCGCTTGACGAGATTATGAATATGAAACGCATGCGGGGCCGTGGAAATCGTGGTGGCAACGGCGGCGGTGGCGGCGGTGGGGGAGGCGGCGGCGGTGGCGGCCGGTTCCAGAACGCCGGCAACAGCGGACAGGTGCCGCTCAACCGCAATCACGTGTTCGACAGCCAGGGGCCGGATCTGCGCATCCGTGGGACCGCCCAGCAATTGTTCGAAAAATACCTCCAGCTTGGCCGTGATGCGACCTCGGTGGGCGACCGTGTGATGGCGGAGAGCTACTTCCAATATGCCGAGCATTATTTCCGCATCCTGAACGCGATGAACCAGGCCGCACAGCAGCAGGGGCAGCCGCTGCAGCCCTATCCGCCGCGCCGGCATCATCATTCCGACCAGAGCAGCGAGAACGGCGAGCAGCAACTCGACGAGAACGGCCAGCCCGTGCCGTCCGAGGCGATCGTCGAGGTCCGCGAAATCCCGATTGCCGTCGCTCCGCCCGAGACCTGATCAACACCATCACCCGGAACAGAGCCACCCATGAGCACCATCACCATCATCGGCGCGCCGCACAGCAATTTCGTGCGCGTCGTCCGCATGGCCTGCCATGAAAAGGGCGTCGGCTACGAGCTCGAAATCGCCCGCCCGCACTCCCCCTCCGTGACGGCCGCCTCGCTCACCGGCAAGATCCCGGCGATGCGCCACGGCGCGGTCGTGCTGTGCGAAACCCGCGCGATCTGCGGCTATATCGACGCGATGTTCCCCGGCCCGAAACTGATCCCGACCGAGCCCGTCGCCGCAGCCTATTGCGAACAATGGATGTCGCTCGTCACCACCCATATCGACTCGATCCTGCTGCGCCAGTACCTGATCGGTTACTTCTTCCCCGGCACGCCCGACGGCTCGCCCGATCGGGTGAAAATCGATGCGGCACTCCCCAAACTGCCCGGCGTGTTCGCCATGCTCGAAAATGAACTTATGGCACATCACTATCTCGGTGGCGATACATTCACGCTGGCCGACATCATGCTGTTCCCGCTCGTCACCTTCCTGCCGCGCGGGCCGGAAAGTGCCGAACTGCTGAAAGCCTCGCCGCATCTCCAGGCCTGGTTCGACCGGATCAACGCCCGCCCCAGCGCGGTCGCGACGGTTCCGCCGCCGATGCCCAAGCGCTGAGTGGTCTGGCGTAGCGCCTGACAGAGCCTGCGCTTTATCCTGTGCTTGACGGCTGCCGGCGATTCCGCCTTCGCCGTTCACATCAAGGACTGCCCGATGACCATGTCCCCCGCCGACCACGTGCTTGCCGATCGCCTGGTTGACCGCTTCTTTCGCTACCTCGCTGTCACCAGCCAGTCAGACGCCAGCGCCACGACGGTGCCGAGCACGCCCGCGCAGTGGGATATGATCCGCCTGCTCGAAGGTGAATTGCGCGCCATGGGGCTTACCGAGGTTCATGTCAGCGCGCATGCCTGCCTTACCGCCCGCCTGCCCGGTACGGTTGCCGGTGCACCGCGACTCGGGTTCTGCGCCCATGTCGATACCGTCGATGTCGGCCTGTCCCCTGTGATTCATCCGCGGCGCGTGGCCTTCACAGGCGGCGATATCTGCCTCAACGAGGCGCTCGACATCTGGTTCCGCCGGGCCGAGCATCCGGAACTCGAGCCCTATGTCGGGCAGGACCTGCTCGTCACCGACGGCACCAGCGTGCTCGGCGCGGACAACAAATCCGCGGTCACCATCCTGATGGACCTGATGCAGATGCTGACGCGGGACAAGCCGGCGCATGGCGACATCGTGCTCGCCTTCGTGCCTGACGAGGAGATCGGCCTGCGCGGCGCCAAGGTGCTGGAGCTTGACCGCTTCCCGGTTGATTTCGCCTACACCATCGACAGCACCGAACTCGGCGAATTCATCTACGAGACCTTCAACGCGGCCCAGGTCGCCATCGATATCACCGGTGTCACCGCCCACCCGATCATGGCCAAGGGCATCATGGTCAACCCGGCGCTGGTCGCGGCTGACCTGGTCAATCGCTTTGATCCGCTCGACACGCCCGAACACACCGAGGGGCGCGAGGGCTACTGCTACGTCACCGGGATGAGCGCCAACGCCAACACGGCCTCGATCCGCATGTCGATCCGCGACTTCGAGCTTGACGGCCTCGAAGCCCGCAAGGAGATCGTGCGCGCCGCCGTTGCCGCCACTGCCGCCCTGCATCCGCGCGCCAAGGTCGAATGCCGGATCGAGGACAACTACCGCAACATCGCCTCCAGCCTCGGCAATGACCGCCGCTGCCTCGATCTGCTGGAGCGCGGCTTCGCCGACCAGGGCATCACGCCCAAAATCATCCCCCTGCGCGGCGGCACCGACGGCTCTGCGCTGTCGATGCGCGGCATCCCGACGCCGAACTACTTCACCGGCGGGCTCAACTTCCACTCGCGCTTCGAGTTCCTGCCGGTGCCGGCGTTCCTGGTGACCTATCGGCTGACTCAGCGGCTGATCGAGTTGGCGGCGCAGTAGGGGGAGCTAACCGCTCTTTTTTGTCAGCTCGGCCAGCACCTGCGGGTGCTTATGGTCGAAGTCGTTCAGAGCACGGCGCGCCGGGGTGATGCGCAGCGCGTGCTCGTCGCCGTGCTGGGCGAGGCCGGTGATCACGTCCTGCACATCGATGTCATCCGTGCTCTCCTTGGCGAGCGCCTCCACCAGCTTGGCGCGATGCAGCACCAGGCCCTCCGGCGTGCCAAGTGCGACCTCCTTGAGGATGCGCGCCTCGCCCGGCAGCAGGGCGATCTGGCCGCCGAGCAGATGGGCATAGCCACCGCTGCGCAAGGTCGGCACCAGATGCGCGGTGTGGCGGGTGATCGCGAGATCATCGACCGAGACGATGTCGTTGTTCGCAAGATTGACCCGCTTGCCATTGAGTTCGGCCGCGAAGCGCCAGCCGAGCACCCCGATCTTGACCTCACCGCGCGCCACCTTGCGCTCGATAATCCAGGCCGGGCGCGGGGCATCACTCATCGTTGCGTCTCCTCAGGGGGGAGGAGTATGTCTGCCACCCTTGCAGGCGTCCAGACCGGTGCGTTGTGCTTCTTCGCGGCGAACAGGTCAGGACACAGGGGTGGTATCTCCACCCAGAGCATCCAGTATCTGCCGGGCGGTCGGCGGGCAGCCGCGAATGGCCAAATCCACCGGCAATGTGCTGCCCGCGCCGCCGGCCACCGCGTAGCTGCCGCGGAAGACGCCGCCATCGATGGCGCAATCGCCGAGTGCCACGACGAATTTCGGGTCGGGCATCGCATCCCAGGTGGCGCCGAGATGTGCCTGGGTGTTGTGCGTGACGGGACCGGTGACCAGCATTGTATCGGCCTGCTGCGGGGAGGATGCCAGGCTCAGGCCGCGCCGCGTGCTGTCATGGGCAATGGAGAGGGCGAGGCGGAGTTCGATTTCGCAGCCGTTGCAACTGCCGCAATCCCGGTGCAGCAGCGTCATGTCGCGCCGCGCTGCTGATACCGCCCTGGGGTGACGGGCGAACAGGTTGTGCCAGACGGCCTGCCAGAGCGCGTTCACAGGTCCATCCCCGATGCCAGAACCCCGTGCGCGGCGCGCACGATCGCGCGATCCTCCGGTGCGGCGGCGGCGACTTCCATCGCGCAGGCTTCGCTGGCCGCCCACGCGGGATCCAGAATGAAGGCCCCGCCGATGTGCCCGCCTTCGAGCCGCAGCCAATGCAGGATGCCGCCCGAGGGGCCATCGGCCATGCCGATGCCCTCGCCGGCCATCACGAGACTGGCCTGCATCACAGCGCCTTGCGGCAATGCTTCGAGCCTGGCGCCAAGCTCCTGAACGCCATTGTCCACTTGCGCGACACACGCCGCCAGCCGCGCCGCAACCAGCGGCAGATCGCGCAGCCGTCCGCCGAGGGATGCTTCGACCAGGGCAGGCACGGCAGCCTCCCGGACGCTCCGGCGCAGTGCATCGAGGGCGCCGGGCCCGTCGGCGGACACATCCACCACCACGCCGCCGGGCACCACGCAATCCATCATCAGCCGATGCCCGAACGCAGCGCCTGCCGCCCGAGCCAAGGCTTCGCGCAGCCGGTCCGCCCGGCCTTGCAAGACCGGGGCACCCGCGGCTTCGGCGATCCGCCCGATCCGATCGAGCGCGCCACCTGCGATTTCAAGCGTGCCCATGATCTCGCGCAACCGTTCCGCCCGGGCGGGGGCCGGGGTGCGGCTGGCGGCCTCCACCGCATGGGCATAGGCGATCGCATGGGCCACCGTCGCCCGTCCATCGACGCGGGCGGCAAAGCGGGCCGCCACGCGGGCCGGCTTGCCGCGCATCAGGGCGAGTGTCCCCTTGTGGGCGAATCCGGTTATCGCGGGCTCGGGCGCGGCGAAGGGGGGTGTGGGCCGGCCCAGCGGATGGGCAAGCCGCCAATGGCCATAGTCGAACAACGGCCGTCCGTCGGTTCCTCCGACGGCGTTATAGCCCCATAGATCGCGGATCATCCGCTCGAACATGGCCGCCTCGGGATGCCAAAGCGACAGGCCCGGAAAGAACCCCTGCTCCACCGCCACGGTTGCCATCACCCGCGCGCCCGTCGCATCCTGCAGCAGGGCGATCACCGCGCTTTCGTCGGCCCACATCGCGATGAAGCGCAACGCGGGTTCGCCAGCCACGGCGCGCCAGCCGGCCTCGTCGAGCAGATAACGCGCCGCTCCGGCACATGGTATCGCGAAAGCCCCGGCGAATACCGGGTTCATGGCCGTCGCGCCGCGGCTGTCAGGCCCAGTCCGGCAACCACGGTCGCAATCACCCAGCCCGGTTCCGCCGCCAGAACCGGCAGCAACGCCGGGATCGCGGCGACCAGCCCGAGTTGGCGCGGCAGGGTGGGCCATATGCGCCGCAACGCCTCGCCGCAGCCGAGCGCCGTGGCGGCCAGCGTTCCGGCGACCGGTTCGCCCAGCGCCCCGCCCAGCCCGGCCATCCCCAGCGCCGCCACCGCGCTCCAGCCGGCGCCGCCGAGCCAGGCGCCGAGCCCCGCCAGCAGGATCGCCACCACCGCGACAATCATCATCATCCCCCCCGCCATCGCTACGCCCCATGCCGCAACCGGCAGCACAATCACTCCAAGCAGCACCGCCTCGCGCCGCCCTGCCCCGTGGCCGAGTGCCAAAGGCACCACCGCCACGCCAGCCGCCATCCCAACCGCCAGCACCACCTCGCCAAGCAGCGCGCCCCTGAATGTCAGCACCTGGCCAAATGCCACCAAAGCAGCCCCCAGCACCGCCGGCCACACCAGCCGGATCGCTGCCGCCCGCGCGCGCAGCGCCATCACCAGGATCGCGAGCCATCCCGCCCCGAGCGCGATCACGATCCGGCCTCCAGCAGCCCGACCAGCACGGCCAACACCGCCAGCATTGCACAGCCCAGCAACACCTCGCGCCGCCGCCCTGGCCGCAGCGGTGCCAGCGCGGTCTCTGCCAAGGCCACGCCGCCTGCCAGCAGCACCACGATTGCAGCCGTCGCCCCGACCTCGGCGAAAATTCCCTCGATGCCCATGTCTGTCTCCGGCACCATCTGCCCGGCGAGCAGCACCAGCAGGACCAGCCGCCGCAGTGCTGCCGCCATGCGCAGCAGTGCCAGATCGCGCCCGGACGCCTCGGCAGGGAGTGTCCCGCGTCCGGCAAGTGCCAGGATCGCAATCCCCATCGCCGCCAGCCCGATCGGCGCCGCCGCACCCGCGCCCGGCAATCCGCGCACCATGAGGGCCATCAGCAAGACCGGCTCTGCCACCAGCGCCACCGTGTCATCCCGCCCGAGACCGATCAGCCGCCCCGCCATGAGCAGCCCCGCAACCACCATCACATCCCCGCCCGACCCCGCAACCGGCACCAGAACCGCAGCCGTCCATGTGAGTGCCACCATCAGAACCGGCCCCGCCGCCGTCAGCACCGAGCCCGTATCGGCGCGCATGGTTTGCCCCCGGAATCCGCCCTGTATCATCCGCCACGGCCGCAGCACCGCAGCGCCCGGCCCGCCAGCCAAGCGCGCCCCGAACCATCCCTCAAGCCCCGCCAGCAACAACGCCAACAGCGGCATCACCAGTCCCTGCACCGCCGTGCCGCCGAGGGCGAGCAGCGTGCTCATACCGACACGCGCCACACCAGCAGCAGCGCAAGCGCCACCAGCACACCGCCCGCCACCGCCCGCAGCGCCAGCACATCGGCCCCGCTTGCCCGCCGCCGCACCCCGCGCAACACCCGGCCCGCCCACCACGCAAGAGGCCCGGCACCAAGCCCGGACAGGGCGACCGCAGCGCCCTCAGCCGGCAGGGCAACGATTTTGATACCCCCCGGCACGCTGCGTCGCACCAGCACAGCGGTCCCGCCGCACAACGCCGCCAACACCAGCGCCATGCCGGCCGGCGCATAGAGGATTTCCGAAACCCCGCCGGCCAGCGCAATCACCGCCCCGGGCATCACCCCGATCAGTGCCACCAGCGCGCCAAGCCCCACCATGGCCCCGCGCACCAGCCGCTCCGGCGGATCGCCATCCTCGCCCACAGCAAACCCGATCCGCATCAGCCGCAGCATTGCCGCTGCCGCAAACCCCATCGCGGCACAGGCGCCCGCCGCCCCGGCCGCCCCGACCAGCGGTGGCACCGGCAATGTCTGCAACGCCCGGAGCATCTGCCACAACACCCCGAACCCCGCCCCCGGCGGCACCAGCGCCAGGCCGATACAGGCCGCCACGCACCCGATTCCGCCGATCCGCGCGCGCCGCATCGCCCCGCTTCCGCGTGCCAGCGCGCCGTCGCCCAGCAATCCCAGCACCGGCACCCCCGTCGCCCCCAGTGCCGTCGCCAGCCAGAGTACCCCCGATCCCAGCATCACCGGCCCGGTGAAATCAATCGCCTGCCCCGCGATCGCCACGCCAGACCCCATGATGCCGAATCCAGCCAGCATCGTTGCGAGCCCGCCCCGTACCCCCTGGAACCCTGTTGCCCGCCACGCCCGCCACGCCCCCGCCAGCGCTATGCCGCCGCCAAGCAGCAGCGCCAACCCGCCGCTCCAGCCGGCTGCGCCATCCGCCAGATCAAGCAACACCCGGCTCAGCACATACATCCCGAGCGGCCCACCGATCAGCACCGCCGCACCAGCCGTCATCGCCACCACCCCCACGAGCCCTGTCGCGGACAACGCCACCGCACGCATCGCCTCGAATGTCCCCCCCTCCAGCAAAGCGAGCGCTCCCAGCACCAGCACCCCGGCCAGCCCGCCGCCGCGCCGCCCCAATCCCGCCAGCGCCACGCCTGCCAGCAGCCCCGTCCCATCCATTGCGCCGAACGCGACCAGCCCCCCCAACCCTGCCACGCCGCGTCCCGCCACGCCGCACCCCGCGGCCACAAGCCCCACCCGCTCCACCAGCCACCACAGCAGAAAAAACCCGCTCATCCTGTCCAGCCCGACCGCCACGCTTGTGCTGGCCCAGCCGAACGCGCGTGCACCCATCAGCAGCCACAGCAGCACGACCACCGCCGCCAGCAGCGACGCCAACATGGAGCCAAGCCGGCCAGAACCCAGGGGCGCGCGGAAACCGATCACGCCCCCTGTCTCGCACGACCGCCTCGATTCACCCAAGCGTCACTGCACATCAAATGCAAAACGGTTTAAAAGCCCGGGCATGAGCAAATTCCTCCTCGTCGTCTTTGACGGGCTGCGCCCCGACATGGTGCGCCCCGACACCACTCCAAACCTGATCGCGTTCGCCGCGTCCGGCACCAATTTCATGCGGGCGCGCTCGGTTTTTCCGTCCGAGACGCGGGTCTGCTCGGCCTCGGTCGCCACCGGCTGCCTGCCGCGCCGGCACGGCCTGGTCGCCAACCGCATCCCGCACCCGCTCGATGCCGCCCGCAGCGTCGACACCGGGCATATGACCCTCCTGAAACAAATCGAGCAGGATACCGGCGCCCCGTTGCTCGACGCCCCCACCATCGCCCGCCTGCTGCACAGCGCCGGGCGCGATTTCGCGATCCTCAGCAGCGGCACGACGGGG
Organism: Rhodospirillales bacterium; assembly: GCA_947447625.1. GTDB lineage: Bacteria > Pseudomonadota > Alphaproteobacteria > Acetobacterales > Acetobacteraceae > CAIYPH01. The sequence continues at coordinate 24,084 of CANFKS010000019.1, read as the reverse complement.
CAGACCTACGTGCTGAACCCGGAGGCCGACGCGCTCGGCCAGCTCAGCCTCTCGGTCCACGGCCCCGAATTCTGCTCCACCAAAGGCCGCGGCCTCCTGGCCAAACTGCCGCCGCCGCCCCGCGCCCCGGCTGAACGCGCGGTCTGGCTGGTCGAGGCCTATCGTGCCCATATCCTGCCGGCGCCGCCCGATGTCTCGATCCTCTGGCTCTGCGAACCCGACACCTCCGGCCATTACCAGGGCCTGGGCAGCCCGGATCAGCTTGACGCCCTGCGCGCCGCCGATGCCGCGTTTGCCCGCCTGGTCGCCGATTGGCGCGCCGGCCCCCATGCCGAGGACCTCACCATCGCCGTCGCGTCCGACCACGGCCACGCCACCATCACCGGCCTGCATCCGATCGCGCCCCATCTCATCGGCTCCCCCGCCGAGGGCGCGACTGTGATGGCCGGATCAAGCTGCGGCCTGGCCTGGCCCGATGCTTCGGCCGAAACCATCGCCGCGGCGGCCGACTGGCTCACCACGCAGGATTGGGTGGGCTCGGTCTTCGCCGCCGACGGGATCGATCTGCCGCCGGGCGTGCTGCCGAATTCCGCTGTTCTCGCCAACCATCGCCGCGCCGCCCAGGTGGTGTTCACCTTGCGCACCTCCAACGGACCTTCGGCCCGCGGGCTCGGCGGCACCACGCTGTATGATGGCAACCTGCCGCTCGGCGGCGGTACCCATGGCGGGCTGCTCGCGGCTGAATTGCATACGGTGCTGATGTTCGCCGGCGCCCGTATCCGCCCCGGCGCCCTGGCCGATGCCCCCGCCGGGCTTTGCGACATCGCCCCCACTGCGCTTGCCTTGCTCGGCCTGTCCGGCGCCGCGGCGATGGACGGCCGCGTGCTTGCCGAGGCCCTGTTCGATGCCGCGCCCTCCGATGCCCACCCCGCCGCGGAAAGCTGGGAGGCCGCGCACGGGGACTACCGCCAGCGCCTCGCGCGCACCCGTTTCGGCCGGCACATCTATCTCGACGAGGGGTATCGCGGCTGATAGAAGCTGGAAAAGGCACCGCCTTATAATGCATGAGAGGTAACGATTTGGCGTGGGGCTCAGCCGCGCTATACAGGCTGCCATCGCCTCAGCGCGCAATGGAGACATGGCCGAGCTTACCCTCCTCACCGGCGCCACCGGATTTGTCGGCTCGGCCGTCGCCCGCACGCTCGCGGCGCGCGGCCATCGCTTGCGTCTGCTGGTCCGGCGGGGCACCAACCGCGCCAACCTGCAAGGGCTCGACGCCGAACTGGTCGAGGGCGACCTGAATGATCCGGCGTCGCTGGCCACCGCCGTGCAGGGCTGCCGCTTCGTGTTTCATGTTGCCGCCGACTACCGGATCTGGGTGCCGGACCCCGCGGCCATGCGCCGCGCCAACGTCGCCGGCACCGTTGCCCTGCTGCGCGCCGGCCAACGGGCCGGCATCGAGCGCGCGGTCTATTGCAGTTCCGTCGCCGCCCTGGGCCTGACCGGGACCGATGATCCCGCCGATGAAACCACCCCGGTCGACCCTGACGGCATCGCCGGGGTCTACAAGCGTTCCAAATACGAGGCCGAATGCGAAGTCCGTCGCCTGGTGCGCGAGGAGGGGCTGCCGGCCGTGATCGTCAATCCGGCCGCCCCGATCGGTCCGCGCGATATCAAGCCCACACCCACCGGGCGCATGATCGCGGATGCCGCCGCCGGACGGATGCCGGCCTATATCGACACCGGCCTGTGCGTCGTCCATGTCGATGACGTCGCGGAGGGTCATGTTCTGGCACTCGAACGTGGCCGCATCGGCGAGCGCTATATCCTCGGCGGCGAAAACCTCTCTTTCGGCGCCCTGCTCGCCATCGTTGCTGAAATCGCCGGGCGCCGGCCGCCGCGCATCCGCCTGCCGATCCCCGCGTTGTGGCCGGTCGCGCTGGCTTGCGAGGCGCTGGCCGCGATCGCGGGAATTGAACCCCGCGTGACCCGGGACCATCTGCGCATGGCGCGCAAGAAGATGTTTTTCTCCTCCGCCAAGGCCATTGCGGAACTCGGCTTTCATCCCCGCCCGGCGCGGGAGGCGGTCACCGATGCCGTGGCCTGGTTGCGCAGCCATGGGAGGGCGGCATGAGCATCCTCGCCTTCGCCGCCCTGCTCGCCTGGATCTGGCTGTTCCTGCTGCACGGGCATTTCTGGCAAGGCGGCCCGCGCCTGCCCCGTGCCCGCCCGCGCGCAACCCCGCCGGTCGCCATCATCGTGCCCGCGCGCGACGAGGCCGCCACCATCGGGCCCGTGATCGCCTCGCTCCTGGCGCAGGATTATGCGGGCCCGTTCCGTGTCATCCTGGTCGATGACAACAGCAGCGATGCAACCGCAGCCCTGGCCCGCGCCCTGCCGGATCCGCAGGCGCGGTTGACCGTGCTGACCGGCACCGAGCGCCCCGCGGGCTGGGCCGGCAAGCTTTGGGCGGTGCATCAAGGCATCAGCGCCAGCACCGACGAACTCGTCTTCCTCACCGATGCCGACATCGTCCACGAGGCGTCCCATCTTGCCACGCTGGTCGCCGGCATGGAATCGACCGGCGCCGGCATGGTCAGCGAAATGGTGGCGCTCAACTGCACGAGCTTTGCCGAACGCGCCCTGATCCCGGCCTTCGTCTATTTCTTCGCGATGCTCTATCCGTTCAGCCGGGTGAACAACCCAAACAGCACGCTCGCCGCCGCGGCGGGCGGCACAATGCTGATCCGCCGCGCGGCGCTGGCCCGGATCGGCGGCATCGAGGCGATCAAGGGCGAACTGATCGACGATGTCGCCCTGGCCCGTGCGGTCAAGGGCCATGCGCCGATCTGGCTTGGCCACAGCAGCGAGGCCCGCTCGATTCGCCCCTACCCGCATTTCGCCGATATCTGGCGGATGATCGCGCGCTCCGCCTATGTTCAGTTGCGCCACGCGCCGTTGCGCCTGGCTGGCTGCGTGCTGGGCATGGTTTTTCTGTTTTTCATGCCGGTGATCAGCCTGTTCCTCGACATGCACGGCCTGAACGGCGCCGTGTTTCTGATGGGCTGGACTTTCCTGCCCGCGCTGTCCCGCGCCGGGCTCTCCGCCTTTTGGGTTCTCGCTTTGCCGCTCATCGCCTTGTTTTATGTCGCTGCGACCATCGGCGCCGCCATCGACCACCACCGCGGCCGCGGCGTGATGTGGAAAAACCGCGCCTATCCTGGGGCGCAGCCATGAGCCAATCGGTCGAAACCTGGTCCGGCAAGGACCGCGGCGACGAGAACTTCCCCGTCGGTTCCGCCCTCATCGCGCCGCGCCTGCGCCCGCATGTGCATGCCTTTTATGGCTTCGCCCGCAACGCGGATGATATCGCCGACAGCGACATCTTGGCCCCGGCCGACAAGATCGCCCGGCTCGACACGATGGAACATGTTCTGCTCGGCCACCGCCCCGATGGCGCGCCCTCGGCCACCCGCCTGCGTGCGAGCCTTGCTGAAACCGGCGTGACGGCGACCCACGCGACCGACCTGCTGATCGCCTTCCGCCGCGATGCCATCACGCCCCGCACGGCCGATTGGCCCGCTCTGGTCGCGTATTGCCGCTATTCCGCCGTGCCGGTCGGGCGCTACATGCTCGACCTGCACGGCGAATCCCGCGACACCTGGGCGGCGTCGGACGCGCTGTGCACCGTGTTGCAGGTGCTGAACCACCTGCAGGACGGCGCCAAAGACCTCCAGGAACTCGATCGGTGCTACGTGCCGGAGGACCTCATGGCTGCCAACGGCGCCTCCGTCCTCGATCTGCACAAGCATGCGATCTCGCCGGGCCTGAAGCGTGTCCATGATGATCTGCTCGCCCGCTGCGCAGCCCTCAACAGCACGGCGATGGATCTGCCGCGCCGCGTGAGGGATCGTCGCCTGCGCCTGGAATGTGCCGTCATCGCCGGCCTTGCCCGCCGCCTCGCTGCCCGCCTCACGCGGGAGGATCCGCTGGCCAGGCGCGTCAAACTCCGCAAACCCGACATTTTCGCGGCCGTTCTGGGCGCCCTGAGGCATCTATGACCGCGCTCGGTGCCTCCCGCTCCGACCTCGAGGCCGTCGAAACCATTGTCCGCGCTGCCGGCACAAGCTTCCATCGCGGCATGGCCATCCTGCCGCCCGATCGGCGCCATGCGATGTATGCGATCTACGCGTTCTGCCGCATCGTCGATGACATCGTCGACGAACCCGGCGATCTCGCCGCCAAGCGGGCCGCACTGGACGCCTGGCGCGCCCGCATCGCCGCCCTGTATGTCGGCGTTGCTGACGACCTCCCGGTCAGCCGCACCCTGCTGCGCGCCATCCGTGCGTTCGATCTGCGGCAGGAGGATTTTGTCGCCGTTATCGACGGCATGCAGATGGATGGCGAAACCGACATCATCGCTCCCAGCCTCGCCGAACTCGATCTTTACTGCGACCGCGTCGCCGCTGCCGTCGGCCGGTTGTCCGTGCGGGTGTTCGGCGACGCGTCGCCGCAGGCTGATGTCGTCGCCTATCACCTCGGCCGCGCCCTGCAACTCACCAACGTGCTGCGCGATATCGCCGAGGACGCGGGGCGCAACCGGGTCTATCTGCCGCGCGAATTCTTCACCCGCCCACCCGCCAGCGCCACCGAGGCGCTGGCTGACCCGCTGTTGCCAGATATATGCTCGCGTATGATTATTATGGCACATAAGCATTTTCGCGCGGCGTCGGCGGCGATGGCGCTCTGCGATCGCCGTGCGATGCGACCGGCGCGGCTGATGGGTGCAACCTATGCCGCCATCCTGCGCCATCTCGAAAAGCGTGGCTGGCAGCGGCTCGATCAGCCCGTGACCTTGGCAAAATGGGAGAAGCTCTGGCTGCTGCTGCGGTTCGGCCTGCGATGAGCCATGTTCACATCATCGGCGCCGGCCTTGCCGGGCTCTCTTCTGCCATCCGCCTCACGCAGGACGGTCATCGCGTCATCCTGCACGAGGCCGGCCCCGCCGCGGGTGGGCGCTGCCGTTCCTATTTCGACAAGGCGCTGGGCAGGCGCATCGACAACGGCAATCACCTGCTGCTGTCCGGCAATCACGCGGCGATGGGGTATCTGGAAACCATCGGCGCCCGCGATCTGCTGGCCGGGCCGCGCGTGGCGATCTTTCCGTTTATGGACGTCAACAGCGGCGAATGCTGGACTGTGGCGCCGGGTGCGGGCCGGGTGCCCTGGTGGGTGTTGCGCCGCAACACCCGGGTGCCGGGCACGACGCTGCTGGAATACACCCAACTCCTCAGCCTACATGCCGCCAGCGCCAACGCCACGGTGGCCCAGGCGCTTGACCGGTGCAGCGCGCTGTATCGCCGTCTGCTCGAACCGCTGGCCGTTGCCGCGCTCAATACCCCGCCCGACGCGGCGCTGGCCCGCCTGTTCGGCGCCGTTGTCAGGGAAACCCTGATGAAGGGCGGGCGGGCATGCATGCCGCTCTACCCCAAGGTTGGCCTGTCCGAGACGTTCATCGACCCGGCAATGGCCTGGCTCGGCGCGCGCGGCGCCCGGCTGCACACGGGCCGCCGGGTGACGGCGCTGTCCCTTGCCGAAGGGCGGGTTGTGGCGTTCGACACGACGGAGGGTCCGATCCAGGTCGCGACCGGCGAGGCCGTCGTGCTGGCCGTGTCCGCGCCGGTCGCCCAGGACCTGCTGCCCCGGCAGATGGTGCCTGATGCGTTCGAGGCGATCGTCAATGTGCATTTTCTCATCGACGCCCAGCCGGCCGGCGATGTCGGAGTGGCCGGGTTCCTGGGCCTGATCGGCGGCACCGCGGAGTGGATATTCATCAAGCCCGGCATCGTTTCCATCACCATCAGCGCCGCCAATCGCCTGGTAGATCGGACGGCGGACGATCTGGCGGCCGCAATCTGGCCCGAGGTGCGCATGGCGCTCGGGCTCCAAGGGCCGATGCCAAAGCGGCGCGTCGTCAAGGAGCGCCGGGCCACCATCGCCGCCACCGCCGCCCAGGAAGCCCGCCGCCCGCCCGCCCGCACGCCGATCGTCAATCTGGTCCTGGCCGGGGATTGGACCGCGACCGGCCTGCCCGGCACGATCGAGGGGGCCGTCAGGTCGGGTCACACCGCTGCCGAGGCCCTGCGCCCGGTGCTGTCGGACATGCCGCGATGACCATCGAACGGGACCGGCTCGACCACAGTGTCGCCGCTGCGCGCGCGGCGCTGCTGAAGCGGCAGAAGCCAGACGGGCACTGGGTGTTCGAACTCGAGGCCGACGCCACCATCCCGGCCGAATACATCCTGCTGCGCCATTTTCTCGACCGGCTTGAGCCCGCATCCGACATCGAGCGGAAAATCGGCGCCTATCTGCGCTCCATTCAGGGCGGCCATGGCGGTTGGCCCCTGTTCCATGACGGGGCGTTCGATATCTCGGCTTCGGTGAAGGCCTATTTTGCGCTGAAGATGATCGGCGATGACCCCGCCGCGCCGCATATGGTCCGCGCCCGCGAGGCCATCCTGGCCGCCGGGGGGGCTGCGCGCACCAATGTGTTCACCCGCTGCCAACTTGCGCTCTACGGCGCGGTGCCGTGGGATGCGGTGCCGGTGATGCCGGTCGAACTGGTGTTGCTGCCCAAATGGTTTCCGTTCCATCTCGACAAGGTTTCGTACTGGTCACGCACCGTGATCACGCCGCTGCTGGTGCTGATGGCGTTGAAGCCGAAGGCCCGCAATCCGCGCGGTATCGCTGTCCGCGAATTGTTCGTCACACCCCCGGAGCAGGTGAGGGACTGGATCCGTGGCCCATACCGCTCCGCCTGGGGCCGCGTGTTCAAGCATCTCGACAGCGTGCTGCGCACCGCCGAGCCGCTGTTTCCCGCCGGCATCCGCAAGCGCGCAATCGCCTGGTGCGTCGCCTTCGTCACCGCGCGGCTCAATGGTGTTCATGGGCTGGGCGCTATCTACCCCGCCATGGCCAACACGGTGATGATGTTCGACACGCTCGGCTATCCGGCCGACCATCCCGACGCCCTGATCGCCTGGCAGGCGATCGAGACGCTGCTGGTGATCGAGGAGGACCGCGCTTTTTGTCAGCCCTGCCTGTCTCCGGTGTGGGACACGAGCCTTGCCGGCCACGCGGTCGCCGAGGCCGACAGCCCCGCCATCCCCGAGATCGCGGCGGCCAACCGCTGGCTGCGCGGCAAGCAGATTCTCGACGTGGCCGGCGACTGGAAGCAGAACCGGCCCAACGCAATTCCCGGCGGCTGGGCGTTCCAGTACGAGAACCCGCATTACCCCGACGTCGATGACACCGCCGTGGTCGGCATGCTGCTGCACCGCGAGGGCAACACGGCCCACGCCGAGGCGATCGCCCGCGCGCGGGACTGGATCCTCGCCCTGCAAAGCCGCGACGGCGGCTGGGGCGCCTTCGATGCCGACAACAACCACATGTATCTCAACCACATCCCCTTCGCCGACCATGGCGCCCTGCTGGACCCCTCGACCGCCGACGTGACGGCGCGCTGCGTCAGCTTCCTCGCACAGATCGGCCACAAGGCCGACGAGCCGGTGATGGCCCGGGCGCTCGCCTGGCTGAAGCGCGAGCAGGAGCCGGATGGCGCCTGGTTCGGCCGCTGGGGCACCAACTACATCTACGGCACATGGTCCGTGCTGTGCGCCCTGAATGCCGCCGGGATGCCGCACAGCGATCCGTCGATCCGCCGCGCGGTAGACTTCCTGCTCCACACCCAGCGCGAAGACGGCGGCTGGGGCGAGGACAACGAGACCTACGCCAAGGCCGCCCATGGCGTGTATCGCCAGAGCAATCCGAGCCAGACCGCCTGGGCCCTGCTTGGCCTGATGGCGGCTGGCGAGGCAGCGCATCCGGCGGTGACCAAGGGCGTGGCCTGGCTCACCGCGGCGCAGAAGCCGGACGGCGAATGGGACGAGGAACCGTATACCGCGGTCGGCTTTCCGCGCGTGTTCTACCTGCGCTACCACGGCTACAAGCTGTTCTTCCCCCTGATGGCCCTGGCGCGTTACCGCAACCTCAGCCGCGGCAACGAGACGCGGGTGGCCTGGGGGTTTTAGTGGCCTGGGGGTTTTAATGATACTCCATCACAATTATACCATATAATTAAACCATCCGAGGAAACCGCTCATGGCTCCGATCCTGCCCGGCATCTGCATCATCGCCTCGCCCCGGCGGCGGCGGCAAACCGTGGAACTCGCGCAGGAGGCCGAACAGCGCGGTTTCGCCGGGATCTACACGCCCTCGGTGTTCGGCAACATGTCGTTCTGCGAGGCGCTGGCGTGGAACACCAAAACCATCCCCTTCGCCACCGCCATCGCGCCGATCTACCAGCGCACCAACGAGGATTTCGCCCAGGCCGCCGCCTTCATGCACGAAATCTCCGGCGGCCGGTTCAGCCTCGGCATCGGCATCGCGCACGGGCCGAGCCATGTCCGCATGGGCGTGACCCCGGGCAAGCCGCTTGGCGATACCCGAGCGTTCATCGAGAAATACCGCTCGCACGACAAGCTCGGCGAATTGCCGCCCATCATCGTCGCCACCTTGCGCAAAAAGATGATCCAACTCGCGGGTGAACTCGGCCAGGGCCTGATTTTCGCCAATGCCTCCCTGCGCCACACACCCGACTCGCTCGCCGTGCTGCCGGCGGCGCACCGGAGCGGGGGGTTCTTTATCGGCAACATGATCCCGACCTGCGTGAGCGACGACATCGCCGCCGCCCGTGCCGTGCATCGCCGCACCCTGATCGGCTACGCCAACCTGCCGAACTATCGGAACTACTGGAAGGAAGCCGGCTACATGGAGGAGATGACGGCGATCGAAGCCTGCATCGCAGCCGGCAAGCAGGACGAGATCGTCAAGCATCTGCATGACCGGTGGCTCGACGACGTCACCCTGTCCGGCACCAGGACCCAGGTGCGCGACGGGGTCGAGGCTTGGCGTGCTGCCGGTGTGCATACGCCGGTGATCGTGCCCTCCTCCGCCACGGGGGATCACCGGGCGGCGGTGCGGGAGATTTTCGAGGCGTTTGCGGGGTAGAGCGGGATCGCCAGAGGCGGCATTGCTCTCGGCTCTACGCGCGCCAGTTCCGGGCGCTGAAATCGAGGAAGAACGAGGGTGAGGCGCGCCAGGGCAGCGCCTTCTGCTTGGCCACGAAGGCCGCGTTCTGGTGGAGCACGACGTAGGCAGGGTCCTCGCGCTCGCAGATCGCGAGCATGCGGGCGAACAGGCGCTGCCGCTCCGCCATGTCGGTCCCGGCTTCGAGGGCGACCGACAGGCGGTTCATCTCGTCGTTCGACCATTCGCCATTGCCGCGCTGCGCCCCGTTCGGGCCGTGCTGGTTGACGATGGAGGAGATCGGGTCATCGAAGGTGGCGGCGTTCGACCAGTCCCGGATGCCGCGCGGGCCGGTCTTGTCGAGCACCTGGGCCCAGTTTTCCTTCACTTCGAGGGTCAGGTTGATGCCGGCCTCGCGACAGAACTCGACGATGATCTGCGCGGTGGCGATCTCGGCGGTGTAGTAGTCGTTGCGGGCGCGGTAGGTGATCGGGTCCCCCTTGTAGCCGGCGGCCTTGAGCAGGGCGCGGGCCTGCGCGGGGTCATATTTCGGCACCGTCCAGCCCGGCACGAACATTGCGCCGTAGAACTCCCATTGCAGCCCGGGCGGGACGCGCGAGCGGCCTGCCCAGAGGGCGTCGACGATCGCCTGCCCGTCGATTGCATGGGCGATGGCAAGGCGGATGCGGGGATCGACCAGGGCCGGGTGCTGCTTGTCGAAGGCCAGGATGCGGTGATTGGCGACCAGCCCGCCCTGAACTTCAAGCCCATGCGACGCCTCGACGCCGGCGATCTGGTCGGGCGGGATGTCCGCGGCGAACTGCACTTCGCCCGATTGCAGCGCGGCGATGCGCGAGGCGGTCTCGGGGATTTCGAGGAAGCGCAGGGCGCGCAGCGGCGGGCGGCCGCCCCAGTATTCGTCATGGGCCTCAAGTTCGAGGACGGAGTCGGGCTTGAACTGCCGCAGTCGGTATGGCCCAGTGCCGACCGGGCGGTTGCGATTCCCCTGCCAGTCGCCACCCTCGCGCCAGGCGCGTGCCGAGACGATTTGCGCCCCGCTGGCGGAGAGTCTTCCCTCCAATGTGAGGTCCGGCGTGCGGTTGACGAAGCGGACGGTGCGGGCGTCAACGATCTCGATTTCTTCCAGCGCCGGGAAATAGCGCCGCGCCACCGCCCTGACGTCGCCCGGCAGGGTTTCGGCCGCTGTGCGCTCCGGGCCGAAGGAGAAGGCGACGTCCTCGGCCGTCATGGTGTCGCCGTTGTGCAGTTTTACGCCGGGGCGCAGGGCAAGTTCGACGGTGCGCGGATCGATCCGCTTCCAGCTGGTGGCGAGGCCCGGTACGCGTTCGAGGGTGCCTTGCTGGTTGCGGCCGATGAGGGTTTCCAGGATCGAGCCGGTCCAGCGTTCGGAGGCATTGGAGGATTGTTCGCGGAACACATCCAGCACGCCGGAATTGGCGATTTTCTGGACCGCGACCGTGATCGCCGGCCGGTTGTCGGCTTGCGCGATCGCGAAGCGGGGCAGGGCGGTAACGGCGCCGGCCAGGGTCATCCGGCGGGTCACGTGCGGCATCGGGGGCCTCTTCGTTGGCGGCATCGATCGGGTCGATACCACACCGACGCGGATGCGCCCACCCGGGCGCCTATCGGATTCGGATCAGGACTTCGATTCCTTGGGCGCGGAAGAAAAATGCCGTTCGAGAACGGAGCCGCCGAGCGAAATCACGAGGCAGGCGAAGAAGAAAACCACGGCGGCGAACACGTAACCCTCCGCCGCGAGACCGGTCCAGGCCGGGTCCTTCACGGATTGGCCGACGACCCCCATCAGGTCAAACAGGCCGACGATGGAGACCAGCGATGTGTCCTTGAACAGGTCCACCGCGATGTTGATGATGCCGGGGATGGCGAGGCGCAGCGCCTGGGGCAGCACCACCAGCACCTGCACCTGCGTCCCATGCATGCCCAGCGCCAGGGCCGCCTCCGCCTGTCCTGGCGGCACGCCCTGCAAGCCGCCGCGGATGGTTTCGGCCATGTAGGCCCCGGTGAAGATGGTCATCACCACCAGCGCGCGGACCAGGTTGTCGACATTGACGCCGTTGGGCAGGAACAGCGGCAGCAGCACGAGCCCCATGAACAGCACGGTCAGCAACGGCACCCCACGCCAGAACTCGATCAGGCCGATGCTGCCATAGCGGATCACCGGCCAGGATGAGCGGCGCCCGAACGCGAGCGCAATTCCGATCGGCATGGCGCCGGCAAGAGCGACGAAGGAGATCACCAGGTTGAGCATCAGCCCGCCCCAGCGCTCCGTCGGCACGGCAGGCAGCCCCAGCATTCCGCCAGCCAGCAAAATCGCATCAGCCACCGGCACCAGCACCATCAGCGCCAGCAACCACCAGCCGCGCCGTCGGTGCGAAAACAGCGCGCCGGTGCCGATCACCACCAGCAGCGCGAGGCCGAGATGCACACGCCAGCGTTCGTCCACGGGATAGGTGCCGTAAAAGAACAATGCGAACCGCGCCTTGATGAAGGCCCAGCACGCGCCGGTGTCGGTGGCGATGCATTCCGCCCGGTTGGCTGCTTCCCACACCGCGTGGCCGAAGGCCCAGCGCACCAGGCCTGGCACGACCCAGGCGAACAGCGCGATCATCAGCAGCGTGACGATCATATTGCCCTTGGAACCGAACAGGGCGCGAAACCAGGGATGACGGGTCATGTCTCTATCGTCCCTGCAGCGTCAGCCGCCGGTTCCATGCGTTCATCCCCGCCGAGGCAAGCAGATTGATCACCAGGAATACGCCGAGCACCAACGTCATCACCTCGATCGCCCGGCCGGATTGGTTGAGCACGGTGCGCGCGAAAATCTGCAATATCTCGGGATAGGCGATGGCGGCCCCGAGGGTGGTGGACTTGATGATGTTGAGATATTGGCTGGTCAGTGGCGGAATCAGCAGCCGCATCGCCTGCGGCAGCACCACCAGCGCCATGGTCCGCCCCGGCGGGAGCCCGAGCGAATAGGCCGCCTCGGTTTGCCCGCGATGCACGCCGAGGATCGAGGCGCGGACATTTTCGGCGATGAACGCGCTGGTGTAGATCGAAACCCCCAGCGCCAGCGCCAGGATCTCGGGCGGAACGCGCACGCCGCCGACGAAATTGAACCCCTTGAGAACCGGCGCATCCCACTGCGCCGTGAACCCAGCGGCCACGAGGCCAATAATCAGGACCGGCGGCAGCACCAGCAGGCGCGGCACCACCATTCCCATCCGCTTCCACAGCACGGCAACGAGCACCACGAGGCCGATCGTCGCGCTGCTGATCCAGTCCCATGCCTCGCCCGAGGCAGCCGGCAGGAACAGTCCGCGCACATTGAGGAATACCGAGGTGCCGATGGTGACGCTCTGGCGCATCTGCGGCAGCGCCTGCAGCACGGCAAAATAGAAGAACACGATCTGCAACAACTGCGGCGTGTTGCGGATCAACTCGATCAACACCCGCGATGTGCCGGCCGCCAGCAAATTGCCGGACAGCCGCATGAGTGCGAGCGTCAGCCCCAGCGCCGAGGACAGCGCGATGCAGATCGCCGCGGCAAACAGAGTATTGATCCCCGCCACCCAGAGCGCACGGCCATAGGAGAAATTCACATCCCATTCCGCGAGATGGAAAGGGATGTCGAACCCGGCCTTGGCCCACAGGAAGCCGAAGCCGAACTGGATCCCGCGCACGGCGAGATTGGTGGTGACATTATGAGCAAAATACAGGACCACGGCGGTGGCCGAAACCACCGCCGCAGCCTGCCAGGCCAGCGCCCGGCCTTTGCTGGTCAAGTCGCTGGCCCCCGGATCAACGGATCGGCAACGGGTAGTGCAGCCCGCCCTTGGTGTAGAGGTTGTTCTGGCCACGCGGCAGCGCGAGCGCCTTGGGCCCGAAATGCGTGTCGTACATTTCGCCGTAGTTGCCCGCAACCTTGATCGCGCGCAGCGCCCAGGCTTCGTCGAGGCCCAGCGCCTTGCCGGTATCACCCTCGGCGCCGAGCAGGCGCAGGATGAACGGGTCCTTGCTGGACGATTTGAGCTGGTCGGCATTGGCCTTCGTCACACCGAATTCCTCGGCGGATTTCAGGGCATTGTCGAGCCAGAAGATGATCTTCTGCCAGCGCGCGTCACCCGAGCGGATATGCAGGCCGAGCGGCTCCTTGCTGATCGCCTCCGGCAGCACCATCCAGTCGGCGGGCACTTTCAGGGTCGAGCGCATGCCGGCGAGCGAGCCGGTGTCGTCGGTGTAGCCGTCGCAGCGGCCGGCTTCCATCGCGGCGATGGCTTCTTCCGGCTTGTCGAACAGCAGCGTGCCGATCTTGGCGCCGGTGGAGCGGGCGAAGTCGGCGATGTTCAGTTCGAGCGTCGCGCCGGTGATCACGCAGATCGTGGCGCCCTGCAGGTCGGCTGCCTTGCTCACGCCGATCGACTTGCGCACCAGGAAGCCCTGGCCGGCATAGAAGTTGATGGCGACTTCATCGAGGCCGAGCACGGTGGAGCGCGTGAAGGTCAGCGTGGAATCGCGGATCAGGACGTCGATTTCGCCAGCCTGCAACACGGTGAAGCGCGCGGCGGCAGTGGTGCCGGTGAACTTCACCTTGTCCGGATCGCCCAGCACGGCAGCGGCGATGGCGCGGCAATAATCGATGTCGATCCCGTGCCATACGCCCTTGTTGTCCTGGAAGGCGAAGCCGGGCACGCCTGTATCGATGCCGCAGTTGAGCGCGCCGCGCTTCTTGATCGCCTCGACCGTTGGCCCTGGTGGAGGTGCGACCTGCGCCTGTGCGACGGTGGTAGCGAGGAACATCGCGGCGCCGGCGGCAAGCGCCAGGCGGCCGGCACGCAGAGCGCGTGCGGGAAGTGAGGTCATGCCAGTCTCCCTGTTTGATCAGTTATCAGCATCTGGGAGGCTGACGCATTCATGGCTGGGTTGCAACCTTCGGTCGGAAACTGATCGTCGCTTTCAGGCAGCACTTGCGCCCGGTGTCTGCGCCCGGTGTCTGCGCTGGGGCTCGAAGCGGCTGTGTCTTTCGCTGTGAGCACCGGCGTTGTATACATCACTGTATAGCGCTTCGAACCGAAAGGACCTCTCCCGATGTATGCCAATGTCTCCCTCTTCATCGATGGCGCCTGGACCGCCGCGGTGTCCGGCCGCACGCTCACGGTGATGAACCCCGCGACCGGCGAGCCGCTCGGCACCGTCGCCCATGCGGAGATTCCCGACCTCGACCGCGCGCTGGCCGCCGCCGAGAAGGGCTTCGCGGTATGGAAAAAAGTTTCGGCCTACGAACGCTCCAAGGTGATGCGCAAGGCCGCCGGCCTGATCCGCGAGCGGGTGGACATGATCGCCGACCTGATGACGCAGGAACAGGGCAAGCCGCTGGTCGAGGCCAAGGGCGAGTTGATGGCCGGGGCCGACGTGATCGAATGGTTTGCCGAGGAAGCCCGCCGCGCCTATGGCCGCGTGATCCCGGCCCGTGCGGAGGGGGTGTATCAGTTGGTCATCAAGGAGCCGGTCGGCCCCGTGGCCGCCTTCACGCCTTGGAACTTCCCGATCAACCAGGCCGTCCGCAAAATCTCGGCAGCCTTGGCCGCCGGCTGCTCGGTGATCCTGAAGGGCCCCGAGGAGACCCCGGCCTCCTGTGCCGAGCTGGTTCGCGCCTATGCCGATGCGGGCCTGCCCGCCGGCGCGGTGCAGCTGGTCTACGGCGTGCCGGCCGAGATCAGCGGGTATCTGATCCCGCATCCCGTCATCAAGAAGATGTCCTTCACGGGCTCGACCGCGGTCGGCAAGCAGCTTGCCGCCCTGGCCGGGCTGCACATGAAGCGCGCGACGATGGAACTCGGCGGCCATGCTCCGGCCATCGTGTTCGATGACGCCGATATCGACGTTGCCTCCAAAATTCTCGCCACCAACAAGTTCCGCAACGCCGGGCAGGTGTGCGTCTCGCCGACGCGGTTTCTGGTCCAGGAGAGCGTCTATGAGAATTTCGTCGCCAAGTTCGTCAAGGTCGCCGAGGGCGTGAAGGTCGGCAACGGGCTTGATCCGGCCTCCACCATGGGCCCGCTCGCCAATCCGCGCCGCGTCACCGCGATGGAGGGCTTCATCGCCGATGCCGTGCAGAAGGGCGCCACCGTGAAGACCGGCGGCAAGCGGATCGGCAATGTCGGCAACTTCTTCGAACCCACCGTGCTGAGCGACCTCACCCTCGACATGCGCGTCATGAACGAGGAGCCGTTCGGCCCGCTTGCGCTGATGGTGCCGTTCAAGTCGTTCGATGACGTGGTGGCCGAAGCCAATCGCCTGCCCTACGGCCTCGCCGCCTACGCCTATACCCGGTCGGCCAAAACGGCCAACGCCATCGCCGCAGCGGTCGAAAGCGGCATGATGTCGATCAACCACCACGGCCTGGCACTGCCGGAAGTGCCCTTCGGCGGCATCAAGGACAGCGGATACGGCTCGGAAGGCGGGCTTGAGGCAATGGAAGCCTACCTCAACACCAAGTTCGTCACCCAGGCGGGTCTCTGAACTCGAACCATGGCATGACGCGGGTGGTCCGCTCAGACCACCCGCTTGCCGCCCTGCCACACCGCGATCACGCCCAGCGCCTGATCGAGCGCCACCAGGTTGCCCTGCGCGCCCTTGCCGATGCGCCCGAGATCAGGCGCGTGGATGGCCTCCGCCGGGGTCCGGGTGGCCATTCGCAATGCGTCGGCCAGCATGATGCCGACATCGCGCACCGCGATCTGCACCGCCTCGGCCATCGTCAGGTGCGCCCCGGCCAGGGTGCCGCCGCTGTTGGTCAAGCGCCCGTCCTTGAGTGTGATGGTCTGCCCATAGAGCTCGAAACTCGTGGTCTGCGAGGCCGCGGTGGCCATGGCATCCGACACCAGGAACAGCCGCGCCGGGCCCAAGCATTTCAGCGCCACGCGGATTGCTGCGGCATGGACATGGAGCCCATCGGCAATGATCCCAGCCCGCACGGTCGAACTGTCGAGTGCGGCACCCACCGCACCGGGTTCGCGCACCGTGAGGGGGGACATCGCATTGTAAAGATGGGTGAAGCCCGAAATACCGGCGTCGAGCCCGGCCTTGATCTCGGCGAAACTGCCATCGGTGTGCCCCGCGAACACGATCACCCCGGCCGCCACCAGCCGCGCCACGGCAGCCGGCGGCACCATCTCGGGCGCCAGCGTCAGCAGCAGCGTGCCGGGGAAGGGGGCGCACAGGGCCGCGAGGTCGTCTTCGGTCGGCACTGTCATCGCGGTGCCGGGATGGATGCCGCGCCGCACCGGCGCCAGGAATGGTCCCTCCAGATGGAGCCCGGCAACCCCCGGCACGCCAGCCGCAAGCGCCGCCCGGCCGGCCGACAGGGTGGCAGCAAGCAGGGGGCGCGTGCCGCTGATGAGGGTCGGCAGGATGGTGGTGGATCCGGCCCGCGTATGGGCCCGGGCGATGCGCCCCAACGTGGCTGCGGTCGGGTTATCGTTCAGCATTTCGCCGCCGCCACCGTTGACCTGGAGGTCAACATATCCGGGTATGAGCAGGGCGCCGTCGGGCAGCGTGAAGGCAGTGGCGGTTCCGGCCGGACGCAGCGCCGCGATCCGACCGTCCTCGATCGTTACATCGCTGGCCTCGTGGAACCGCTCGCCGTCGAATACCCGGCCGGCACGGATGCGCAACCCCGCGCCGCTCATGCGCCGAGGCTCGCCAGGGCTGCGCGCAACTTGCCGCCATGCTCGGCCAGCAGGGCCTCGGCATGGGCCCGATCGAGCCCCTCCAGCACCAATACCGCGGTCTTGACCCGCCCGCCCGCTTCGGCGAGTGCTGCTTCGAGGGCCGCATCCTCGCGCCCGGTCAATGTTCGCAACATCCGCACCGCGCGCAAGCGGAGTTTGGCGTTGCGGGCCTGCATGTCGACCATCAGCCCGCGATGCACCCGGCCAAGGGCGATCATCACCTCGGTCGAGAGCAGGTTGAGCACGATCTTTTGCGCCGTGCCGGCCTTCATCCGGGTGGATCCGGCCAGCACCTCGGCGCCGGTCTCGGCCAGGATTGCGTGCTCGGCGGCCTTCAGCAGGGTGCCGCCGGCGCTGTTGGAGACTCCGATCGTCAAGGCGCCGCGTTCGCGGGCAGCCTTGATCGCCGCAACCGTGAAGGGCGTTGACCCGCTGGCTGCCACCCCGATCATCACATCGGCGCGCCCGATCCCATGGGCTGCCACCGCCGCCTCGGCCGCTTCCCGGTCATCCTCGGCGTTTTCGATCGATCGGATGAACGCGCCATCGCCGCCCGCCATCAGCATGATGGTGCGCTCCACCGGCCAATCGAACGTCGGCGGCAATTCGGCGCCATCCTGTACGCCGATCCGCCCCGATGTCCCCGCGCCAGCGTAGACCAGCCGCCCATGCCGACCCAGCCGGATAGCCGCTGCCGCGGCAGCGGCGGAAATGGCGGGCAGCGCAGGGCGTACCGCGGCAACCGCGGCAAGCTGTGCCTCCCACATTGCCTCCACTCTGATGCCTGGTGCCCATAGGTCGAGGCTCTCATATCGCGGGTCGACGGCCTCGGTTCCGGGCAGGGTAGCGGCGGGTTTGACGGTATCGGCGGGAGATGACGTGCTCATGGCCCAGCCTTGCATGTTTGCCGATACCGGCGAAAGACCGGGCGTTGGAGCGCCTGATTCGGATTTTTGGCGTTTCCGCCAAAATCATCAGGCTCGATGACGGCGCAGCCGCAAATTTGAAGCCGAATGACGAATTCTTTTGCGCAGGCCAAATCGCGCTGTTACCAGAATCAGGTCTTGAAATCCGCCGTCGACTCGCAGGGATCGGCTGACGACTGTCCGTTTGCGATGAGTCGACCCACAACAGAGGATCAGTCCGCCATGTCGAAAGCCTTCATCGCCAAAGTGATCCAGGAGTCCGCCGCTCTGACCGGCACGGCCGCGAACCGCGTGGCCGCCGATTTGATTGGTGCGATCGTGAAGGAGCTCAAGGAGTCCGGAAAGTTCACCCTGCCGTCGTTCGGCACGTTTGCCGTGCGTGAAACCAAGGCGCGCAAGGGCCTCAACCCGCGCACTGGAGACGCCATCAAGGTGAAGGCGGGCAAAACCGTCCGCTTCAAGGCCTCGCCGACGCTGAAGAAAGCAGTCTGAACCTCCGCCCTTTACAAAGCACTGCTGGCAATCGGCCCGTCGCGCCTCGGTGCGGCGGGCTTTTGTTTGATAAAATATGATTTTTATGATTTGTCAGTTTTTTACAATTTATTAGGGTCTGAACTTGCATATCGTGGGCTTAGAGTGATTTTGTGATTTCGCACGGGGATTGCTGATTGTTTTGCGGCGCTCCTTGCAACAGGTCGAAAAACGAGGTCGGCCGACATCGGAGGTTTATGTAAGGTCTTAGGAGGATTGAATGCGTTTCGGCATTCAGACGGTCGCTCTCGTGGTTGCTTTGGTTGCCGGCCTTTCGGTGATGAGCGCAGCCCAGGCGATCACCGCTTATGTTGGCCGTGGCACGGCCGCCATGGAAGGCAGCGCGCTTCACGCTTGGATCGGTGGCCGGGGTGGCGACTGGTTTGAGGATGTGGCCTCCATGCAGCGCGCGCACGGTGCGGACACCATCCCGCTGACCAATGCTGGCATGGTGGTGAAGGCGACCTCCAATATCGGCGGCTTGTCGGTTTCAAACGCGCTGCACATGTTTGAGACGAATGCCGGCACCCTTAGCGGCCCGCAAGTGATTTCCGCCAAAGAATTGGGAAAGATCACGCTTTCGAACTTCTCGCCGTCGGTCACCGCATTTGGTTTCTACCTGGCGAACGGCGCGAGCGCGCAGGCTGCCAACGTCACCGTCAGGCTGACCGACTCCAAGGGCACGTCGACGGTCGTGACCGACAAGAACAATGGCGTCACCTTTCGTGGCACGAACCCGGCGTTGGCGAGCGTGCTGTCGACCAACGACACGCTCTACCGGCTGGATGGCCCCGCGGCGCCGAATCCATCTGCAAACACGGCCGAATTCATCGGCTTCAGCGATCTGTCGGGCCTGACCTCGATCGCCATCAACGCCGGCGGTTCGAACGCGATGAAACGCGAACTCGGCGATTTCTTCTCCTCGACGGCGCCTGCGCCTGAGCCCGCCTCAATGGCGTTGCTTGGAGCCAGCCTGGTCGGGCTGATCGGCCTGGGCTGGATCCGCCGCAAGCGCGGCTGATCCAGAACCGCGGAAACGAGGAACGGGTCTGCATTCGCGACAGGGCGGTTCGGCGACGGACCGTCCTTTTCATGTTCGCCCCTTGCCATGGGGCGCCGCCTTCGGCACACCCGATCTCAACGCGCATCACAGAGATGGACGCCACCCGATGGTCGATCTGACCCGAACCTACGACGTGCTCGTGATCGGAGGCGGCAATGCCGCTCTCTGCGCCGCCGTAACCGCGCGCGAGGCCGGTGCCTCCGTGCTGCTGCTGGAAAGTGCGCCCAAATCCTTCCGCGGCGGCAACTCGCGTCACACCCGCAATTTCCGCGGGATGCATACCGCGCCTACCAAGGTCCTGACCGGTTCCTATCTCGAGGACGAGTACTGGGATGACCTCAACCGTGTGACCGGCGGCATCACCGATGAACCCCTTGCGCGCATGACCATCCGCGTCAGTGCGGAAATGACCCCCTGGATGGAGGCCTGCGGCGTCCGCTTCCAGCCCGCCCTCTCCGGCACGCTCAGCCTCTCGCGCACCAACGCCTTTTTCCTTGGCGGCGGCAAGGCTTTGCTCAACGCCTACTACGCGACCGCCACCCGCCTCGGCGTTGACATCCTCTATGACGCCGAAGTGGTGAACCTGCACGTCGATGACGGCTTCGTCCGCTCCGCCGACATCACCTGGCGCGGCTTTCCCGCCACCGTCACCGCGCGCTGTGTCGTCGCCGCCGCCGGAGGCTTTCAGGCCAATCTCGACTGGATGCGCCAATACTGGGGCGACGCGGTCGACAATTTCGTCATCCGCGGCACGCCCTATGCAAAGGGCAAGGTGCTGAAAAACCTGTTGGATCAAGGCATCGCCCCGATCGGGGACCCCACCCAGTTCCATGCCGTCGCGCTCGATGCCCGCTCTCCCCAGTTCGACGGGGGCATCTCCACGCGGCTCGACAGCGTGCCGTTCTCGATCGTCGTCAACCGCGACGGCCAGCGCTTCTATGACGAGGGCGAAGACGTCTGGCCCAAGCGCTACGCCATCTGGGGCCGCCTGATCGCACAGCAGCCCGGCCAGATCGCCTATTCGATCTGCGATGCCAAGGCCTTCTCGTTGTTCATGCCATCGGTCTATCCAGCGATCAAAGCCGACAGCATCGCCGACCTCGCCAACAAGATGGGGCTCGACGCTGCCACCGTCGAAAACACAGTTATGTCTTATAATAATTCGGTTCAGCCGGGCCGCTTCGACGCCACAGGCCTCGACGAATGCCGCACCGAGGGGCTCGCGCCGCCGAAAACCCACTGGGCCCGACGCATCGAGGAGGGCCCGTTCTACGGCTACCCGCTGCGTCCCGGCATAACCTTTACCTATCTCGGCCTCAAAGTGAACCAAAACGCCCGCGTCCTCATGACGGACGGCAAGCCCGCCGCCAATCTCTTCGCATCAGGCGAAATCATGGCCGGCAACATTCTTGGCCGCGGCTATCTCGCCGGTTTCGGCATGACCATCGGCACGGTCTTCGGCCGTATCGCCGGCAGGGAGGCTGCCCGCCATGCCCGCAATTGATGCCCTGATCGCTGAGGCCGAACTCTCCGAGGTTCGGATTTCCGAAGCCATGGCCGACGCCCGCCACAACATGGAGATCTGCAACGCCTGCCGCTATTGCGAAGGCTTCTGCGCCGTGTTCCCCGCCATGCAGCGGCACCGCGAATTCTCGGCCGCCGACCTCAACCACCTGGCCAACCTCTGCCACGGCTGCCAAGGCTGCTTCTATGCCTGCCAATATGCGCCGCCGCATCCGTGGGGCATCAATGTTCCGCAGGCCTTCGCCCTGGTGCGCGCTGAAAGCTACGCCTTCCACGCCTGGCCGAAGCCGATGGGCCGGCTGTTCGAACGCAACGGGACCATCGTCTCCGTCGTCACCGCGCTTGCTGTTGCGCTCGTCCTGCTCCTTGTCGGGGCGCTGCAATCGAGCGGCACCATGCTGGCGCCCCATACCGGGCCTGGCGCGTTTTTCGCCGTCATCTCCTATGACGCGATGGTCTATAGCGCCGCGGCCACATTCCTCTACGCCCTTCTCGCCATGAGCCTCACCACGGCCTCGTTCTGGCGAGCATCGGGCGGGAAAATCCGCTTTATCCATTTCGCGCGCGCGCTGCACGACGCCATGACGCTGCGCAATCTGGGGGGCGGCGGGGATGGCTGCAACTATCCGACCGAATCGTTTTCCTTCACCCGCCGCTGGCTGCATCACGCGATGGCCTACGGGTTCCTGCTGTGCTTCGCCGCGACCTCGGTTGCCACTGTTTTTCATCACGCTATGGGCTGGGTTGCCCCCTACAGCCTGCTCAGTGCCCCGGTCATCCTCGGTACCGTCGGAGGTATCATGATGCTGATCGGCACCATCGGTCTGCTGTGGCTCAAAGTTCTCGCTGACCCGGAACCGGCTGCCAAAGCGGTTCTGGGTGGGGATTACGCGATGCTCATCCTCCTTGCCTCGGTGGCCAAAACCGGCCTGCTCCTGCTCGTGCTGCGGAGCACCAGCGCCATGGGGTGGCTTCTTGCGCTTCACCTGGGCTTCGTCCTCGCCCTCTTCGTTGCCCTCCCTTACAGCAAAATGATCCACGCCTTGTTCCGCACCGCGGCCCTGGCGCGGGACCACGCGGAGCGTTGAGCGGGCAGGCGGCAGGCCGGATTTGAACGGACGCCGCTCTGCCGCCTCACCCGCGCCGATCATGAATGTGTGAGCCGCCATTTTTATAACGGTTTGATACGTTTACAGCATCGAATTATTGATCCAATCTCGGATCGTTATGTATCGATATCACGCCGATCCCGCATCGCAAAAATGCTTCGATAGGAGCGCCGTTGCCCAACACGCCCCGCGATTGGCGCTGTTTCGCGACACCGCCTTGGCCGCGGCCACCGACGCTGAATTCGGCGCGCCGGTCTCGCTCATGCCGATTTTCTGGTGGGGCCTGACCGGGTTTTTCACGGCCGCTGTCCTTGCCTGCGTCACCTTCCTCGCGACTGCCACGTTCCCGCGCAAGGAGAGCGCGCCGGGCATCCTGCGGTATTCGCTGGGTGAAATACGCCTGACGGCCCCGCGTGCCGGCATCGTGACGAACAAGGGCCCCGAATTCGCGTGGCTGTTGGCATGGCTCCCATGCGGCTGGTGACGCCCCCCGAGCTTGATCGGCCTCATCCTGAGTGCCGACAAGGAAAGAAAGGAAGCGACGATGTTGCGTGAATTGACGATGGATGAACTGCGGTTTGTCGGTGGTGGCGAAGGTGGCAGTGAGGGCGGTAACCCTGACGGTGGCGGAGGCGGTGGCAGTGGCGGCAATCAAAATATTGTAATGGCTTCGCTGGCGACGGATATAGTGAAGGGCGTCGTGACGGGAGTAATTGGAAATTTTATATATGATACGGCAAAGATCGTTATTAATAATTTTCCATCAAACACCCCACCATCAATAGTAAAAAATCCCCCACATATGACAGGATTCGATATGAGCGATATGGTGGATCTGCAAAACCAAGCGCAAATTAACATTTCTAACGGTGCGGCAGGAATGTAATATTGTTTGAAAAATTTATGAATGGATTTAATCGTGGCAGAATAATGGAGTTGATTTTTGGTTGCGGAGAGAATCCGCAGACTTGACGAATTGCGGAGAGCTTGGTGGGAACGCCAACCAAACTCTCCGCATCTGAAAGAGAGCTAGGCTTGCACAAAATAGGAGGCATGCATGAGAATTATTAAAAATAAACCGTTGCTCT
Organism: Rhodospirillales bacterium; assembly: GCA_947447625.1. Lineage (GTDB taxonomy): Bacteria > Pseudomonadota > Alphaproteobacteria > Acetobacterales > Acetobacteraceae > CAIYPH01. Next base: position 984 of record CANFKS010000019.1, on the reverse strand, counting down.
TAAGGAAAAATGAGCTGAAGAACTTTATCGAGAACATTTTTATCCGGGATGGAAATTATATCAGGCGCTCGATCATCACAGGTATCGCATTATTCTTTACCGTTTCATCTGCTGTAATTGCAATTGAATTAATTAAATTCGACCCAATATCGATTATTGAATTGGATAAATCTATAAAAATAGAAATTAGAGATATTATATTATCGTCTATATTGGCACCGGCAATTGAAACGTGTCTGATGGCAATAATTTTTTCAGTGTCTAGAAAAATTTCATCTATGCCAGAACAAGTTTTTGTGGTTGCCGTGGTGGTAATGGCGATATTGGGCCATCGCCATGGCGCATATACAATGTTTTCAGTAACCATTGCGTTTACGTTATTTTCTGTACAATATATGGTGATATATAATCGCATCGGATTGGCAGGCGCATTATTAGGCGTTTTTCTAAGTCATTCAGTAAACAATCTCATTGCTTTAATTATAATGATGTTATGCCAATAATTATTAATTTATATTAAAACGAAAGTTCGTATGCTCCATTCTTCCTGGTTTCGCCGCCTCCCCCATATCCGCCAAACCGAAGCCGCCGGGTGCGGCCTCGCCTGTCTCGCCATGATCGCCGGCCATCACGGCCTCGATACCGACATGACCACCCTGCGCCGCCGCTTCCCGATCTCGCTGAAAGGCGCCACCCTCGAAGACCTCATCGCTACCGCCGGCGCGCTCGACCTGACCACCCGCGCGCTGCGCTGCGACCCCGAGGATTGCCCCAAACTCCGCCTGCCCTGCATCCTGCATTGGGAGTTCAAGCACTTCGTCGTCGCCGTCCGCCGCAGCCAGGCCGTCATCCATGATCCCGCCATCGGCCAGCGCCGCATCCCGCTGCGCGCGCTTGACCGCGCCTTCACCGGCGTCGTCCTCGAACTCGCCCCCGCCGCCGGCTTCACGAAGCGCCGCGAACGCTCCCCGCTCGATCTGTTCG